>NZ_JBHTUD010000004.1:0-215497 GCF_042794235.1 Nocardia sp. NPDC056541
CCGGCTGAGGTGCCCTCGGTGCCCGGCGTCGCGATGGTCGCTCGTGTTCCGAGCGCCGCGGTGAGCCGGTGCTCTGGGGGCGTGGGAGCGAATTCCTATTGCTGCATCTAGTGCAGCTACAGCGTGTGTAGAATTTTCCTCTGCGCTGTCGCTGGACTCACTCGGCGCGGAGAGGGTGGTACGCGATCGTGGCCGAACGGCAGAGCAGGGCAGCATATGCCCCGCGAATGGCTCCTGAGCAGCGCCGGGAGCAACTGTTGGACGCGGTTTTGCGGGTCATTGTCGGGCAGGGCGTGCACAAGGTGTCCATCGACACTGTCGCGAAGGAGGCCGGTGTGAGTCGCCCGGTCGTCTACGGCCATTTCGACGACTCCGACCAGCTGCTGCTGGCCTGCCTCGACCGGGAGGAGGCCGCGGCGGTAGCGCAGATGGCCACCGTAGTCCCGATGATGACGACCGATCCGACCCAGGCAATGGCGGACAGCCTCGAGCATTTCCTCGACGCGGTGCAGGCCGCGCCCGATAGATGGCGGGCGGCATTCCAGCTCGCCGACTCCAGCACTCCCGCCTTCCGCCGCCGTCTCGAACGCGGACGCCGAGCGTTCACCGAGGCGCTGACCGCGTATGTGCGCGCGGCGGCGCCGTCCGGACAGCTTGTCTCGGTCGATGTCGAACTCACTGCCCGTCTCGTGTACGCGCTGTTCTGGGAAGCGGGCCGACTCGTTCTGGCGGAACCCGATGCGTTCCCGCCGCAGCGCATTCGTGACTACGCCGCACAGCTCATTCCCGCTCTGCCTGCGTTTCATACCTCTGCCTGATCGAGCCGGGTCGACACCCTCGCGGCCGTCGATGTTTCGCCGCCTTCTCTAGGCGCTGCTGTTTACCGGCCGAAGATCGCCGTTATCGAGCGGCGACCTCGGCATGCCTTGCCGTCGTGTTCATCGACTTCCCGGTGTACGCCCCGCGTGAGGCCCGAAAACCGACTCGTGCTTGACAGGGCACCGCCAGGTAGCAAATACTACACTCAATGTAGCTACAAAGACTGTAGCTTTTGATGGGAGGTCGCCATGACGCGCCGGTACTGCATCATCGGAGCGGGATACACCGGTCTGGCCGTGGCCAAGGCCTATACCGACCTCGGTCTCGACTACGACCACATCGAGGCGACCGCCGCGATCGGTGGCAACTGGTCGCACGGGGTGTACGACTCCACCCACCTGATCAGCGCCAAAGCGGTCACCGAGTACCCCGACTATCCGATGCCGGACGACTATCCGGATTTCCCCAGTGCCGGGCAGATGCGCGACTATCTGCATTCCTTCGCTGCCGCATTCGGGCTCGATCGGCGCATCGAGTTCGACTCTCAGGTCACCGACGTCGCGCCGCTCGATGACACCGGGATGGCGGGATGGCGAGTCGAATTCGCGAGCGGTGAGGCACGTGAGTACACCGGCGTCGTCGTCGCCAACGGGCACTACTGGGACACCAACATCCCGACGTATCCCGGCGAATTCACCGGCAAGCAGATCCACTCCAAAAACTACAAGCGCCCCGCCGACCTCGACGGCACGCGGGTCCTGGTCGTCGGCGCCGGTAACTCCGGATGCGATCTGGCGGTGGAAGCCGCACTGAATTTCGGTACGTCGGAGATCTCTCTTCGCCGCAGCTACTGGTTCATCCCGAAGTATGTGCTCGGCGTGCCGAGCAGCAAGTTCGACATCGGCTCGGTTCCGGTGCCGAAACTACTGCAGGAGGCCGTCTTCCGGTCGATCGTCGCAGTGGGGATGGGTAGCTTTCACCAGTTCGGGCTGGAGAAGCCGAAGCACCGCATCTTCGACCAGGATCTGGTGGTCAACCAGCAACTGCCGTATTTCCTCAAGCACGGCCGGATCGCGGTCCGTCCCGAGATCGCGCGCTTGGACGGGCACACAGTGCATTTCGTCGACGGCACCAGCGGGGAGTACGACACCATCGTCTGGGCCACCGGTTTCAGGACGACCTTTCCGTTCCTGCGCGAAGGGCTGCTCACCTGGGAGAACGGGCAGCCGCGGCTGGTGTCGCACACTTTCGCGCCCGGCCTGGCCAACCTCTCCTTCGCCGGACTGGTCGCGCCGCGTTCCGGCGCGGGCATGTTGTTGATGAACAGCTCCCGGCTACTCGCCGAGGCCGCGTTGCTGCAACAGCAAGTACGCACCCCGCTCGGCGATCTCTACTCGATCGTCTCCGAACCCTCCGGTGAAATCCTCGCCGGTGGACCGGAATTGCGCTGGGAGGTGCTGCGCGGCCGATGGCTGGTGCGCGTGCTCACCCAGCTGTTCACATTGCGGATCCTGCTGTTGCGCAGTCCCGTCACGACGGCGACGGAACCTGCGAGCCCAGAACCCGTGCCGGTTGCGCCACGCAGGCTGACCCGCATCGTGGTGAGCCCAGTCCTCGCCGTCGCCCGTCGGATCGCTTGACTCCCAACCCACTACACAGGAGCCCCTTCCATGCCTCCCAAGAATCGTGCACCCCGGACGATCGCCGTCGGTAGCCCCTTGACCCTGCCGTGCGGGGTGACTTTGCCCAACCGCATCGCCAAGGCCGCGATGAGTGAACAGCTCGGCGAGATCAACGGTGCGCCCAGCCAGACGCTGACCCGTCTCTACAGTGCGTGGGGTCGCGGCGGCGCGGGTCTGTTGATCACCGGCAACGTGATGATCGATCGCCGCGCCTATGTCGAACCCCGCAATGTGACACTCGAAGACGATCGCCACTTCGAAGCCGTCGGCAACTGGGCGCGCGCGGGGTCGCGGGAAGGTGCCGTGATGGTCATGCAGATCAACCATCCCGGCCGAGTCGCGATCGGCCCGCTGAACCGGCTTCCGGTGGGCCCTTCGGCATTGCGTCCGGGGACGATCGGCTACAACCTGCGCAAGCCGCGCGCGTTGCCGCTCGACGACATCGCCGACCTGCGACGTCGCTTCGTACGCTCCGCGGAATTGGCGGTCGAGGCCGGTTTCGCCGGTGTGCAGGTGCATGCCGCGCACGGATATCTGCTCTCGCAGTTCCTCTCTCCCATCGCCAACCAGCGAACCGACCGATACGGCGGCAGCCCGGCGAATCGTCGTCGGCTGCTACTCGACATCGTCGCCGACGTGCGCGCAGCCATCGGGCCACGCGCACTGCTCTCGGTGAAGCTCAACTCCGCCGACTTCCAGAGCGGGGGACTGGACGAGCGCGAATCGCTCGATATCGCACTTGCCCTCGAGCAGCTCGGGATCGATCTGCTGGAGGTCTCCGGCGGCAACTACGAAGCGCCGGCGATGACCGGCGTGGTGCAGGACAGCACCCGTGCGCGCGAGGCCTACTTCCTGCGCTACGCCGAGAATCTGCGCGCCGAATCGGCGATGCCGCTCATGCTCACCGGCGGTGTTCGCACCCTCGAATTCATGAACGACGTGCTGGCACAGGGCGCGGTCGATGTGATCGGGCTCGGCCGCCCGTTCGCGGTGCGCCCCGATATCGCGGCCGAACTGCTGGCCGGTACGCAGGAGCCGCAGACGCTGCCCACGGCGCCGCGCATCCCGATCAAGGGCGCGACGCCGGTCAACTCCTACCTCCAATTGGCCTGGCACGCGGCGAATTTCCGGCGCATCGCGGCCGGCGAGCGTCAGGTGAGCGGACCGGGCGCGATCCGGACTCTGGTCGCCGCCGGGACCACCGTGACCGCCCGCGCGCTCACCCAATTCTGATCACCGAGGAGCAACTCATGAGCCTGCCCACTCCCACTCCCGCCCTGCGGGCCGTCGTCACCGGAGCCTCCTCCGGGATCGGCGAAGCCCTCGCCGACGGCCTGGCCGGTCGCGGATACTCGTTGATCCTGGTGGCACGCCGCGAAGACCGGTTGCACGAGTTGGCCCATCGGCTTGCCGAACGTCACCGCGTCGAAGCCGAGGTCCGCGCCGTCGACCTGTCCGACCGCGACGAGCGCGCGAAACTGTGCGAGGAACTCGCCACCCGCGAGATCGCCGTCCTGTGCAACAACGCCGGTTTCGCCACCTACGGCACGCTCGCGACCGCGAACCCGGCCAGGGAACGCCAACAGGTGGAGCTCAATACCGTTGCCGTCCACGACCTCACGCTCGCTGTACTGCCCGGCATGCTCGCCCGCCGCGCGGGCGCGATCCTGATCACCGGATCCACCGCGGGCAACCAGCCCGGCCCGAACAATGCCACCTACGCCGCCAGCAAGGCCTTCGCCAACACCTTCGCCGAATCGCTGCACGGTGAATTGGCCGGCACCGGCGTGCAGTGCACCTTGCTCGCGCCGGGGCCGGTGCGGACCGAATACGCCGAGGTGGCTGAGGTTCCGAACCTGGACCGGATGGTGCCGGGCCCGCTGTGGGTCAGCGCCGAACAGGCTGCGAACGATGCGATCGCGGGCATGGCAGGCGGTCGCCGCCGTGTAGTCCCCGGCATCTTCGCCAAGGTACAGACCGTCGGCGGCCAGTACACCCCGCGCGGGTTGGTCGGGCCGATCCTGCGCACCATCTACCGAAGGGTCAAGTGACATGGGTTGGGAACCTGCCGACCGGACGGAGGGCCGATCTTTCCGGGCGGATATGCGCCGCGCACTGGCGATCGGCGATCCGCGCCGCAGCCTCTACCGCGACGCCCACTACTTCAGCGCCACCGTCGACATCGACCCCGCTGCGATGAAGAGGTGGCTCCCGGCCGGCGTGCGGTTGACCGAACCGGCGCGCGCGGATCTGTTCACCGCGTGCTTCCCGGACAACAACTTCGAGTCGCCGGGATACCACGAGGCGGGGTTGTTCGTGCACATCAAGACGGTGCGGGGCACCGGAATCCACTGCCCGTGGATGATTCTCGACGACGATGTCGCCTTGATCATGGGGCGCGAACTGCTCGGCTATCCGAAGAAGCTCGGTGAGGTCGACTGGACAGTCACCGACACCGAGATCCGCGCCGAGGCGTCGCGCCGCGGCAACAAGCTGCTCACCATGGGTGGCAGGCTCGGCGCGGTCATCGCCGATCCGCCACCGATTCTGGGCCGCCCGCACCGCAATGTCGTCGGCCTCACCGGGCTGTTTCCCGCCTTCGTGGTGGGCTTCACGCCCCGCGAGCGGGTGATCGAGGTGCGCCAGATCGAGGACTTCAGCCTGGACGTACACGGTTCCGAACGCGATCCACTCGACCAGATGGGGATCGGGCGGGTGATCCAAGCGCGGCTGCACCGCGTCGATCTGCTCGGTGTGTGGGTGCCACCGATACCGCTGCGACCGCTCACCCCGCTGTTCACAGCGAGCCGGATGCGGCCTCGAGTCCTATGAGCATCGCCGATCGACTCATCACCGAACCGCTCGCCATCCCGCGACCGGCCGTCACCGCGCCGTTCCCCCGCATCGATACCTTCGACAAGGCACTCACCGCACCGGGCGGTTTCGGTCCACGACTGCGCGCATGCCGCACGGCCGCACTGAATTTCCGTCGCGAGTTCGCCGCCACCGGGCGACCGGACTCGGTGCGGACCCACGATCTGATATCGCTGCCGTATCCGACCCGCTACGGTCTGTTCCGCGCCGCGATCAGTCCCACACCGTTCGTCACCATCAGCAACCGCTTGCTGATCGTGCGCTGGACCGAGACCGACGGCACCCCGCGCACGTTGCTGTTCGAGCCGAGCGATCATGAACTCGACTCCTACACACCGTATTTCGATGACATGAAGCGATTGGCACCAGGACCGGTACGAGGCGTGTTCGTCCATGAGCACACCGATGTGCTGACTGCCTGCCGCCGCGCCGGAGTCGACCCGGCCGAGGTCGACTACCTCGCCTTCGACCACCTGCACACCCAGGATGTGCGGCGCTGGCTGGGTACCACCTCGCCGCAACCCGACATCAGCCCGAATCAACCTGTGGTAGCGGCTTTCCCGAATGCGAAGCTGCTGGCTCAGCGTGACGAGCTCGAGGCCATGGCCGACCTGCACCCGTTCCAGCGGCCCTGGTATCAGCCGAGCACCTTCGTCGACCTGCCACCCGAGAAGATCCTGCCGCTCGACGGCAGTGTCCTGCTCGGCCCCGGTGTCGCGCTGATCACCACGCCGGGCCACGCCATGGGTAACCAGTCGCTGGTGCTCAATACCGACACCGGCATCTGGGCGATCAGCGAAAACGCCATCGCCACGGAATGTCTCACGCCGGACCAGTCTCGAATTCCGGGTCTGGCGAAGGCCGCGAAATCCTGGGGACACGAGGTGGTGCTGAACGCCAACACCATCGAAACCGCGTACGAGCAGTACAACTCGCTGGTCATCGAGAAGACCATCGTCGATGTGTCCCAGCAGGATTCACGCTTCCTGCAATTCTTCCCGTCCAGCGAGCTGACCGGCGCACTGCTCAATCCCGGCACCGCACCCACCTTCACCCACCGCGCCATCCGGCACGGCTGACCCACTCGGCGGCATCATGACCACCACACCCGCGCGCAACCTCGGACTTTTCGCTCAGCTGCTCGATCCCGCACACCGCGCAGACCCGTACCCGCTCTACCACCGCATCCGCGAGCACGGACCTGTCCGGCTCGGCGGGGCACCGGTAGTGGTGTTGTCCTCGTATCAGGACTGCGCAACGGTATTGCGCGACAAGGCGAGCAGCGTCGAACGCCACTACGCCTCGATTCCTTTGGGACCCACCCCCGTTCACGACCTCGCCGGAGACCTCGCCGGCGAACTCACCGGCATCGCCCCCATGCTGTTCCGCGACAACCCGGATCACGCCCGCCTGCGTCGTCTGGTCGCCGCGACCTTCACTCCCGCCGTCGTGCGCCGGATGGAGCCACGGATCACCGCCATCGCCGACGCGGCTCTGGACCGCGCGGCCGAGCGCGGGCAACTCGATATCGTCGCCGATCTCGCCGGCCCGCTGCCGGTCACAGTGATCTGCGAACTACTCGGTGTCCCACTCGATGACGAACCCCTGATTCGAGGGTGGTCGACTGGACTGGCACGCGCTCTCGACCCGGTGTCGGCCACCGCCACCACCGGCCGCCCCGACCCCGCGGCACTGGTCAGCGATAACAACGCGCTGCACGATTACTTCGAACAGCTCGTGCGCCACCGCCGCACCCGACCGGGTGACGATCTGGTGTCCGCCCTGATCGTCGCCGAGGACTCAGGCCAGGCCCTGAGCCACGACGAACTCATCACCACCTGCGCGCTCCTGCTGATCGCTGGACACGAAACCACGGTCAATCTCATCTCCAACACCGTTCTGGCTCTGCTTTCTCATCGCCTCCATCGCCAGATCCTGCGCGTAGCACCGCCTTTCGTCACATCAGTGGTCGAGGAGAGCCTGCGCTACGACCCGCCGGTCCAGCTGGTTCCCCGCATCGCCCGCGAGGCCATCCAGCTCCCGGATATCACCATCGCGGCCGGTGACTTCATCGTCATGCTCCTCGCTGCGGCCAACCGCGATCCGGCGGTGTTCGCCGACCCCGATCGATTCGACCCCGCCCGTGCGAATCGTCATCTCGCCTTCGGTCTCGGCCAGCACTTCTGCCTCGGTGCCCCGCTGGCTCGGCTCGAAGCCACCGTCGCCATCAACTGCTTCGCCCGCCGGGTCATCGACCCCCGCCTGGTCAGCGATCCACCGAGCTACCGCGAGCACGTCACCTTGCGTGGACCGGCGGCGATGCCAGTCACCTTCGCCTCGATCGCTTCCGCGAACGCCGCGTGACCGGATGCGTGTGGTCCTGAGTGACCCGGGCGGGACCCAATCGGTCCAGTCCTCGTTCAGCCGGCGGAACGGGCCATGTAGCAGACCAGAGCCTCACCTCGGCAACGAACCGAGGTGAGGCTCTGTGAGTCCGGCCGCCTCGACGCTGAACCGGATAGCGCAGAGGCGCCCGCTCGATGACTTCCGCGCCGGCACGGTGCAGCCCCGGGATCGACCCGGAATTGCTCAGTCCAGGAGCTGGGGGTCCCGGCGGCAGTAGGTGATGGGCGGGTCGATGACGATCACATCGGTGACGGTCAGCAGGTCGGCGGGCACCTGGCCATCGAGGTGGATGAACGTGGGGCACAACACCACATCGACGGCGAGCTCGGTGACGAGGAACTGTAATCGGGCCAACGGTGTCGCCGTGAGTATCAGAGTCCCGAGGAGCTCGTAGCCGAGATCGGTCGCGGTGGTACGGATCAGTGATTCGCACTGCGGTCGGCTCGGACCGGTCAGGTCGGCACGCACATAGCCGATAGCGGTCCTGACGGCCGGACGCCGGCGCCGACGGGCGAACCCGATGTCTGCCGAGGCGCGAGTGAACCGGCGCGCACCGGCCGGGTCCGAGATCTGTTTGTGCATCGGATGTCCTGCCTTCGGTCGAAGCCATGTCTGCGGGCACGGCACGGATGGGAAGGTGATGGCGAGATCGCACCAGGCTGGAACGATCTGGCGCGATGAGCTATCGAGTCCGCCCGCGGACATAGGACGCAGTGGTCGCATCGGCGAAGTAGCGCACGGCGCGACTGGTGGTGATATCGGCTGCGCTGTCGCCGATGTCCGGGTGGGCGGCACACGCAACTCGAGGGGCAATCATCACCTGAACACCTCACTGTCTGCGGGGTGGAGCGTTCGACGGGCCCAACCTCATCACAGTTACCGATAGGCAAATAGAGTAGAAAGTCCCTCTAAAAAGAGTGGTCGGGGAGCCGTGTCAGCATCGGGGACGTGCTCGCGTCTCGGGTAGCGTTCGACCGGGTGGGTTGTGAGTACATCTTCACGAGCAGATCCACTGCTCGGTACGAAGCTCGCCGAAACCCCGGTAGGACTAGCACATCCGGGCACACTGGATCGGCTCGCCGCCGGACCGGCGTGTTACGCCGAAACCGAGACGGCATCACGTGGTGACACCGGCAGCGAATCCGGTACGTCTAGCGAGATTCGCTGATTCCGATTCGATCATGCAGTGCGGCAAGGGGTTTCGGAGCCCACCAATTGGCGCGGCCCATCACGTGCATCGCCGCAGGCACCAGCACAGTGCGTATAAGTGTCGCATCCATCAGCACCGCCAGGGTGAGCCCGAGGCCGAACATCCTCATGAATGGCACTTGCGAGGCTGTCAGCGCGCCGAATGAGATCGCCATGAGCAGCGCGGCGGCGGTGATCACCCGTCCGGTTCGGGCTACGCCCAGCGCCACGCCCTCGTCGTTGGCCTGAGTGCTGTGGTCGGAGGTCTCCCAATGTTCGCGGAACCGCGAGACCAAGAACACCTCATAGTCCATCGATAGGCCGAATGCGATGCAGAACAACATCACCGGCATGCTGGCGACCAGGGTTCCGGTGGGCGTGGTTCCCAGGGCTCCGAGGTTGCCGTCTTGGAAGATCCATACGAGCGCGCCGAACGTCGCCGTCAGTGACAACACGTTGAGGATCAACGCCTTCACCGGGAGCACGACACTTCCGGTGAGCAGGAAGAGCAGTGCGAAGGTGAGGCCGGCGATCAACCCGAGCACCAGCGGCAACCGTGAGGTGATGGCATCCACGCTGTCACGGTTGATTTGCGCGAGTCCGGATATCTGTACCGATCGGCCCGCCGGGCCCGCCACATCGTGAATCCTGTCCAGCTGTGTGTCGGAGGCGTCAGTGCTCATCGGTGCGGTGCTGAAGACCGTGAGAAACCCGCTGCCCTCGGCCAAGCCGGCCAGATCGGCCGGTGGCCCCACTTTCATGCCGCCCGCGAACGAGCCGGTCGGGGCGGCCACCGCGGCGACGTCGGGCACGAGAGAGAGGTTTGCGGCGTAACGCTCCAGGTCGGCCTGTTCCAGGCCGGCCGCGTCAGGGATGACGATGGGGATCGACGCCGCGGGATCGATGGCGAACTCGCTGCGTAACTGGTCACCCACCTGATGTGCCGACATGGAATCCGGGAGCAGGCGGTCGTCCGAGAATCCCCATTTCATGCCGATGGCGGGAGATCCGAGCAGCAATAGGAGTGCGATCACAGCCAGACCGATCGGTATGGCGTGGCGCATGACGCGCTTGGTCGAGCGGTACCAGAACGACTGCTCGATCGGTGTGGGCACGGGATCGGGTCTGCCCAGCAGGCGGCGAGCCAGGCGCCGCACATCCAGGGCATCCAGTCTGTGCCCCAGCAGGACGATGACCGCCGGTGACACTACGATCGCCGCAATCGCCGCGAAGGCGACGATGGACACGCCCGCGTACGCGAACGACCTCAGGAAATACATCGGGAACACCGCCAGCACCGACATGGACAGTGCGACGGTGATCGCGGAGAACGCCACGGTGCGGCCCGCGGTGGCCATGGTCCGGAACAGCGCGGCGTTGCCGGTGGCGCCGTCGGCCACTTCGTCGCGGTAGCGACTGATGATCAGCAAGGTGTAGTCGATCGCCAGGGCGAATCCCAGCGCGGTCGCCAGGTTGAGAGCAAAGGTCGACACCTCGGTGCCGAAGGTGATCAGCCTGAGCACCGACAACGAACCGACGATGGCGATCAATCCGACGGCGACCGGCAAGGCCGCCGCCAACAGCCCGCCGAACACCCACACCAGCGCAACGAAGCTCAGCGGAATCGCGATGGCCTCCATCAGAAGCAGGTCGTGCTGGCTCTGCTCGTTGACTTGCGCGTAGGCCAGTGGCGTGCCGCCGGCGCGCACGGTGACGTCGCCCCTGTCGCGCGCCACTTCGTCGGACAGGGTCTTCGCGTAGTGCTCCGCGTCGTTCTCCGAGCCCGCGAGATTGGCCACGATCAGCCCGGACCTGCCGTCTTTGCTGACCATGGCCGCCGCTGCCTGCTCGGGCGAGGTCCACGCCGACGACAGGTCCATGACGTGCGGCGACCGTTTCATATGGTCGACGACATCGATGGCGACCTGTCGACCTTGTTCACTGCGGGCACCGTCGGGGGCGGTCACCACGATCAGCAACTGCTGATCGCTGACGCCGAACTTGTCCGTCAGTAGCCGGGTCGCCCTGGCCGAATCCGACTCCGGATCATTGAAGCCGCCCGCCGACAGGCTCCCCACCGCCGGGATGCCGAATATCGCCGCGCCGACAAAGAGCGCCATCGTGACGGCGACGACTCGTCGTGGTGCGGCGACAGCCAGTTGTGTGATCCGGTGAAACAATGCGGGGTCCTCTCGGGGCGGGAGCTATCGGCGGACGGCTATATGATCAGTCGCGCCCCGGCTTGGTTGCCGAGAAATATGCGATCGCGCCCGAACAATTGATGGTGATCTGATCGAGGCCGGCCGCTTGAAGCCATTGACGAAGCTCGTTCTCCGGGTAGACATCGGCGAAGATCCCGCGCCGTTGCCACAGTGACACGAAGAGATCGTTCTTCCGGCCCTTACCGGTGAGAACCGTACTTCCGCGCAATACACCGCCCGGGCGTAGCGCGCGCCCGACAGCGGCTATCGCACCCGCCGGATCGGGCATGCAATGCAGGCCCATGTAACTCAGGCAGAGGTCGAATTCCGAATCGTAGGGAAGTGTCACCACGTCGCGTTCGACCAACTCGAGGTTCCCGATTGCGGATTTCTCTGCTTCTTTGGCGGCGAGCGTGAGCATCGCCGGGGAGACGTCGGCGCCGATGTATCGCTTCGGTGTGGTGCCGGCCAGTTGCGGGAATACCGCACCGCCGCCGCACGGAATATCGAGGACCTCGGCGCCGTCGACCAGACCGCGCACGTCTTTCAGGTCGGCATAGAAACGCCGGTAATCGGATCCGAATGCGACGTATGTGTAGACCATCGCAACGATCGGATGCTTCACCGTGTAATCCCATCCTGAAGTGATGGGTGTGCCTTTACGCCATTTCTGGGTGACGATCGTCATTGTTCTTTACCATCCTTTTCTTCGGCGTATCGCACTGATATGAGTGGCTTCGTGATCCGGCCGTTCATGCGCAAAACGTATGTCCGCCGATATGTTGGGTTCGAGGGGTGCGCGGGTCGGTCCAGGGCGATCACGTGGATTGCGGGATGCTTGCGAAGGTGCCGCGCGGAAAGCCAATTGCGATGGGGTGCAAGGGTATTGGTGGTCGTAACCACATGCTCCCGGGTCGCGCTCGCCGGCGGCCGGACCGGCGGCCTGCAGTCCGGGGCCGCCACGTCGCTGCTGGACTGGTCTGACCTCTGAAGATGCATGCTGACATGCTGAAATAAACCTGCGCCAGGTATGGCGGCCCCCTGCCGATCCGAGTGGACGAATTGCTCCCCAGGCTTCACGGAGGCCACCATCACCTCAAGCGAGTGTGACTTATCTCACATTAGGCGGAGAAGCTCCGGTCCTACGTAGCTGGTAGCTTCCAAAGTAAGGGGACTCGGGGCGAGGAGCGTCGAAGTCACGCGGGAGAAGTGCAATTCATGGCTCGGAGGGGATGACTATGTTCAACGATTCTAATCCAAAGATCGATGCCGGTGTAGCCCACTGATGCAGCCCGGCGCGGAATCGCTGTTAAAAAAGCTTTCTCCGGCAACCAAGGCTGCGCTACGCCGTGCGCTCGCTGCCGAGGATGTGAACGTATCCACGTCGGCGGAAACGGACGCTGTAGCGCTCATCGGCGTTGGTTGCAGGTTCCCCGGGCGCATCACCGATTCCGGTAGTTACTGGGATTCCCTGATGGAAAAACGGGATGCGATCACCGAAGTGCCGGCGGGGCGCTGGAATATTCGCGAGCAGTACGAACGGCATCCGGGAATTCCCGAGAGCAGTTCGATGAACTGGGGCGGATTCATCGATGATCCCGCTGGGTTCGACGCTGAATTTTTCGGTATATCCAGCGCCGAGGCTACGGCCATGGATCCGCAACAGCGGGTACTTCTCGAAGTCGCTTGGGAGTCGATTCAGAATTCCGGAATTCGCTCCGACGCTCTCGGCAACAGCCGGACCGCTGTGATTGTCGGGATGACGAGCTGGGATTATACGATCGTCAATATCGAGCGGCGCAGTGAGCCGGTCGCGCATATGGCTACCGGAAACACCCACAGCACCGCCGCCGGGCGTATCTCGTATCTGCTGGGTCTACACGGGCCGTCTTTCACGGTCGATACGGCCTGCTCTTCTTCGCTGGTCGCCATCCACCTCGCGTGTCAGAGCCTGCGGTCGGGCGAAAGCGACCTGGCCCTCGCCGGTGGGGTGCAGCTGAATCTGGCGCCCTACGCGGGGCTGGCGATGTCGCGATGGTCTGCCTTGTCGCCGACGGGCAGGTGCCGGGCGTTCGACAGCGAAGCCGACGGATTCGTCCGGAGCGAGGGTTGCGGTGTCGTCGTGCTCAAACGCCTGTCCGATGCGGTGCGCGACAACAATCGCATCATTTCCGTCATCCGCGGATCGGCGGTGAACCACGACGGACCGACGAACGGGCTCACTGCCCCGAGCAGGGCTGCGCAAGCCGATCTGATCCGTCAGGCACTGGCATCGGCCGATGTCCCGCCGGGGACTGTGGGTTTGATCGAAACACACGGCACTGGAACGCCGCTCGGCGATCCCATCGAGTTCGATGCGATACGTCGGTCCTACGGCGCCGCGGGTATCAGTTGCGCGCTGGGTGCGGTGAAGACGAACCTGGGTCATCTCGAGGCAGCGGCCGGGGTGGCCGGGCTGATCAAGGCGAGTCTGGCGCTCTACAACGACGCGATTCCGCCCAACAATCATTTCAACGAGTGGAATCCGCAGATAGACGCGTCGGGATCGCGCTATTTCGTTCCGACCGATTGCACGAAATGGCCGGTCGCCGATCACCCGCGTCGTGCCGGGGTGTCGTCCTTCGGCATTTCCGGCACCAATGCGCACGTGATCGTGGAACAGGCACCGGAAGTGCCGCTGACAGCGGTGCTGGAACGTCCCGTCACGGCATTGCGCCTGACGGGGAAGACGCCGGAACGGATTGCCGCCGAGGCCGATGCCCTCGCAAACTGGATGGCAGGCGACGGGGCGAAGGTTTCGATCGACGATATCGCCCACACCGTCAACCGGACACGGGCGAGCTATCGGCATCAAGCTGTGGTGGCAGGCCGGGACCGGGCCACGATTACCCGCAGGCTTCGGCAACTGTCCCGGCCGGAAGCCGATGGCGCCGTGGTGCATCGACGGTTCCGGAGCGGGCTGCGGCCGGTGTGGTTGTTCTCGGGCCAGGGATCGCAGTGGGCCGGGATGGGTCAGCGGCTGATGGCGGACGAGCCCGTCTTCGCCGCGGAAATCTCGCGGGTGAGTTCGCTGATCGCCGCCGAAGTGGATTTCGATCTTCGTGACATGCTGAGCCGCGGCGAAGAATTCAGCGGAATCTCGCAAATTCAACCCGCACTGTTCGGTATTCAGGTCGCACTCGCGGCGCTCTGGCGTTCGTACGGGGTCACACCCGGCGCCGTAATCGGTCATTCCATGGGGGAGATCGCCGCGGCGGTCGTTGTTGGCGCTATCGACGTACAGACCGGGGTGCGCGTCATCTGTCGTCGCTCCCTGCTGCTGCAGCGAAACGCGGGCCGAGGCGCGATGGCGATGCTGTCGCTCAGCTCGGCCGACTGCGCCGCACTGATCCGCGGATACCGCGGCCTGGATATCGCCGTGCTCGCGGCACCGAGCCAGACGATCGTCTCCGGCGACGAAACCGAGCTGGCCGACCTGATGGCGCGGGCCGAGAAGGAGTCGATTCCGGTCTGGTCCATCAAATGTGATGTGGCGAGCCACAGCCCCCAGGTGGACAATCTGCTCGGCGATCTGCGCCAGCGCCTCGCGGGGGTGGCGAAAAGACAAGAGCCGGAAGGCGGGTACTACTCTGCGACCTCGGCCGACCCGCTGGAGACGCCGCTGTTCGATCCCCAGTACTGGGTCGACAACCTGCGCCGGCCCGTGCAGTTCCACCGAGCCGTGTCGGCCGCGGCTGCCGACGGGTATCGGCTCTTCACCGAGATGTCTCCGCATCCGCTGCTCGCCTCACCGGTCACCGACACGCTCGAGTCGGTGCTGGCGGGAGAAGAGTTCATGGTGAATTACTCCATGAAGCGCGATCAGGATGAAACCGAGGAGTTTCGTTCTCAACTCGAGCGCGTCTTGTCCGCGCTCGAGCCGGCATTCGGCGAACTCGGGCCCGACACAGGTCGATTCGTCGATGTCCCGGCCGCGCCGTGGGCACATCAGAACTTCTGGACGGCCGATCGAGCGCCCGTCGTGGATACCGGCGGTCACCCACTGCTCGGCCGAAACGTTGGTGTCCCGCGCACCGGCACCCACGTCTGGAGTGTCGATGCCGGTACCGAACGGCATCCGTGGCTGAACGATCACCGGGTGCACGGAATGCCGGTGATGCCGGCCGCGGTGTTCGTCGATATGTGTCTGGGTGCTGCCGGTGACGTATTCGGTCTCGGATCCGAACAACTGGAGCTGCACGATTTCACCGTCGACACCATGCTCGTGCTCGACCAGCACTTGACCCTGACCACGCACCTGACCTGGCGGGCTGCTGATCGAACGGCCGAGATCGAGATCTTCTCGCAGTCGGTTGACGGCGACTGGCTCCGGCACGCCGGGGCAGTGGTGAGTCGCGTCGATGATGTGACCGGCGATCGCGACCGGGCTCCCGTCGATATGGGCGGCGAGCCGGGGACTTCCACGAAGACGGTGCCGGTGTCGGCGCTCTATGCCCTGTTGAGGCAATCCGGCCAACTACACGGGCCGGCTTTCGCGGCGTTGACCAGGATCGAACGGCATGGCGGGGGAAAGGCTTCCACCATGATCGAACTCCCGGCCTCCGCTCCGCAGAACCTTCGATTCACGGCGCATCCGGTCATCCTCGACGCTGCCCTGCAGAGCATCGGCGCCGCGCTGAGTGACACCTCTTCGACGCTGTCTGCGGACGCCACCTATCTGCCGCGATCGATCGAGTCTTTCCGGATCTTCGAACCGATCGGCCACGCAGTCGGCTGCCGCGTACGGCTACGGCAGTCCGACGATGTGGATCGCAGTGTCCAGGCATCGGTCCAGCTCGTGAACGAGGCCGGCCGGTCGGTGGCGGAATTCACCGGTATCTCCTTGAGGAAAGTGACCTCCCGGAGGCTGGATCTTCCGATCGGGCACAAGGTCTTCGACACCCGATGGACAGCGAAACCACCGACGGCACCGGCGAGTTCGTTCGATGGGAGCAGCTGGATCCTGGTGACCGACGGCGACAACTGGTCATCGTCCGCGTCGGCCGTCGCCGCCGCGATCGGCGAGAATCAGGGGCGGGTTCTCCCCGCTACGCTCGCGGACGAGCGATCATTGCTCGCGGCATACGAGTCGGCCGGGGAGGGTGAAGGCACTTCCCCGGCCGGGATAGTGATCTTCCTCGATCCCGCCGGGCTGCGGGAGGCAGCCACCGCGGTGGGAATCGCGAGCGCACAGGGGTGGCTGCGGCACTTGTCGTCCATTGTTCGGACGATCGTTCAGCACCCCGCCGAGCAATCGCCACGTCTGTGGCTGGTGGCTCGGGGCGGCCTTGCTGTTCACGATGACGAAGTCGGCGACCCCGGGGTCGGGGCACTGCGCGGGGTGATCCGGACGCTCGCGTTCGAGCATCCGGAATTGCACGCGACGCTCATCGATCTCGACCCCGGTGCCGACGGTGCCGCGGAACTGTTGTCCGAACTGAGGGCAAGCGCCGGAGACGATACGGTCGCCCTGCGTCGCGGTCTCAGATATGTGGAAACACTCGCGAGAGCGCAACTCGGCTCAGACGTTCCGGGCAATACGGTGCGAACCGACGGCTCGTACATCATCACCGGCGGCCTCGGCGGGCTGGGACTCAGCATCGCGCGATGGCTGGTGGAACAGGGTGCTGGCCGCGTGGTTCTCAACGGCCGGTCCGCGCCATCCGACGAAGTAGCGGCGCTGCTGGCGGAGTTCGGCGGCAGCGCCGAAGTGGTCGTCGAACTCGGCGACGTTTCGGCCGCCACGACCGCGGACAGACTCGTCGCGGCCGCCGAGCAGACCGGTCGGCCGTTGCGGGGTCTGATTCACGCTGCCGGCGTGCTCGACGACGGAATATTCCTCTCGCTGGACGACGAGAGCTTGACGAAGGTGTGGCGACCGAAAGTGGCCGGTGCGGTGGCCCTGCACCACGCCACCGTCGGCCGGGACATGGATTGGTGGATCGCCTTCTCATCGATGGCCGCGATGCTCGGATCGCCCGGCCAGGCAGCCTATGCCGGGGCGAACGCGTGGCTCGACGCTTTCGTTCGATGGCGCCGCGCGCAGGGCGCACCGGCATCGGTGATCAATTGGGGCCAATGGTCGGGTGTCGGATTGGCGACGTCGGTAGTGCTTCCTGTAGTCGACCCGCTCACTCCGGCGGAAGGTGTCGAGGCGTTCGGAACGCTGCTGGCCCACAACCCGGCGCGTATCGGAGTCGCGCGGCTGCGGCTGGATCGTGCGCGGGATCTTCCGGAGCTGAAACAGCTGGCCTATTTCGGGGAGGTGATCCAAGAATTCGATCATGCGGACGTATCGGAAGAATGGATCGGCCCGGACGGTCTGCGGAAAATGGGCCCCGACGAGGCGCGCAAGGCAATAGCGGAACGATTGGCCTCCCGTCTGAACGCCATAGTCGGCGCGACGTCGTCGGTCGGACTCGATGCGAGTGCTTCACTGTTTTCGGTGGGAATGGATTCGCTGATGGCGATACGTATCAAGAATGCGTGCCGAAGGGATTTCGGGGTGGAACCGTCGGTTGGACTGCTGTTGCAGGGCGCATCATTGCATGATCTGGTACAGGACATCGCCGGTCAGCTCGGGTTGAGCCTGTCCGAGCATTCGAATGAGAACGACGAAACACATAATCGGCCGATAGCACGTGCGCACGCTCGCCGAAGCGCACGGGCACGACGGTCGCGCGGCGGAGAATAGGATTGCGTGAGTAAGGTGACAGTAGCGGCCGATTCCGGTATCGAGAACTCGATTGCGATCGTCGGTATCGCCGGGAAATTTCCCGGCGCCGAGTCAGTGGAAGAATTTTGGGAAAATCTTCGTCATGGTCGCGAATCCATTATCGATATCTCCGACGATACGCTGATCGGGTCGGGAGTTCCGGAAGCGGTGTTCAAACGTCCGAATTATGTGCGGCGTGCCCCGATTCTGGCAGACATCGACAAGTTCGATGCCGAATTCTTCGGGTTCACGCCGCGAGCGGCACGGATCATGGATCCGCAACACCGGATGTTCTTGCAGACGGCCTGGAAGGCGCTCGAGGACGCCTGCTGTGATCCGTACCGGTACGACGGCGCGATAGGAGTGTTCGGCAGCAGCGCGGCCAGCGGTTACCTGCTGCACAACCTCCTTTCGCACGGTGACCTGCGCGAATCGATCGCTCAGGGAGCGAACGCAGAGCTGCTCAACCTGTTGATTCACAACGACAAGGACTATCTGGCAACCAGGCTGTCCCACCAGTTCAATCTCCGAGGCCCCAGCCTGACCGTGCAGACGGCGTGCTCCTCTTCCCTGGTGGCTGTGCACATGGCGTGTCAGAGCCTGCTGTCGAACGAATGTGACATGGCGCTCGCGGGCGCCGTATCGCTTCGGATACCGCACCACGTCGGATACTTCTACGAACCGGGATCCATGGCATCGGCGAGCGGACATTGCCGGCCCTTCGATGCCAGGGCCGACGGTACCGTCTTCGGTAGCGGTGCAGGCATCGTGGTTCTGAAGAGGCTCGAGGACGCGCTGGCGGCGAATGACACCGTCCACGCGGTGATCGCCGGTTCCGCCGTCAACAACGACGGGTCCCGGAAGATGGCGTTCACAGCGCCCAATGTCGCGGCCCAGGCGGACGTCATCGCCGAAGCACAGGCTGTCGCCGGTGTCGACTCGTCCGATATCAGCTATATCGAAGCCCACGGCACCGGGACGCCGCTGGGAGACCCCATCGAGCTGGACGCACTGCGCCGGGCTTTCGAGATATCGAGGAAACAGCGGTCGGCGCCATGCTATATAGGCTCCGTCAAGTCCAATATCGGACACCTCGAGGTGGCATCGGGTGTAGTCGGTCTGATCAAGACCGTACTGTGCCTGAAGAACCGAGCGATTCCGCCGACGCTGCATTTCGAAAAGCCCAATCCCGAACTGCGGCTCGATCGCAGTCCTTTCGTGGCACCGACAGAGTATCGCCCGTGGGATTGGGACGGCCTTCGATACGCCGGCGTGAGTTCGTTCGGAGTGGGCGGAACGAACGCGCACGTCGTGGTGCAGGAGGCCCCCGTCGTCGCCGCTGCGCCGTCCCGTTCCGGGCCGCAGGTGCTGTTGCTGTCGGCGCACACCCATGAGGCCCTCGTGGAATCACAAGGGCGCCTGGCCGCGCACCTGAATTCGAGCCCGGAACTCGACCTTCTCGATGTGGCGTACACCCTCGACAAGGGACGAAAGCCCCATCAGGTGCGAGTAGCCACCATGGTGAACGACCGGGCTTCGGCGACGCAGGCCTTGGCCGGTCGCGGAAACGAGCCCAAGATCGTGCTCGACCCGGACGCAGCGGTTGCCTTCCTGTTCCCCGGCCAAGGAACTCAGCACCTGGGGATGGCCCGGGACCTGGTGGAATCGGAGCCGGTTTTCGCCGAGACCTTCAACCGTTGTGTCGACGAGTTCCACAGACTGTCGGGTCGCGATATTCGCTCGGCGGTATTCGGCTCGGACACCACGCAATTGAACCGGACCTGCTACGCGCAGCCGGCGATCTTCAGCGTCGAGTACGCCTTGGCGAAGCTCCTGGAGTCGTACGGCGTCCGGCCCGCGGCGTTGGTCGGGCACAGCATCGGTGAATATGTGGCAGGCACGGTAGCCGGTGTCTTCGATCTCGGCACGGCGATCCGGGCTGTGGTCGCGCGCGCTGAGCTGATGCATGCCGCGCCGATGGGCGCGATGCTCGCTGTCGCGTCTGCGGTCGGCGGGATCGAGGACGGGCTGGGGCCGGAGCTGGATGTCGCCGCGATCAACGACCCGCACCAATGCGTGGTATCGGGGTCGACTCCGCGCATCGAGGAGTTCGAACGCTGGTCGGCGGGCCGGGGAATTCTGACCCGCCGATTGGATGTCTCGCACGCATTCCATTCGGGCCTGATGGAGCCAGTGGTGCCGAAGTTCCACGATGCACTCCGGGACCTGCCGCTCGCCGAACCGAAGATCCCGTTGTTGTCGAACAGATCCGGTTCGTGGATGTCAGCGGTGGAAGCGACCGATCCGGCCACGTGGGCGCAGAGTATCCGCGCTACCGTCCGGTTCAAGGACAATATCGAACATGCCCTGGACACGGCAGGCTACGTGTTCGTGGAGGTCGGACCCGGCGGATCGCTGAGCGCATCCGTGAAGCGGCACCAGAGCTGGACCGAGGACAATCACGTTGTGCGCCTCATGCGCCGACCGTCGGAGAACGCGAACGATCACGACGTCTTCCTCGGCGCACTCGGCCTGCTGTGGACTGCCGGAGTGGGTATCGATTGGTCCCCGCGGTATTCGGGCGCCGCTCCGCGCTGGGCTTCGTTGCCGGCGTATCCGTTCGCACGTGACCGCTATTGGATCGACGCCGCCCACGTTGTCACCGGCGACTCAGGAGGAGCCGACGCCACCGAACCGAAGCGGGACGTGTCCGGACGGGTCTCGGCCCCGAGCGAGAACGCCGAAGACGTGGGCGGCGTCCGGGCGATCGAGATCATGCTCAGCGAGATCGCGAACGAAGTGATCGGTGTAGACCACCTCGATCTCGACACGAACTTCTTCGATCTCGGCGTCGATTCGCTCATGGCCGTTGGATTCGTCCGACGAGCGCTGGAGTCCGGGGCGGATATCGAACCACAGGATCTGTTGGAGAATCAGACGATCCGATTGCTGGCGCGGGCCGTGTACGAGCGGTCGTTGTCGAGTGAGGGCAGCGAGAGCGCGGCCACACCCGATGCGCAAGCGGCGGATTCGGTCGCCGACACAGGCACACCGGCGAAGTTCACCGACCGCGAACTCACCGGGATCGCCGGTCAGCTGAGCGGACATCGACCGGGAACACCCGTGCCCGTCAGCGAGATCGAAGATATCTATCCGCTGTCTCCGGTACAGAAGGACACGCTGCGATACGTGCTCGCAGACGGGGGCGCCGGTGTCTTCCTCGAACAGTTGGTGGCGACGTTGGTCGGCCCACTCGACGTCGAACTGTTTCGCGATGCGACACAGCGGGTGGTCGACCGGCACCCTGCCTTGAGAACGTCGATTGCGTGGAACGGGGATGCCGAGCCTGTTCAGGTGGTTCGCCGCAGCGCGACAATTCCGTTCGTCGTCGAAGACGTGACGGCATCGGACAGCCACGATGGGGGGAAGCGCGAGAGCGAATTCATTGCCCGGGATCGGGGGCAGGGCTTCGACCTCGCCTCGGCGCCCCTCGTTCGGATCACGATCGTCAAGGTATCCGAGGACCGCCACCGAATCGTGTGGACGCATCATCGGATGCTCCTCGACGGCACATCTTTCGCCATGGTCGTCGCGGAAACCGCCGCCCGATACCAAGGTCTGAAGGCGGGAAGACTGAGCGCGCCGAAGGCCGCTCGGCCGTTCCGGGACTACATTTCGTGGGTTCACGAACTCGACGGCGATTCCGCCGAGGAGTTCTGGCGCGCCGAGCTGAACGGCATGAGGTCCAACGCGCTGAAGGAGATTCGTCCCGCGGAAGCCCCCGCAGCCTCCGGGGAGGGAGACGCGCAGCCGGTTGTCGCCGTCGGACTCACCGCCGCGCAGACGGCACACGTCACCGAAAGCCTGCGTGCTCAGCGCGTAACTTTGGCGACCGCGGCCTACGGGGCGTGGGCAGGCGTCGTCGAGCGGCACAGCGGCGAATCGGACGTCACCATCGGCGCGGCCGTATCCGGGAGGTTCGGTCCCTCGGTCGGCATGGAGCAGATCGTCGGTGCGTTCTCGAACGTGGTCCCGCTGCGCGTTCACTTCGATCCGTCGGTTCCCACCGGAGAATTGCTGCGACAACTCCAGTCCCATGTCACCTCGCTCAGGAGTTTCGAGCATGTCGCACCGCCTGACCTGGCGCAGTGGTCGGGCGTGCCCGCGGGGCGTCCACTGTTCGAGACCGCGGTGTCGGTCGCGGTCCACGCATACGAAGGTCTGGACGTCGGCTTCGCCGATGTGTCGTTCGAGGATGTCGACGTTCACCTCCGATCGAACGTCCCGCTCTGGGTGATGGTGATTCCCGGCGCCGAGATCTCGTTCCGGGTGATCTACCACGCCGCCCGGATCGACGCAGCGGAGGCAAGGTCGCTGCTCCAGGATTGGGTGTCGATTTTCCTGGAGTTGGTCGGGGAGGGTCGGCCGGGTGTCGATGGCGAATAGGGGCGGGCCCGACCGTGTTGCGGTGCCGGTCGTTCCGTGGGTGATTTCGGCCAAGAGTGCTGCCGCGTTGACCGCGCAGGCCGCGAAACTGCTGGCTCACGTGGAGCGACACCCCGGGCTGGACCCGGTCGATATCGGCTATTCGCTGGTGACGACGCGATCCACGTTCGATCACCGGGCTGTCGTTCTGGGCAGGGACAAGGACGAACTCGTCGCCGGACTCACGGCCTTGGCCCAGGACGCCACCGCGCCCGGACTCGTGACCGGCCGTACGACGGTCGGGGCCAAGACCGTTTTTCTGTTCCCGGGCCAGGGCAGCCAATCGTCGGGTATGGGGCGCCTGCTCTGGGATCGGTATCCGGTCTATACCACGGCGTTCGACGCCATCTGTGCCGAGTTCGACGGAGAACTCGAGACTTCGCTGCGCGAGGTGATCTTCGCCGACCCCGGCTCCGGCACCGCCGAGTTGCTGCATCAGACCGTGTATACGCAGGCCGCACTGTTCGCGGTGGAGGTGGCGCTCTTCCGGCTGCTCGATTCCTGGAATGTGCGGCCGGACTGTGCGATGGGGCATTCGCTGGGCGAGATCACCGCCGCCCATATCGCCGGTGTCCTGCCGCTGAAGGATGCCTGCACCCTGGTAGCCGCACGCGGTCGGCTCATGCAATCCCTGCCCGCCGGCGGTTCGATGATGTCGGTATCGGCGGCGGAGGATTTCGTGGCACCCTTGCTGGCGGATTACGGAGACAGGCTCGGCATAGCGGCGGTGAACGCACCCACCTCGGTGGTCGTCTCCGGCGACGACGACGCGGTCGGAGAATTCGAAGAGGCGCTGGCAGCCGCCGGAAAACAGACGAAGCGACTACGGACCAGCCACGCCTTCCATTCCCGGCGAATGGACCCCGTCCTGGCCGACTTCGCCGCGGTCTGCCGCGGCCTCGATTTTCACGCGCCCGGCATCGAAGTCGTTTCCAACCTCACCGGAAAGCCCGCGGACCCCACCCAGCTCGGTTCACCGGACTACTGGGTTCGGCATCTGCGCGACCCCGTCCGATTCATGTCGGGCGCCCAATACCTGGGCCGAGGTGGCAACGCCGGCAGTTTCCTCGAAATCGGCCCCGGCACCGCGCTTTCCGTGATGACGCGGGAAAGTCTCGCGGCTGCGGGCGACGCCACGCCACCGCAGGTCGTCACGTCGATTCTCCGGCTGAACCGTGACGCCGACACGGCCTTCGTCACCGGTGTGGCGGAGGCGTATGTGGTCGGTGTCGGTGTGGATTGGTCGGCTGTCTTCGCGGGGACCGGTGCCGGGCGGGTCGACCTGCCGACGTACGCCTTTCAGCGAAAGTCGTTCTGGCTGAACGAGAGTACGACTACAGATGTCGGCGCGGCCGGTCTATCCGCGGCGGGTCATCCGATGTTGGGTGCGGTGGTCGATCTGGCCGCCGGTAGCGGGGTGTTGCTGTCGGGGCGGTTGGGGTTGCAGACGCATCCGTGGCTGGCCGACCATCGGGTGGGTGGTGCGATCTTGCTGCCGGGGACGGCGTTCGTGGAGTTGGCGCTGCACGCAGGCAGTGTGGTGCAGGCTCCGGTAGTGGAGGAGCTGATCTTGCAGGCGCCCTTGGTGGTGCCGGACTCGGGCGCGGTCGAGCTGCAGGTCGCCGTCGACGAGCCGACGGGGTCCGGGCAGCGGTCGGTGACGGTGTTCTCCCGCCCCCAGGTCCCCGGCCACGGCTCGGGTGCGCCATGGGTGTGCCACGCGACGGGCGTATTGCGTTCGGAGAGTAAGGGTTTCGGAAGTTCGGGCGATTCGGCGCAGTGGCCACCCGCTGGTGCGTCGGCGGTCCCGCTGGGTGAGGTGTACGAAGATCTGGCCGAGGCGGGGTACGAATACGGATCGGTCTTCCGGGGTCTCCGGTCGGTGTGGCGTCGTGGGGACGAGACGTTTGCCGAGGTGAGCATGCCGGAGCATGCGCGGGCGGAGGTGGAAGGGTTCGGCATTCATCCGGCATTGCTGGATTCCGCACTGCACGCGCTGCTGGTCACGGGTGCGCTCGGTGCCGGAACCGCCGCCGGAGATGTCCGCCTGCCGTTCTCCTGGGAGGACGTTTCGCTGTCGGCTGTCGGCGCCACCGATCTGCGGGTTCGACTGCGGGTCGTGGGTTCCGATCGTGTCGAGATCGAGTTGTCCGATCCGGCGGGGGGACCGGTGGCGCGGGTGGGAGCGCTGACGGTTCGAGATGTTTCACCCGCCTCGTTCGGTGCGGCGGCGCAGCGCTTTTCGGTCGGTGACGCACTGTTCACGACCAACTGGTTGGCGGCTCCGTCCAAGGAAGCCGTTGTGCCGCAGGGTGAGTGGACGACCGTTGCCGACGAGACCGGCCTGCCGTTGGAGCGGTGCGTAGTCCACGGCCGGGAATACCTGGTGGCGCGGTGCTTCTTCGCCGAGATCGGTGCGGAGGGCGCCCGACAGGTGCGCACCGGTGTGACCGACGTCCTGGCGCTGTTGCAGAACTCGCAGGCGGTGGATTCGCCGCCGGCCGTCGTGGTCACCTCGGGTGCGGTCGCGACGCATCGCGTCGAGGATGTCGATGATCTGGTGGGCGCCGCCGTGTGGGGGCTGGTCCGCAGTGCCCAGAACGAGAACCCCGGACGGATCGTCCTGGTCGATGTCGGGGATCCTGCGGAATACCGCACCGGGGTCGTCGCCGCGATCTCGCATGGCGGCGAACATCAGAGTGCCGTGCGGGACGGGGAGGTACTCGTGCCACGGCTGGTACGAGTCGGCGCAGATGTCCTCGGCTCCGCGGAGCTTGTCACCGCCGGCGGCGATTGGCAGCTGGTGACGCGAGGGCGAGGGACGTTGCACGGCGACAACATGATCGCCGCTTCCCATGATTCGTCGCCTGCGTCGTTGCGGGCGGGTGAGGTTCGGGTCGGCTTGCGTGCGGTCGGCCTGAATTTCCGTGATGTGCTGATCGCGTTGGAGATGTACCCGATTGCGGACACCCCGGTCGGCAGCGAGGGTGCCGGTGTGGTGCTCGAGGTGGCCGACGATGTGGTGGATCTGACGCCCGGCGATCGGGTGATGGGCATCTTCGCGGGGATCGGGTCGACGGTGGTGGCGGATCAGCGGATGATGGTTCGTCTTCCCGAAGTGCTGACGTTCGAAGAAGCGGCCGGAGTGCCCGTCGTGTTCGCGACCGCGGTCTACGCGCTGCGGGATCTGGCGCAGGCGTCGCCGGGCGAGTCGGTGTTGGTGCATTCGGCGACCGGCGGTGTCGGTATGGCCGCTGTGCAGCTGGCGCGCCATTGGGGACTGGATCTCTACGTGACGGCGAGCGTTCCGAAATGGGATGCCCTGCGTGCCGCGGGATTTTCCGACGATCGGATCGGCGATACCCGGAGCACCGATTTCTCCGCCGAATTCCTCCGGAACACCGGCGGCTCGGGAGTCGACGTGGTTCTCAATTCGCTGACCGGCGACAAGATCGACGCCTCGCTGGAACTGCTGTCACGCGGTGGCCGATTCATCGAAATGGGCGTCACCGATATCCGCGAGGCGGAGCAGATCACCGCGCGGTATCCCGGCGTCGAATACCGCGCGTTCATGCTGCCAGAGGCGGGCGCCGACCGGATTCACGAAATCTTGGTCGAGGTGGCCGACCTGTTCGACACCGGTGCGTTGCGGCCGGTGCCGGTCACGGTGTGGGATGTGCGTCAGGCGCCGGAGGCATGCCGGTTCCTGAGTCAGGCCAGACACGTCGGAAAGAACGTCCTGTCGATACCGAGGAGCCGCAACCCCGAGGGGACCGTGCTCATATCCGGTGGCACCGGTGGTCTCGGAGGCAGGCTGGCCGAACATTTGGTGGCCGAGTGCGGTGTGCGCCATCTGGTGCTGACTTCACGCCGCGGGCCTGCCGCCCTGGGGGTCGGCGAATTGGCTTCGCGATTGTCGGAACTGGGCGCGCGGGTCGAGGTGGTCGCCTGCGACATGGCGAACCCTGCCGCGGTCCGATCACTGGTGGCGGGTATCGATCGGTCGCACCCGCTGACGGCAGTCGTTCAGGTAGCGGGTGTGGTGGACGACGCGGTCTTCTCGTCGCAGACGCCGGGGCATGTCGAGCGGGCGCTGCTGCCCAAGGTGGATGCCACGTGGAATCTGCACGAGGCGACTCGCGATCTGCCGTTGGACGCGTTCGTCATGTACTCCTCGGTGGCGGGGGTGCTCGGCAGTCCCGGCCAAGCGAATTACGCGGCGGCGAACGCCTTTCTGGACGGCTTGGCGCACCACCGCCAGCGGCTCGGCTTGCCGGCGACCGCCATGGCCTGGGGCGTCTGGGAGCGGCCCACCGGGATGACCGGGCACCTGCGGGACGCGGATCTCGAGCGATTGCGGCGTGGCGGTTTCGCGCCGATTTCGGACGCCAAGGGCATGGCCCTGTTCGATGCGGCGATGGCCACGGGTCTGCCGTCGACCGTGCCTGCCCCCATGGAACTGGAGGCGATTCGCCGGCGGATTGTCGACGTGGACGACATTCCGCCGCTGCTGCGCGGACTGGTCCGGGTAACCAGACGAGCTTCCGACAGCGATTCGGGTACCGTCTCGAAGCTGCTGGCTGAATCGGCCGGGCTCAGCCGCGCCGACAAGGAACGACTGTTCCTCGACGCGATCCGCTCGCACGCGGCCACTGTGCTCGGGCACGGCTCTCCCGACGACATCCCCGCCGACTCCGCCTTCGCCGACCTGGGATTCGACTCGCTCGGCGCGGTCGAGTTCCGCAATCGAGTGCAGTCCGCGACCGGTGTGAAGCTGTCGGCGACCGCCGTCTTCGACTATCCGACTCCCTCGGCATTGGCTCGCTACATCGGCGAGCATCTCGCGCCCGACGACAACCCGGCAAGACGAATACTCGGTCAGATCGACTCACTCGCCGAGACCTCGCTACTCGGGGATCTCGAAGATCAAGACCTCCGGATCTTCGCGGATCGTATGGAGGAAATGGCCAGGAGAGTCAGGGCGACATTGCCGGAGAGCGTCGTTGTGAGTCGTGAGGTCGATCCGGAAGAGGACATAGATTTTGATGAAGACGACGCCATATTCGAGTATCTGGACCGTTCCGATCCGACGTTCAACTGAGTTGAGAGGTCTTTCGCAGTGAGGGAGGACGAGCTCCGGGACTATCTGAAGAAGGCCGTCAAGGACCTGCAGAAGGCTCGCCAGCGCTTGCGGGACATCGAGGCGAAGTCGCGCGAGCCGATCGCGATCATCGGCATGTCCTGCCGCTATCCAGGTGGCATCGAATCACCTCAGGACCTGTGGGAGACCGTTCTGAACGGTCGCGATGTCATCACGGATTGGCCGACGGATCGCGGGTGGGACAACCTTGTCCGACATGGTCTCGGGCCCATAGATTTCGACAAGATCCGGAGTCGTTCCGGCGGATTCCTCACCGCGCCTGGCGAGTTCGATGCCGAATTCTTCGGGATCACGCCACCCGAGGCGTCGGCGATGGATCCACAACAGCGCCTGGTGCTGGAAGCGGCGTGGGAGGCTGTCGAATGCGCCAGGATCGATCCACGGACGTTGCACGGCAGCGACACCGGCGTCTATGTCGGCGCGGGCAATGACCAAGGCTATGGATCCCTGGAGGCGCAGGGGGAGTACGCCGATACCGACTCGACGGCTTATCTGACCGGAAGTGTCGCGGCGCTGGCCTCGGGGCGGATCTCGTACGTCCTGGGCCTGAAAGGGCCTGCGATAAGCCTGGATACCGCGTGTTCGTCAGGTTTGGTGGCCGTGCATACGGCCGTGCAGGCCCTGCGTTCGGGCGAATGCGCGATGGCGCTGGCCGGGGGCGGTTCGGTCCTCGCGACGCCGGGAGTCTTCGCGCTGTTCGAGGGCGGTCTCGGAGTGGCCGCAGACGGGCGGGTGAAATCGTTCGCGGCGGGCGCCGACGGGACGATTTTCGCCGAAGGCGTGGGAATGCTGGTGCTGGAGCGCTTGTCGCAGGCACGGCGGCTCGGGCACGAGGTGCTGGCGGTGGTGCGTGGTTCGGCGGTCAATCAGGATGGTGCCTCGAACGGGTTCATGGCGCCGAACGGCCTGGCTCAGCAGCAGGTGATCCGCGCGGCGCTGGCCAACGCCGGGGTGCCGGCCGCCGAAGTGGATGTGGTGGAAGGACACGGGACCGGTACCGAGCTGGGGGACCTGATCGAGGCACAGGCATTGCTGGCGACCTACGGACAGAGCAGGCAGCAGGATCGGCCGTTGCTGCTGGGATCGATCAAGTCGAACATGGGCCACACACAGCTCGCTTCCGGGATCGCGGGGGTGATCAAGATGGTGGAGGCGATGCGCTGCGAGACAGTGCCGTCGACGCTGCATGTCGATGAACCCAGCCCCCATGTGGACTGGTCGACCGGGGGCGTGCACGTGGTTACCGAGACACAGTCGTGGCCGGACAATGATTGGCCGCGCCGGGCCGCAGTATCGTCCTACGGAATCAGCGGCACCAACGCGCATGTGATTCTCGAGCAGGTTCCCTCGGGCGTTCCTGTCGACGCGACAGATTCGGCCGTGCTCTCGGTGATTCCGTGGGTGATTTCGGCCAAGAGTGACGCGGCCCTGATGGCGCAGTCGGCGAAGCTGCTCGCTCATGTGCAGCGGCACCCGGAGTTGGATCCGGTCGATATCGGTTATTCGCTGGCGACGACACGATCGGCGTTCGACTACCGGGCCGTTGTCCTCGGCAGGGACAGGAAAGAACTCGTTGACGGACTGACGGCATTGGCCGAAGGTTCCACCGTGACGGGGCTTCTCACCGGCCGAACGGCAGTCGACGCGACGACGACCTTCCACTTCGCTGGACGGGATACCGGTGCGGGACAGCTGCTGTACGAGGAATTTCCGGTTTTCGCCGCCGCGTTCGACGCTGTCACTGCTGAGTTCGGTGAACAGCCGGCGGCGCCGTTCACGGTGGAGGTTGCCCTGGTCCGGTTGCTGGAATCCTGGGGTGTGCGGCCGGATTGTGTGATGGGCAGTTCGCTGGGTGAGATCACCGCTGCTCATGTCGCTGGTGTTTTGTCGTTCAAGGATGCCTGCACGCTGGCGACCGCGGACGAATTGCCCACGGCACTGGCCGATTTCGCTCTCGCGGAGCCGTCGATATCGTTCGCGGCCTCGGGCGAACCGGCCGGGCCGTTCGGCTCCTTGTACACCCCGGAGCCGGCGCGCGACGTGCTGGCACGTCCGGGAGCCACCCTCATCGAGATCGGATTCGACGCACCGCATGCGCTTCTTCGGGGCGTCGCGGGCGGCTGGATTCGAGGGATCCGGGTCGACTGGGGAGCCGTCTTCGGACGGCGGGGCACGGTGGCATTGCCCACGTATGCATTTCAGCGGCAACGCTATTGGCGTGGCATCGCCCTCGGAAATGAGGAATCCAAGTGAGTCATGACTCGTCGGGCGCCTCGTCCGGTTCGCGGCCGGTGAATATTCCCGGTGAGCGAGAAATCCGTTCCTGGTTCATCGGTGCACTCGCGGAGAAGCTGGCGGTACCACGCGCGGAGATCGATACCACCGTGCCGTTCGCGGAGCTGGGATTGACGTCGCTGCAAGGCGTGCGGATGTCGGATGAGCTGAGTCGATGGCTCGGCGTCGCGGTATCGGCCGGAGTCGTCTTCGACTATCCGACAATCGATCTGCTGGCCCGTCACCTGTTCAGTGAGATCAGCGACGGTGACTCGACCGAGATGACCGAAGCATCGGATCCCGGGGACGAGGATGCCGGGGAAAGTTTGGAAGACATAGAGCAACTGCTCCGACTGCTGGATGAGGATGCCGGCGGAGATGGTCACGGGGAGACCGAGTGAGTACTGCGAACTCTTTTCGCAGCTTGATTTGAATGGGTGCGCATATGTTCGGTTCGTTTTTGGATCTGTTGATGCTGCGGAAGGCGGAGCAAGGATCTGGTCTCGCCTTCCGATTCCTGAAAACGGGCGACATCGGCGGTGACATCGATGAACTGACCTACGCCGACCTGGAACGCCGGGCCATGGCGATCGGGGCACGGTTGCAGGCCGAGGGTTTCGCGCATCGGCGGGCGTTGTTGCTGTACCCACCGGGGATCGAGTTCCTCTCGGGCTTCTTCGGCTGCCTTGCCGGTGCCGTGGTGGCGGTGCCGGTGCCGTTGCCACAGCGGCACGAGGTCGATCGGGCGTTGCGCCGGTTGCGTCAGGTCATCGCGGACGCCGACATCCAGGTGGTGCTGACCACCCGATCGGTCATCGATGCGCTCGGCGCGGTGGTCGAGCAGGTGCCGGAACTGGCGAGGCTGCGATGGATCGCGACCGACGAAGTTCCCGGCGATATCGCGTCGACCTGGTCCGATCCCGGGGTGGGCCCGGAAACGGTCGCCTTTCTGCAGTACACGTCGGGCTCTACGAGTGCACCGCGAGGCGTCGTCGTCACCCACCGCAACCTCCTGCACAATCAGCAGGCGATCGCCGAGGCCATGGACCACACCCCCGAGCGGGTGGCGTCGTGGAACGGTTCGTTGTTCGTCAGCTGGTTGCCGGTGTATCACGACATGGGGCTGATCGGGCCGGTGTTGCAGACGGTGTATCTGGGGGTCGATGCAGTTCTGTTCTCTCCGTTGCACTTTCTGCAGAAGCCGGAGCGGTGGCTGCACGCGGTATCGCACTTTCGGGCGCACACCAGCGGCGGTCCCAACTTCGGCTACGAACTGGCCGCACGGCGAGTCACCGCCGAACTGGCAGAACAGCTGGACCTGAGCCGATGGCGGGTGGCGTTCAACGGGGCGGAGCCGGTGCGCGCAGGCACACTGCGCCGATTCGCGGACGCGTTCGCACCGTCGGGGTTTCGGCCGGAGACATTCCAGCCGGTCTACGGCTTGGCCGAGGCCACGCTGCTCGTGACGGGCGCTCCGGTCGATCGCGCACCGACAGTGGTGAAACATTCCACCGATGCCGACCCCGCCCGGTCACGTGAGGTGGTCGGGGTGGGTTACCCGCCCCGAGGTGTCACGCTCGCGATCGTGGATCCCGAGCGAGGCGTGGAGTGCCGCGACGGCGAAGTCGGCGAGATCTGGGTGTCCGGCGACAGTGTGGCGGCAGGGTATCTGAACGACGAGGACAAGACGGCCGAGGTGTTCGGCGGCGTCCTCGTCGACGGTCGGGGTCGTTTTCTGCGGACCGGCGATCTCGGATTCCTTTCCGCGGGCGAATTGTTCGTCGCGGGGCGGAGCAAGGATCTGCTGATCATCGACGGCAAGAACCACTACCCGCAGGACATCGAGTTGACGGCCGAATCCGCGCACGGCTCGGTGCGTCCGGGCTGCGTCGCGGCGTTCCCCGTGGACACGGGCGATGTCGGGGAGCAGCTGGTACTGGTCGTCGAAGTGGCGGCGACCGAGGCGGACGAGCTGGACTACATCCGGGCAGCTGTCCGCGGCGCCGTTGCTACCGAACACGCCATCGCCATCCACGATGTCGTGCTGATCCGCCCGCGAACGATCTTGAAGACGAGTAGCGGCAAGGTCCAGCGCCGGGCTTGCCGCACAGCCTATCTCGACGGCGAACTGGACACGGTCGAGGTTCCGGCAGGCGCTGCGGCAGCGGAGAACCTGGAGACTCGACGCATCGCCGACACGGCTTCGGCGGCGCAGATCGAGGCGTGGCTGATCGCCGCGGTGGCGCAGGAGACCGGCCTGCACCAGGACCGGATCGACGTCGATCGTCCGCTGGCCGAATTCGGTTTGGGCTCCAGCAGTTTGGTCCGGCTCACGGCGAGTTTGGCCGAAAGCATCGGCCGGGATGTCGATCCGAGTGTGATCTTCGAACATCCGACTATCACCGCCCTCGGCACCGTCCTCGCTGAGGCGGCCACACCACGAGCCGACGAACAGCCCGACACCGGCGACAGTGCCGTGGCGATTGTGGGGATGGCATGCCGATTGCCCGGCGGAGCAGACGATCCGGAAGCATTCTGGAAGCTGCTGGCCGACGGGACAGACGTAGTCGGCGAGGTGCCGTCGGGTCGATGGAACCTCGACGGGCTGTACCATCCGGACCCCGACGTCGCGGGCACGGCATACACACTGCGGGGCGGATTTCTCGAGCGGATCGCCGAGTTCGACGCCGCCTTCTTCGGCATCACGCCGCGGGAAGCCGCGGCGATGGACCCGCAGCAGCGGCTGCTGTTGCAGACCAGCTGGGAGGCGATCGAACGGTCCGGGTGTGATCCTCGCGCATTGAGCGGTACGTCGACCGGGGTGTATCTCGGGCTCTACAGCAGCACCTACCTCGTCGGCGCGGCGCTGGCTCAGCTCGACGGTTATGTGGGCACCGGTTCGGCGACCAGTGTCGCGGCCGGCCGGATCGCCTACCAGCTGGGCCTGCACGGCCCGGCGGTGACCATCGACACGGCGTGTTCGTCGTCGCTGGTGGCGCTGCATCTGGCCGCGCAGGCACTGCGGGCGGGTGAATGTGATCAGGCCCTCGCGGGTGGGGCCACGGTGTTGGTGGGCCCCGAGACCCACGTTGAGTTCAGCAGGCTGCGAGCGATGTCGCCGTCTGGGGTGTGCAGGCCGTTCTCCGCCGACGCCGACGGCATGGTGTGGGGCGAAGGTTGCGGCGTGGTGATGCTCAAGCGCCTGGACGACGCCGTGCGCGACGGCGATCCGGTGCTGGCGGTGCTTCGGGGGTCGGCAGTCAACTCGGACGGTCGTAGCCAGGGCCTGACCGCTCCGAACGGTATCGCGCAGGAACGGGTCATGCGCGCGGCGCTGGCCGCGGCGGGTCTGCACGCGGCCGACATCGACTACGTGGAGGCGCACGGCACCGGCACCACCCTCGGCGATCCGATCGAAATGCGGGCGTTGGCAAGGGTATTCGGTCCGGGTCGCGAACCGGGGCGTCCGATGGGGGTGGGTTCGGCGAAGTCCAACCTCGGGCACAGCCAGGCAGCGGCCGGGATCGTCGGCGTGATCAAGACCGTGCTCGCGCTGCGGCACGAGACAGTTCCTGCTTCGCTGCACGCCGAGCATCCGACCGAGCGGATCGACTGGGAGACGAGCGGTGTCGCGGTGCAGAATCGGCCCGCGCGGTGGCTTCGCGGTAGCCGGCCGCGGCGGGCCGGGGTGAGCTCGTTCGGGATCAGCGGCACCAACGCGCATGTCGTCCTCGAGGAGGCGCCACCCGCGGCTGTCGAACCGGACGGCGCGGGCAGCGCGACCTTGTTCCCCCTCTCGGCCCGCAGTGATGCCGCACTGCGCGGTCAGCTCGAGCGCCTGATCGGCCTGGTGGAATCGGATCCGGGCCTCGCTCTGCCGTCGGTGGCGCGATCACTTGCCCTGCACCGCACGCACTTCGAGCGCCGGGCAGTGGTCGTGGCCGCCGATCGTGCGGAGTTGCTCGAGGGACTTCGGGCAGTCTCGCTGGGCGAGCCCGCGCCGAACACGGTGGGGCCCGAGGACGCGGTGATCTCGGGCAAGGTGGCGTTCGTATTTCCTGGGCAAGGATCCCAGTGGCTGCGGATGGGCCGGGATCTGTGGTCGCAATCCCCAGTGTTCCGAGCCGAATTCACACGTTGCGACGAAGCGTTGCGCCCCCACACCGGCTGGTCGGCGGTGGGTGTGCTGTGTGGTGATGCGGACGCGCCCCCGCTGCGTGACGATGATGTCGTGCAGCCGATGCTGTTCGCGGTGATGGTGTCGCTGGCCGCGATGTGGCAGGCGGCCGGCGTGCTGCCGGACGCGGTGGTAGGCCACAGCCAGGGTGAGATCGCCGCGGCCTATGTCGGCGGTGCCATCGGGCTGGCGGCCGCGGCAGCCGTGATCACCCGGCGCAGCCGGGCCTTGTCGACCGTCAGCGGTGGTGCGATGGCGGCGGTCGGATTGCCTGCCGCGGCACTGGAAGCGAGGCTGGGTGGCGGGGTGTCGGTGGCCGCGGTGAACAGTGGCGCCTCCACCGTGCTGACCGGTGACCGCGAGGCCGTGACGGCCCTGCTGGCCGAACTGGAGCAGGAGAACGTCTTCTGCCGTCTGCTGGCGGTGAACTACGCATCGCACTGCTCGGACATGGACCCGCTGCGGGAGCCACTGGCTGCCGAGCTGGCGGGGATCGTTGCCCTTCCGGCCTCGATCACCTGGTACTCGACGGTCTCCGCGGAGCCACTGCCCGCCGAGCCGCTGGCGCCGGACTACTGGTATCGCAATCTGCGCGAGCCGGTCCGTTTCGCCGACACGATCGAGCGGATGATCGGCGACGGCTACCGATTCTTCGTCGAGGCGAGCCCGCATCCGAGCTTGACCACGGCCGTCGAAACCGTTGCCGCGGAGTGTGATCGCGCGGTCGTCGCGGTCGGCTCCCTGCGCCGAGGCGAAAGCGGTCCACGTTGTCACGATCGCGCGGTGGCGCAGCTGTACGTCGGCGGTTTCGGGCTGGACTGGACACCTCTGATGCCCGCGTCCGGCCGCGCCGATCTGCCCACGTATGCCTGGGATCCGCAGTCGTACTGGACCGAGCCGAAGGGAATCGGCACGAGCAGGTCGGGGCTGTCCACGATCGGTCACCCGCTCCTGGATGTGGTGGTGGCGCAGCCGGATTCCGGTGGTGTGGTGGTGGCAGGCAGGGTGGCCATGGCGTCGGCTGGCTGGCTTCGTGATCACACCGTGGGTGGCTCGGTCCTGATGCCCGGTGCGGCCCTCGTGGAGCTGGCCGTGCGAGCAGGTGACGAGGTGGGCTGTCCGGTAGTCGCCGAACTCGTGCTGCACGCGCCGTTGGTGGTGCCCGCTGTGGGAGGCGCGTACCTGCGGGTCGTGGTCGGCGGTCCGCAGCAGGGTGGGATGCGTGCGGTGTCGGTGTACTCGCGCGAGGAGGGCAGGACAGAGGACGGCGAGCGACCCTGGGTGTGCCATGCGTCCGGGGAGTTGTCGCCACAGACCTCGGCGCCGACGATGCCCGAACTGGCCCAGTGGCCGCCGGCGCGCGTGGTCGAGTCCGATATCGGGTGTTTCTACGCTGACCTCGCCGAGCGGGGATACGAGTACGGTCCGGCGTTCCAGGGTGTGCGCGCGGCGTGGCGGCGCGGCGCGGACGAGGTGTTCGCGGAGGTGGTGTTGCCGGAGCCGGAGGACGTCGGCCCGTACGCGCTCCACCCTGCGCTGTGGGACGCGGCGGTGCAGGTCATCGCGTTGGCCGGGTTAGAGCCGGCGGACGGGTTCGTGCTGCTGCCCTTCTCCTGGTCCGGGGTGTCGATACACGCGGTCGGCGCGACCGCGCTGCGGGTGCAGCTGACCCGCAGCGGAGACCGGCAGGTGCGGGTGCGGATGGCCGATCCCTCGGGCGCGCCGGTGGCCTCGATCGAATCTCTTGCGGTGCGGGACATGTCGTTGTCGCAGTTCACATCGACCGTCTCCGGACCGGGATCGCAATTCGCGGTCGAATGGGTGCCGCTTCCGTCGCCGGGGCGCACCGAAACCGTGGCGCGGACGGTCTTGACGGTGCGACCGCCCGACGCGCCGCACGGTGTCCCGGCCGACCTGGCGGCATCGACGCGGACCGCGGTCGCCACGGTGCTCGAACGGGTGCGGCGGTGGCTGTCGACCGGCCCGGATGCCCCGCTCGTGGTGGTGACGTGCCGGGCGGTGTCGGTCCACGGCGAGGACGTGGTCGATCTGAGCCGCGCGCCGGTGTGGGGATTGCTGCGCTCGGCCCAGACGGAGAATCCCGGGCAGATCGTGCTGGTCGATGTCGAGGATTGGACACAGGTCGACACCGCGGTGTCCGCGGCGCTGGCGGTCGACGAGCCACAGGTGGCATGGCGTGACGGTGCGGTACTGGCACCCCGGCTGATCAGGGACAACGGACAGTCCACCCTCAGCGCGCCCGCCGGGAGCGCCGCCTGGGGACTGGTCACCCTCGGTACCGGCACGCTGGACGCGGACAACCTGGCCTTGCGGCCGTGGCCGGCAGCGGATCGGCGGCTCGGTCCACGCGAGGTGCGCCTGGGTGTGCGTGCCAACGGTATGAACTTCCGCGATGTGCTGATCGCGCTCGGCACCTACCCCGACCCGGGCATCGCGGTGGGTGCCGAAGGCTCGGGCGTGGTCCTCGAGGTGGGGGAGGAGGTGACCGATCTCGCGCCCGGAGAACGGGTGATGGGATTGTTCGCCGGCGCCGGTTCGGTGGCGGTGGCCGATCGCCGTACGGTGGTGCCGATTCCCGCCGGGCTGACCTTCGCCCAGGCCGCCGCGATTCCGGCGGCCTTCCTCACCGCCCACTACGCCTTGACCGAACTCGCGGACCTCCGCGCGGGGATGCGCATTCTCGTGCACGCCGCGACCGGCGGTGTCGGGATGGCCGCGGTCGCGCTGGCGCGGCATCGGGGGCTGGAGGTCTTCGCCACCGCCAGCCCCGGCAAGTGGGCCACGTTGCGGGACATGGGATTCGACGACGAGCACATCGCCTCGTCACGCACTCTCGAATTCGAGGACCGGTGCCGCGCGCAGTTCGGTTCCGCCGGAGCGGATGCCGTGCTCAATTCACTCACGGGTGACCTGCTGGACGCGTCGTTGCGGCTGATGGCGCCCGGCGGCACATTCATCGAAATGGGCAAGGCCGATCTTCGCGATCCCGAACATGTGGCAGCCACATACGCCGGAGTCCGCTATCGCGCGTTCGATCTGACCCGGGCCGATCCGGATCGGCTGCAGCAGATGTTGTGTGAGATCGTCGCGCTGTTCGACTCGGGTGCGTTGGCGCCGTTGCCGATTCGCACCTGGGATCTGCGTGAAGCGCCCGCGGCGTATCGGTTCATGGCGCAGGCGAGGCACGTCGGAAAGCTCGTACTGACGGTGCCCCGGCCGATCGACCCGGACGGAACGGTCCTGATCACCGGCGGGACCGGAATGCTCGGCACGCTGCTGGCCCGGCACATGGTGTCCGAATACGGTGCCAGGAATCTGCTGCTCATCAGTAGGCGAGGACAGGCGGCGGCAGCCGCGGAGGCCGTCACCGAGGAATTGAGGGCGCTGGGTGCCAGTGTCACCCTGGTCGCCTGTGACGTCGCCGATCGGGACGCCCTGGCGGCCGTCTTGGCGGGAATCCCGGCGCAGCACCCGTTGACGGCCGTGATTCACGCGGCCGGAGTCCTCGACGATGCCGTGTTCGATGCGGTGACCCCGGCGGGGCTGGACACGGTGATGCGGCCGAAGGTAGACGCCGCGTGGCACTTGCACGAGCTCACCCTCGGCGCGGATCCGGCCGCATTCGTGTTGTTCTCCTCGATGGCGGGTGTGGTGGGCACGCACGGTCAGGCGAACTACGCGGCTGCGAACGTCTTTCTGGACGCGTTGGCGCAGCATCGGAGGCATCGGGGTCTGCCCGCGATCTCGATGGCCTGGGGGCAGTGGGACCAGGCGAGCGAGATGACCGGTCACCTCGACGATCGGGACAGGGCCCGGCTGAGTCGAAGCGGCATGGTCGCGCTGTCCGCCGAGGAGGGCTTGCGACTGTTCGATACGGCGATGGCTGCCACGCGCGCAGTCGTGGTGACCGCGCGGATCGACACCGCCGCCCTCGCGGCGCTCGACGATGTCCCAGCGCTGGTCCGCGCCCTGGTGCCCACCCGGCGAGCGGCTCACGTGGAGCGACCGACCGCCGGTGCCGTGTCCACCGGCGCCACCGCCGCCGAACGGGAACAGCAGATGCTGGCGTCGATCGTCGAACACGCCAGTGCCGTGCTCGGGTCCGAGCAGCGGTCGGTGCACGTCGATCGTTCGTTCACAGAGCTCGGGTTCGATTCACTCAGCGCGGTGGAATTCCGCAACCGGCTCCAGCGGGCAACAGGCGTCCGGCTGCTGGTGACCGCGGTGTTCGACTACCCGACTCCGGCGGCACTGGCCCGTCACCTGACGGCCGAGATCGCGCCGCGGCCCTCGACGCCTCCGTCGGCGAGCCGGATGGTTCGGCCGGACCGCGATGATCCGATTGTCATCGTGGGCAGCAGTTGCCGGTATCCCGGCGGGGCGGATTCCGCCGACGAACTGTGGGAGATAGTTACCCAGGGGCGCGATGTGCTCAGCGCATTCCCCGAAGACCGCGGGTGGAACCTGGCCGATCTCTATCATCCGGATCCCGATCACACCGGTACGACCTACGCTCGCGCCGGTGGCTTCCTCGACAGCGTGGCCGGGTTCGACGCCGACTTCTTCCGGATCAGCCCGCGGGAGGCGCTGGCGATGGATCCGCAGCAGCGGTTGCTGCTCGAGGTGTCGTGGGAAGCGCTGGAGCGTGCCGGGATCGACCCGGAATCACTGCGGGGCAGCGCGACCGGGGTATATGCCGGCATCACCTACGCGGACTATGCGGCCCGCCTGCTGAACAACGCGCCGCCCGAAGCCGAGGCGTATCTGGGCGAGAGCTCCACACTCAGCTTGGGCTCCGGTCGGATCGCCTATTTCCTCGGGCTGGAGGGCCCCGCGTTGACAGTCGATACAGCGTGCTCGTCGTCGCTGGTCTCACTCCATCTGGCCGCACAGGCACTCCGGTCAGGTGAATGCTCGATGGCGTTGGCCTGCGGCGCCACGATCATGGCGTCGCCGGGGGTGTTCATCGGATTCTCGCGCAAGCGGGGGCTCGCGCCGGACGGCCGATGCAAAGCGTTCTCGGATGCGGCCGACGGCACCGGATTCTCCGAAGGCGTGGGTGTTGTTGTGTTGGAGCGCCTTTCGGACGCGGAGCGGTTGGGTCATCCCGTGTTGGCGGTGGTGGCCGGCTCGGCGGTCAATCAGGACGGTGCCAGCAACGGCCTCACCGCACCGAACGGCCCGGCGCAGCAGGCGGTCATCCGCGCGGCCCTGGCCGATGCCGGCTTGGCGCCGAACGAGATCGACGCGGTCGAGGCGCACGGCACCGGCACCACGCTAGGCGATCCGATCGAGGCGCAGGCGCTGCTGGCCGGCTACGGGCAGGATCGCCCCGTGGATCGACCGTTGTGGCTGGGCTCGGTGAAGTCGAATATCGGCCACACCCAGGCTGCTTCCGGGCTGGCGGGCGTCATCAAGATGGTGGAGGCCCTCCGGCGCGGCGTGCTGCCCGCGACACTGCATGTGGACAAGCCGAGCCGCCACGTCGACTGGGAGGCCGGCGCGGTGAGCCTGCTCACCGAGGCTCGGGAATGGCCGGCCGCCGATCGTCCCCGGCGTGCCGGTGTGTCGTCATTCGGACTCAGCGGTACCAACGCGCACGTGATCCTGGAGCAGGCGCCGTCCGGGCCCGCCGTTCGCTATGCCGGAGAGGAGCTGCTACGAGATACACCGTGAGCGGCTAGGGCCTTGCGGTCGACTTTGCCGTTCGGATTGAGTGGAAATGCCGTTACTTCGACGAATTCGGCGGGGACCATCGCGTGCGGTAGCACTGCGAGCAACTCCTTGCGCAGTCGAGGCTTGTCGAGTGCGTCGGCCGTCGGAATCACGAAGGCGATCAGTTGCAGATCGTCGGCGTCGTCGGCCACCGCGACGACCGCCGCGTCGTTGACCGCACCGTTGCGCCGCACGGCTTGGTCGACCTCTCCCAGATCGATCCGATGACCGCGGATCTTCACCTGCGAGTCCATGCGGCCGACCAGGACGAGCTCGCCGCCTGGCGTCACATAGCCCCGGTCGCCGGTGCGGTACACCGGAATCAGCAGCCCGTTCCGCTCGATCTTCGTGAACCGAGCCGACCCCTCTTCCGACGGGTTGATATAGCCGGCGCCGACACTTGCCCCGGAGATGCAGATCTCCCCGACCTCACCGGGCCCCACCTCGTCCAGGTGCTCGCCGAGCAGGTGGATCGTGGTGTTGTACACCGGCTTTCCGGCCGGCGTGACACCCGCGGCGGCGTAGCCCGGGTAGTCGGTCATCGGGTGGGAGGTGGCGACGTCGGTGCACTCCGCAACGCCGTACTGGTGCAGCAGGACGCAGGTGTTCCCAGGCCGCGTCGCCCACGTCGACACCCGTGTGGAGGACAGCGCTTCGCCACCGATGAACACGTATCCCACCTGTGTCAGTGCCGTGCCACCGCGCTTCATCTCCCGGTCGACCAGCAGGTAGAGCGTGCTCGGGGCGCAGTGCAGGGTTCGCACGTCACGCTCACCGAGCAAGCGGTAGGCGAGCGAAAGGTCGAAGCTGCGGCTGCCGAGCAGGTGCACGGCAGCGCCCGAGAACAGCGGTGTCATGATGCTGCGTTGCGTGATGTCGAACCCGAACGAGCTCACCACGAGACTCGACGAGAGCTGGTCCAGACCGTATTCGAGGACGAGCCAGTTCAACAGGTTGTACCAGCCGCTATGGCGCACCGCGGTCGCCTTCGGAGTCCCCGTCGAGCCCGAGGTGAAGACGACATAGCACAGGTCCTCCGGCGTCACCGCCGACTGCGGATTACTCACCGGTGCATCGCGGATCGCCTGATCGCGCCCCTCGTCGGAGAGCAGGATCGTCTCGGGGCGGCTGGGGCCGAGCATTGCCTCGGTCTCGGCCGAGCCGATGACCATGGCCATGTCGGGCAGCTGCGCCAGCATCAGTCGCAACCGGTCCGGCGGGTACGAGGTGTCGAGTGGTACATAGGCGGCACCGGCCTTGAGTACCCCGAGAATCGCCTCGATCAGGCACGGAGTCCGATCCAGGCAGAGGCCGACCAGGGAACCGGGCCCGACCGATTTCGACCGCAGATGATGCGCGAGCTGATTCGCCCGGGCGTTGAGCTCACCGTAGGACCGGACGACAGGGCCGCATGTCACAGCGACTCGATCGGCAGCGGCAGCGGCGTGGCGTTCGAATTCGAGGTGGACAAGTGGGCGGTCGGGGAGCGCGAGGGTGTGTCCGGGCAGAGTCATACAGGGTGTCCTCGATCGTGATGGCGATGCGATCAGTGAATCGGCTCTGCGGATACCCCGCCGCGAACCTTGTTCACCGCGTTGATGATGGCGCGCACTTCCGCCGCCGTCGTCGAATCGTCCAGACCGACCCCGAAGGACCGCACCTGGTCGACGATCAGTTCGCAGTAGACGGGGTTGCCGTGCGGACAGCTCCGATCTGCCGGTGCTTGACGAGTCACGTCGACAACGTCGATGTCATGCCCCGCTCGACGCATTCCGTCGACGAGAGCGGAGCTCGGGTCCGCACCGGATCCGTGGAATTCGATCAGCCTGCCGTCCTCGGTGACCGTAACGATGACGGAGATCCCGGGGCCGCTGTTCTCCCTCCTGCAGTGCTCGAACAGCAGGGGCGCTTCCACTTCGACGTATGCCGCGCGGAATACGTCCCAGAGTCGATCCGGGTCGAGTTCGGTCCCACTGGCGTCCACCAGCAGCTGAACGGTATCGGCGAAATGGCGACGAAGCGCCTTGGGCAGGTGGAGGCCGTGCCGAGTCTCGAGTACGTGGGCGATGCCGCCCTTGCCGGACTGACTGTTGAGCCGGACGATCGACTCGTAGCTACGCCCCACATCTTTCGGGTCGATCGGTAGGTAGGGAACCTCCCACGCCAGGGAACGCACGTCCCGGTCCGTATCGGCGGCGCGCTGTTGCAGGGCCGCCATGCCCTTGGCGATCGCATCCTGATGGGTGCCGGAGAAGGCCGTGTAGACGAGTTCGCCGACGTAGGGGTGGCGCGGGTGGACCGGCATCTGGTTGCAGTACTCGACAGTCGCCCGTATGTCATCGATGTTCGAGAAGTCGAGTTTCGGGTCGATTCCGCGGCTGAACAGATTGAGTGCCAACGTGGCCAGGCAGACGTTGCCGGTCCGCTCACCGTTACCGAACAACGTGCCCTCGACACGGTCCGCACCGCTCAGCAACGCGAGTTCCGCCGACGCGACGGCGGTCCCGCGGTCGTTGTGCGGATGCACCGACAGGATTATCGATGCGCGATCCTCGAGATTCCGGTCCATCCATTCGACCTGGTCGGCGAACACGTTCGGCGTATCCGTCTCGACTGTCGTGGGGAGGTTCAGAATCAGCGGCCGATCGGGTCGCGCGCCGCAGATGGCCGCCACGGAGTTGGCGAGCTCCAGCGTGAACTCGGGCTCGGTGATGTTGAAGGTCTCCGGTGAGTACTCGAACAGGAACCGTGACGGGTCGAACGTGTCGGCACATCGCATCATGTGTTCGGCGGCGCCGTCGGCCATTCGCCGGACGTCGTTCATCGACATGCCGAACACGACCTCGCGCCAGAGGCACGCTGTCGCATGGCACAGGTGCACAACCGCGCGATCCGCGCCACGAACAGCTTCGAACGTCCGATCGATCAGCTCCGGCCTGGCCGGAGTGAATACGCTTATCGTCACATCGTCGGGAATCCGGTCTCCGTCGATAATGCTGCGGACGAAATCGAAATCGGCCTGGCTCGCCGACGGATAGCCGACCTCGATGTCTTTGAATCCGATACCGACGAGAAGATCGAACATCTTCGCTTTGCGGTGCAGGTCCATCGGATGTGCCAATGCCTGGTTACCGTCGCGCAAGTCCACCGAACTCCACAGCGGAGCATTGTCTATCGTTCGAGTCGGCCACAATCGTCCCGCCGGCTCATCTCTCAATTGTGTCGGGTGTGCCGCGCGAACATATCTGCCGAACGGCATCGGCGAGTCGACCTGTTGATTCCGGAACGGCTGAGTTGCAGGCGTCGGCGAGGCAAGCCGAAGATGTGGCAAGTCGCCACTGGTTGTCGTCATGTGCACCCCCGTCGCATATCGCTCCAGCATTGCACAGGTTGTCAAGTGCTGCAAGGCAATCGGCGATGAGTGACAACTGCTGGAACATTCGACAAACCCTGGCGCTCGGGGGAACGGGCACGCTAGTATTCGGTTGACCGGGGGTCACGGGCTCGATCCGACTACACGATCGCCTGTTAGTTGCACGAAGGTGCACCGCGAGGGGGAAGCGTCATGGAATTCGTATTCGAGCGCCATCGATTCCGCGCCTCTCGGTAAATGTCGACAGGCGGGAAGCTGCCGCTGTATATCGTCGAGCGGCTTACCGAAATGGCATGGTTCAGATGGGAGACTGCCATGGGAGAAAAGACCGACCTCAGTGTCGAGGCCACAGTTTGGGAGAATATCGCGTGGCCGGGTATCGTCCACCTGGCCACTCAGATCAGCGGTGGGCCGACAGATCTCACCGACACGCTGCGAGTACCGCGCGAACTCGGTCTTAGATCGGATACCGAAGAACAGCAAGGTGATCTGTTCCAGCGCGCACTTATCGTCGACGTATTGACAGATTGTGCCGAGCTTCTCGGCGATCAGGCGAAACCGCTGATCGAAGGTGAACTCGATTATCTGCTGAACCGGCGACGGGGTGACGGGCGTGGCTGGAACTACTTCCCCGACCTGCCGGAATTCCCGCCGGACGCCGACACTCTCTCCTGCATCACCATCGCTCTGTCGCAGGCGGGACTGCGAGCGGATGTCGAGAAATATTGCATCCCCGCACTGGAATTCGCGCTGGACCACTGCGTCGGGCCGAACGGCGTGGTCCGCACATGGTTGGTGCCCGACTTCGAACGGACCGCCGACGGGCGACTTCCCGAACCTTGGACGAATTGCCTGTGGGAGGACTCCGGTGACGCCGATGTATTCCCCAGCCTGTTGTTCGCCCTGCACCTGAGCGATCCGGATCGGTTCGCCGGTCCGATAGCGCGCGGAATCGACCACTTGGAACAGGTGCAGCGGCACGACGGGGGCTGGGCAAGCCCCTTCTACTGCGGGCGGTTCTACGCCATCTACGCGGGCCTGCGGCTGCTGTCGGCGGTGCGGCCGGATTCGCCGGCTGTGCTGTCCGCGGTGAATCTGCTGCGAGCGACCCAGCATCCGGATGGTGGCTGGGGCCGCCGTTCCGCGGGTAGCGACCCGCAGAGTACGGCGCTGGCCTTGCTGGCATTGGCCACCGTCCCGGATCTGCTGAACAGCGAAGACCTCGAGCGGTCCGCCCGGGCGGCCGACTACCTCGCCGGTTCTCGCGGTGTGGATCGGCTGTGGCCGGCCGGCTCGCTGTACTGGATCTTGGACGAGGTCGGCAAGCCGCCGACGATGACTCCCTTCGCGAGCTCCACCTTGACTGCGGCGTTCGTGGTGAAGGCGAGCTCGGCGTGGCGCCGGATCGACACCCGCCCCTCCTTGTGATCGTTGTGGCGGAGAACCGGCGTCGGTTTCGTACTCACCTGACCGCGCACTGGGAAACGTGGCGGCCCTACACGCTGGCGTATCCGGTAATGCTCGCGCTGGCCGGAGTCGGTTCGACTGGTTCTGACAGCGACGGCTGGAAGGTCGCGATGTCGTGTGTCGGGCTGTCCGCCGGCTGGCTCGGCGCACACTATCTCGGAGATCTACTCGATCGCGATCTCGATGCGATCGCGAAGCCGCACCGGCCGATACCTTCCGGACGGCTGACACCCACCGAGGCGGCCGTCTCCGCAATGGTGTGTTTCGGTTTGCTCATCGGGATCGGCATCGCGATCGACTGGCGCACGGTTCCCGTGTCCGCGGCGATAATAGTGGGAATCTTCGGCTATAGCGCGAGATTCAAGGCTCGAGGGTTCTCAGGTAACGCTGTGCGCGGCTCGTTGGGAGCTTTCGGACTGTTCTACGGTGCGATGGCCGTCCACTCCTGGGCGACGTGGACCCTGCTGGTATCGGCGTTCGTATTCTGCTGCCACGACATCAGTTCCAACCTGGTCGGTACGCTGCGAGATGCCGAGGGAGATCGAGCGGGCGGTTACGATACCGTCGCCGCGGTTCGCGGGACGACATTCACTGTCGCACTTGCCCGTTCCTTATACGCTGCGGCGATTGCCGCAGCGATGGTCGTACCGTGGTTTCTGGGGAAGAACAACGGCGCGTACGTCGCGTCGCTCATCCTTTCCGCGATGCTCGGCTGGTACGCGTTCCGCCTGCTGAGTCGTTCCGATCACTCCCAGAGAATTCAGGCATTACGAGCGCACGCGATGCTGAATATCGAACGACTCGTCCTCACTGCGGGATTCGCGACGTACGCGGTCGATCTGGGAGCGGTGGTGCCGGTATTGCTTGTTTCGATTCTGTCTGCTGTGGTCTTGCATCGCATCATGCGAGAAAAGCACGAATTCGGCGCGAATCACCCGGCGCGGGCGACGTCACCTACCGGACCGGGCTGACGGTCAGCGCGGCCACCGCCCTATCGGCGATCCGGCCGGCTCGCTCCGCCGACATGAGTCCTTCGATGAAGGTGAAGTTCCAGTACAGATCCCCACCACTGATCGTCACAACCGAACGCAGGCAGCTGAGACACGATATTCCGGCGGCCGCCTGAACGCCGGTGACATCCCACTCACCGATTCTGCCGGGCATGTTCAACCGACCGAAGTTCGAGATGGCGATGCCCCGCGACGTCTTGTGGTCGATGAGATCGATGAGCGGCCCGCTGGACTCGACCGACGGCGGAGCCATGAAGGCCAAGGCGGCGAAAGCCGACAGATGCTGCCCGAACCGCAGCCGTCTCGCCAGATCGCGATCGAACTTGCGCGCCGCGATCCAGAAGTCGGCCGCGGGATCGGCGGCGACATGCGCGACCACTCCGCTCGCGTACGAACCGAGTTCCCGGTTGTCGACGCGTGGCACCAATTCGTGCCGCAAGCTGATCGCCGATATGACCGATACCCTGCCGGCTCCGGCGGGGGTGATCTCGGCCCCCACCGCCCGTGCCGTGGCGGAGGTCAGGGCAGCGTGCAGGGTGACGCCTTCGTGCCGACAGCGCGCGAGGAGGCCGCTGAGGTCCGCGGCCGGCAGTATCCGCCGGATGAACCGCGTGCGGCGCTCTTTCGGAGGCACTGTGGCCTCGGGTTCGAGCGACTGCGGTTTGCTCAGCGCTGTGATCGCCCGATCCACGCGCGAGACGGCCTTCGCCCGGGCGATGCTTCGTAGTCGGCGAGGCAGCAGGTCTTCCGGAACCGGAAGGGGGCTGCGCGACCGTACGGCCGTTCTCGGCGAAGCATCGTCTGTGGTCGACTGCGCGGCGTGTTCGAGAAGGCGCCGCAACAACGACGTCATGCCCATGCCATCGGTGATGAGATGCGCCGCTGTCAGAATCAGGTCGTGCGACTCGTCCGGTGTGCCACCGCCCCGGACGATGTCGACGATTCGGGCCAGCGGGCCGGTTCGCCAATCGATGCGCTCGGACAACTGCACCGTGTCGACCTCGGCGTCGGCCGCCTGCGCGTCGTCTGCCGCCACGTGAACGGTCCGGATCGGGATGCGCGGATCGGCCGTCGGCACGAACCGCGGATTCGTGCCGTCGGGCTCGGTCTCGACGTGGACTCTCAGCAGAGGATGTTCCGCGACCACAGCCTCGGCGGCCAGGGCGAGCTGCTGGTGTTCCATCCGGCCGCGCAGATGCACCCAGACGACCGCGTTCATCGGTGAAATCTGGTCGATGATCCAGAGCCAGCGCTCGGACGGCCCCAGTGGCCGGACCACCTGGGGAGTATCGGACGCGCGGGTACCCGCGGAATTCTCCTGGATTTCCATGAACATGTACCCCTCACAGATCGTTGTACAAAGACTCGAGACGACTCTCGTACCGTTCCTTCAGAGCCGGGCGCAGCAGTTTCCCCGAACTCGACAGCAGTCCGTTCGTTCGGGTGAACTCCTGCTGCTCGACGATGAAATCACGAGGAATTTCGTAGGAGGCGAGTGCATTGTCCGTTGCGACTTGCCGGAGTGCGGCAGAGAGCTTTTCCTTGCCGTTCTCGGGGTCGACGAGATCCTGATTCGGCACGACCACTGCGAGCAAGAACGGCTGTGCGCTGTTGCCGTAGATGTAGATCTGGCGTAATTCGGGAGTGCCGGAGTACATCGCCTCCAGCTTGGACACCGACACGAAACCCACGGCCGCGAGCTTGAGGATATTCGACGCACGATCGATGTAGGAGAGGCGGCCGGGCGCCACTTCTGCCATGATATCGCCCGTCTTGTAGAAGCCATCGGCGTCGAAAACGTCGGCAGTGTCCTCCGGGCGCTTGTAGTATCCGCTGAAAGCGCAGATGGACTTTATGTACAGTTCGCCGCGGGGATGCGGTCGATCCGCATTCGTGTAGCCGCTCTCCGGTACGTCGACGAGCTTGTAGTCGACCACCGGCGGCTGCAGTATCCAGCCGTTCTCCGTCACCGTGGTCCCGGCTTCCGTCGACCCGTAACCGTCGACGACCTGGATTCCGAGGCACGACTGTACGAAGTCCCGGATCGTTGTCGAAAGCGGCGCGCCCCCACAGCATGCTGTGACAACGCGGCCCCCGAGTACATCGACACGGATCGTCTGCATCGCCGCCGCGGTCGCAGCCGCCTGGTCGATTCCGAGTTCCAGGAGCCGGCTCTCCTCGCTCTGGAACAGCCGGAAGATTTCGCCGCACAGCTTGGGGACCATCACCAATTCTGTCGGACGTACCAGCGTGAGATCCTCCAGGAACGTGGAATTGTCGCTACCAGCGGTGAAATACCCTGTGCCACCGTTGGACAGGGTCGATGCCAGCCATTGCCGCCCGCCGAGAAAGCTCAGTGGCAGATTCTGCAGATGCAGGGCGGGGACGGTCGGGTCCGGGCGGCCGACGGATCGTTGCCAGTAGTGTTTGATCCAGCTCGTCGGAAACATCGCACCCTTCGGCGTGCCGGTGCTTCCGGAGGTGTAGATGATCGTGGCCAAGGTGTCTTCGTCTTCGGGCACATACACCGGCGGTGGCGCGTGCTTCTTCCCGGCGGCGATCTCGTCCGGTAGTGAGGTCAGCGTCAGCTCCGGCCGTACCGCGGACAGGCGTGTTCGAGCACGTCCGAGCAATGACCGATGCTTGTCGTCGTCCGGGACGTAGTCGAAGACGACGACACGCTCTACCGCCGAATCCTCGGCGAGTGCCGCGATCGCCACGGGCAGGGATTCAACGCTGACCGCGAGCAATCTGGGTGCTGTCTCCCGAAGGATCGGAACGATCTGATGAGCGTCGAACGTATTGTGCAACGGCACCGTGACAAGTCCGGAGAGTGTGCATGCCAGATCGACGACGGCATAGTCGGCACTGGTGAATCCGAGCGTGGCGACGAAATCGCCTGCGGTCAATTCGCCACCGTCCGGAGCGGACCACCGGGCTCGTAGACAGTTGATCAAAGAATGAAATTGCCGATAAGTGATGACATCGAACGAGTCGGATCGTCGGTGCCCCAAGGCGGGGCGGTCCGCGTAGCCGCGGAGGTATACCTCGATCATCTGCGCGGCGCTCGAGCTCGGATCACCGGCGGCCGCACTCACCTCTGCCGACGGTGCGGACGAGGCGAACTGTTCGTCGGTGGCCCGAAGGGTCTCGGCGAGGCGATAATTCACCTGCGCGTACAGGTGTAGCGAAGTCAGGTGCGCGCTTATCGATCGGACGGTCGCCCGCCGGAACAATTCGTCCATCGGTACCTCTATGTCGAAATGATCGATGAAAGCTTCCTGGATCCTGGCCATGGTCAGCGAATCGCCGCCGAGAACGAAGAAGTCGTCATCGTCGGAGAATTCGGTGAACCCCAGCTCGCGAGCCCAGATACCGCGTACGGCCTCTGTAATCAACGGCACTTTCCTTATGACCGAGGAGCAAGGTGTGTCCAGCGATATGGTCTGTCCTCGGGGTCGGGGTTGTCAACAGCTCGCACCGGTCGGCCGTTCGGTCGGGTGCCGGCACCGGTCCCGACCTGGCGCGACGATGTTCATTCTGGTGAACCGTTGATGAAAGTCGTTCCGGGGCGCTAGCATTCGGGTGTCGGGGGCGATCATGAGGGGGGATTCTCGATGATGTCGACAAGCCATGGCGATCCTTGTTTCGGTGGTCGGTGCGCACGGCAGCGAGCGGCTGTCCGCGCCCGGGAAGAAGGGTGAGCACAGCATGGAGACCTGGCTCAGGCGCTACTGCGCGCCCCATGGCGCACCGACAGAGCGCCTGATCTGTTTTCCGCACGCGGGCGGTACTTCTCACGCCTTCAGAGGGTGGCCGCGGAGAATGCCCGCCGGCGTCGAGACCATCGTCGTTCAGTATCCGGGCCGACAGGATCGCATCGCCGAGCGATGTCTCGAGGACATGGACGCGATGGCCGACGCGCTGGCATCCGAGCTGACCGAGCTGACCGACCTTCCGATGGCGATGTTCGGGCACAGCATGGGATCCGCGATCGCCTACGAGGTGGCCCTGCGACTCGAGCGCGATCTCGGATTCATCGTCGACACCGTCTTCGTGTCGGGACGAACCGCACCGCATCAGCGCCATGGCGAAGACGACCATCGCCTCGACGACGAAGATCTTGTCGCCGCGATGCGGCGGCTCGGCGGTGGAGACGACGACGTCTACCGCAACCCGAAACTGTGGCCCCTCATCCTCCCGCCACTGCGCTCGGATCTGCGGCTGCTCGATGCCTATCGTCCAACAACGCTGACGCCCCTACAGGCGGCCTTCGTCGCCTTGGGCGGACAAGAGGATCAGACCTGCCCCGTGGCCGATCTTCATGCGTGGACCGCGGCCACGACAAAAGACATCGAGGTCCGAACGTTTCCTGGCGGGCATCACTACCTCGTCGCCGAGGAGGCTGATGTTGTCGCCGCCGTTGTCAGCCGTCTCGCGACACGACCGCCACTCACCTCGACGGAGCAGGACGTGGTCGACATCTGGGCAGAGCACCTCGGAATCTCCGGAATAGGCGTGGACGACGATTTCTTCAGTCTGGGCGGACACTCGCTCGTCGGCATGAAGATCCTCGACGACATCGACCGCAGGCACCATGTCGAGATCTCACCCGTCGAGTTCTACCTGCAACCGACGCCGGCGGCGCTGGCCGCGAGGATCCATCAGACGATCGGCACACCGTGATGCCCGCCGGTGTCATTCGTGACGGGGCCGGCCTCGCCGCAGTCGACCTCCTCGATGCCGGCTTTCACGCCGGTGACCCGCATGCCGTATGGACGTACATGAGGGAGCACGCCCGGCTGCACCGACAGGAGTATGCCCCGGGGCGTTCGTTCTGCTCCGTCACACGATATGACGACGTGTGCAGGGTGCTCGGCGACCATGACGCATTCACCTCCGAACGCGGCACCGTCATCACGCAACTCGGACACGACGACATCGCGTCCGGCCTGCTCATGACCTCCTGCGACCCGCCCCGCCACACCGAGGTGCGTCGACCGCTCGCCAAGCGGCTGAGCGCGGGGGCGACGAACGCGATGGAATCCGAGATCCGGTACGCCGTCGACCGCGTTTTCGCCGACGTGCCCCACGACCGACCATGGGACCTTGCCGAGCGCGCGCTCCGGCTGCCGATGGTGGTCGCAGGCCGGCTACTCGGCGTACCGGAATCGGACTGGGACGACCTGATCCGCCTGGCTGCCATGGCCGCGGCACCCGAGGACCCGAATTTCGCGATCGGTGCCCGAACCGCGACGCTGACCGTCGCGCACCATCAGATCTTCTCCTACTTCACCGAGCTCATCCGGTGTCGGCGCGCGAGTGTCGGACACGACGACCTACTCGGCCATCTCATGTCGATACAGGCAGGCGCCCAGCCGCTGTCGGACGTCGAGGTCATGTACAACACTTACAGCCTGCTGCTGGGCGCCAACGCCACGACGCCGCATACCGTTTCCGGTGCAGTCCTCGCATTGGCGCGAAACCCCGACGCATGGCAAGCGGCCCACGATGACCCGGCACTCGTCCCCGGTCTGGTCGAGGAGGGGATTCGCTGGACGTCGGCAGCGAGCAACTTCATGCGCTATGCGACACGACCGACGCAACTGAGCGGCGGGACCGTAGCGACCGGGGAGCCGGTCGTGGCCTGGATCGGGTCCGCCAACCGCGACGAGACGGTGTTCTCCAACTCGCACGCCTTCGATATCGCCCGGCGCCCGAACCGCCACATCGCGTTCGGATACGGCCCGCACTATTGCATCGGCGCGCCGCTCGCCCGGCTGACGTTTCGCATCGTGTGCGAACAGTTCCTGCGCCGATTCGAGTCCGTCGAAGTCGTCGGCGAACCGCGACGGCTCCGGTCCTCCTTCATCAACGGCATAACGCACCTCCGGGTCCGGACTCCTAGGCGGGACGAAGCGTGACGCGTTCGACTCCGAAAGTCGCCGGCGGGGCGCGCTGGTTGCTGCGCCCGCCGGATCCGGCGGCGAAGGCACGACTGTTCTGCCTTCCCTATTCGGGGGTCGGCGCCTCGATGTTCGCGCAATGGCCGCGGCGCATCGGAGGTATCGAGATCTGCCCGATTCAGCTGCCCGGCAGGGAGAATCGGATCGGTGACCAGCACTTCGGTTCCTACGAGCAACTCGCGGTAGACCTCACCGAGGCGCTGAAGCCCTGGCTGACGGTGCCTTTCGCTGTTTTCGGCCATTGCTCCGGGGCGCTACCGGCATTCGAAACCGTGGTCAGGATCGAGGAGCTCGGTCTGCCGTCACCGAAAATGTTGTTCGTCTCGGGTCAGGTGGCTCCCCATGATTGCCCGTTCGATCGCCTGCTCGATCTGGACGAAGACGGGCTCCGCGCCGAACTGTCGGAGGTTATTCGCAGCCGCGGCGCGGTAGCCCGCCCGGCGCTGGTGGATGCCGCGCTGACGGTATTGCGCAATGACCTCGCGGCAACTCGCGGATACCGGCGGTTCCCGCCGGTCCGCCTCGGGTGCGGGATCACAGCAATACATTGGGACCGCGATGCCGAGATCGAGCGTTACCAACTCGACGGATGGCTGCGGTACAGCGATACCTGCCGGATGATCGAGCTGTCCGGCGGTCATTATGACGTCTTGAGCGCGCCGGACTCGCTGTTGCGGGCGGTATCAGCCTGGGGAAAGGACGAGTGGCAGGTTTGTCAGCCCGCGGACGAGGAGGCTTCGTCGCCATGACAGGGTCGCGCCGACGGCGAGTCGAATGTCGGGAAACCGGTCCAGTAGAAACGTGATCGCGATGACCGCCTCCATGCGCGCCAATTGCGCACCGACACATTTGTGGATGCCGTACCCGAAGGCGATGTGATTATTGTGCGCGCGGTTCATATCGAAGCGTTGGGGATCCTGGAATCGCTGTGGGTCACGATCGGCGGCAGCCATCGACACCATGACGAGTTCCCCAGCGGGGATCTCGATGCCGCCCAGGGTGATAGGGACGGTCGTATATCGGAATGTAGCTTCGCAGGCCGACGATTCATAGCGCAGAACCTCTTCGACAAAGTCCGGTATGCGACCCGGGTCGGCACACAACGACCGATGGACATCGGCATCGGCGAGCAAGATTGCGATGGAGTTGCCGATAAGGTGTGCTGTCGTCTCGAACCCCGCGACAAGGAGCATGAACACCATGCTGACCAGTTCCCGATCGGTCAGCCGATCATCGTCATTCCTGGCCGCGACGAGTTCCGACAGCAGATCGGTCCCCGGAGCGGAGATCTTCGTCTCGATCAGCTGCTTGATGTAGACGACGAACTCCTGCATGATCGCGAATTTGTCCCCGGTGGAATGCTCGCCGGAGAAGATGATGGTCGTCCACGCGCGGAATTTGTCGCGATCTCCGCGCGGCACTCCGAGCAGGGATGATATGACCATTGTCGGTAGGGGGATTGCGTAGGAATCGAGTAGGTCGTGAATCTCGCGCGAATCCGCGGCCATGTCGGCGAGGAGGGAATCGGCGATCTTCTCGACGCTCGGGGCCAGATTTCGGACAGCCGGTCCGGCGAACGCCCCAGTGAGGAGGTTGCGTAGCCGAGTGTGTTGCGGCGGATCGTAGAAGACCATCATGTCACTGAACAAACCGCTCTTGACTCGCTGGTCGCCGCCGTGGTCGGTGAGTGCTGCCCGGGCACCCGGAGACTGGATCACCTTGCTGATGGTGGTGTCGGCGAAGGCTGCCTTCGCGGACTCGTAGCCGGTGACCAGCCAGCCGGTGCGGCCGTCGGGAAACCTGACGAAATGTACCGGCCCCAGGTCGCGCAGCCTGTCGTAGGCGGCATGTGGATTCCGGTAGTACTCGTCGCCCAATTCGATCGGTGTGGACTGTGACCGCTCGTGCTTCATCCGTCTACTCCCCGCCTACGCGTCGTTGGATCAGTTTCGCCAACTGTGCGACCGTCATCGTGAGTTTGATGTCTGCCGGCTCGATTTCGGCGCCATATTCCTGATCGATGGCCGCACCCAAATCGATCGCGCCGACGGAGTCCAGCCCCAGATTCACCAGTGCCAGACTCGCGTAGTTGTCGTCCAGTTCTTCGCCGATCAGCCGGGATATGAATTGCCCGACGAATCTTTCGACGTCTCGAGTTCTTCCCTTGTTCGCCGTGCCGTCATCATCGGCTGTCGGTCGTGAAAGACGATTCCACGGTCTGTAATTAACCCGCACAATGCTTCCGCCGTTTCTTCCCGAATTGTTGCAGTGTAATAGCTGGATGCCGGGTGCTCCGGTCCCCCCGATCAGTCGCTATTGCATAGGACTACAGCTGGGTCGGGGTTGTCAACAGTCGGTTCTTGCCGCCTTCGGTGAGTCGTTCGCCGGTACCGGTCGCGACCTGGTGTGACGATGTTCGTTGGGCGGATTCGTTGATGAAATCGGTTCTGTTCCGCTAGTATTCGGGTCGAAGGGGGAGGTGGTTCGGTGAATGGCATAACTGACGATTCGGCCACGATCATGTCCATCGATCGATGGCGGCGATATGTTGCGGACAGTCCGTTCAGCTTCGCGTTACCAGGCGATCGCGCGCACGGATCGAGGCGAACTTCTGCCCCGAACAATGTATGTGCCACGGTGCCCATTCCGGATATTTCCGATGACTCGATCCGGGATCTCGCAATTGACATGGGGGTGTCTTATCGGCCTGTCTGGCTGGCATTGTTTGCGGCCCTCGTTCACAGGTATACCGGCGAGACGGATTTCCTTGTTGCCGAGGCAACGGCGCAGGGTCTGCTGGCACATCGCATCGACCTGGCCGGCTCGCCGGCCTTCCGCGAGCTGGTCGGCAGACTTACCGCCGAATCCGGCCAGGTGCCGGAACTTCTCGGTCCCATACCGGCCGAGAGCCTCCTCGAGCTGGTCCAGCCCGACGCGCGAAACGCGGAGCGCGTACCCTTCACCGCGGCGTTCGGATCGTCATGCGACGTATCCGATTCCGGTGTCACGGACATCGCCGACCTCACCGTGGTCATCGATCGCGGTGCACTCGTCTACCACGCCGAGCGGTGCTCCATCGCCGACGCGGAGCTGATCGCGGGCCATTTCGCGACGCTCGCCGCCGCCGTGCTCGCGGATTCGGATCGCCCGGTGAGCGGATTGCCGATCCTGGCCCCACGAGAGCGCGAGACCCTTCTCGTCGAGTGGAATGCCACCGCTGCTCCCGACGATCCGTTCCGGACGCTGCAGGGGAGGATCGCCGAGCTCGCCGTCGCCGACCCAGGGCGCCCGGCAGTCGTCGACCCGACAGGAACCGTGACGTTCGGCGAACTCGACCGGGCTGCCAATCGCCTCGCCAATCATCTTGGGGCCGTAGGTGTTCGGCCGGGCGATCGAGTGGCGATCCTGCTCGAGCGTTCCGCGGCGAACGTCATCAGCCTGCTCGCGATTCTGCGCAGCGGCGCGTCCGCGGTACCCCTGGATCCGGCGAACCCACACTCACGCACCGCGTTCATGCTCGACGACTCCGGGGCGACGGCCGTTGTCACCGCGGACGCCATGACACCACAGTTGGCGGGTGTCCACGGATTGAGGATCATCTGCCTCGACGGCGACGCCGCCACCATCGGCTCGGCCGCGGATTGCGCTCCGCCGCTGAATCCGGAGCCGGACGATATCTGTCATGTGTTCTACACCTCGGGGTCCACCGGGAAACCGAAGGCCGTCCTGGAACGGCACGGTGCGATGTCCAACATGATCGCCTGGACCGAGCGCGCCTGTGGCATCACTCGCGCCGACCGCGCCACCTGGATCTCCTCGCCCGGATTCTCCGTCGGGCTCATGGAGTGGATCCCCTTCCTGGCCAACGGCACGACCGTGTACACAGCACCCACCGACGCCGCGAGGGATCCGAAACGGTTGCGGGACTGGCTGATCGAGAACGCGATAACGCACACATTGCTGGTGAGTTCGGCCGCCGAACGTGTGTGGTCGCTGGATTGGCCGGACGTTTGCGCGCTGCGCTACATGGTGGTCGCCGGTGAACAAGTCCGCCGCTGGCCGCGGGCCGACCTGCCGTTCGAGGTTGTGGTGAGCTATGGCTCGACGGAGACGACGCTCGTGGCCTCGACCTTCGACGCCGCGGCAGGCGTGCGCGTCACCTCGGCCACCGTTGCCGGGGCGGAGCGGGACAGTCCGCCGCCGATCGGAAAGCCGATCACCAACGTTCGCGTATACGTGCTGGACGAGGCAGGCGAGCCCGTCCCCCGCGGTGTGGTGGGTGAACTGTACGTGGCGGGAATCGGAATCGCGGCCGGCTACCTCGACCGGCCCGAGCTGAACAGCGAACGCTTCGTTCCGAGTCCGGTGCCAGAGGAGCCGGACGCGATCGTCTGCCGCACCCGGGACCTCGTTCGATATCGCGCCGACGGAATGCTGGAGTTCATCGGTCGCGCCGACCAGCAGATCAAGATTCGGGGATTCCGCGTCGAGCCCGGTGAGATCGAGGCGCTGTTGTCGGCCAGGCCGGACATTCTGGAGTGCGCAGTGACGCTGCAGGCGACGACCACGGGTGGGCGCCTGATCGCCTATCTGGTTCCGGAGGACGGCGCCGAGCTGTCGGCCAGCGGATTGCGCTCCGAACTGTCGGCGCAGCTGCCGCACTACATGCTCCCGGCGCAATTCCGGATCCTGGACACATTACCGAGATCGCCCTCGGGAAAGGTCGATCGCACAGCGCTGACTCCGTCGGTCGGCCTGCGCCTGTCGGGTTTGTCGATCTGATCGGACTGATACGTATGAACGCCACTCCCTTCTCCGGCACGCAGATCTCGCGTGCGCCCGACCTGCACGCCGCACTGGCCGACCGCCGCGCTTTGCTCCACGACGGTATGCGCCGGGCCGTCGCGGAATTGAGCGACGAGATCAGACCGATCATCACCTATCACCTGGGCTGGACAGATCCCGACGGAAGACCCGCGAACGGTGACGCAGGCAAATGCCTCCGCGGCTGCCTGGCACTCTTGTCCGCCGAGGCGGTGGGTGCGACGCCGGAAATCGCCGTTCCCGGCGCGGTGGCGGTCGAGCTCGTCCACAATTTCTCGCTTCTGCACGACGACATCGTCGACCTGGACCGGGAACGCCGGCATATGCCGGCCGCGTGGACTGTGTTCGGCGTCGGACCCACCATCGTGGCGGGTGATGCCCTGCTGATGCGCGCCCTCGACGTCCTCGGCGGAACCGGCAACTCGGAAGCTGCCCTCGCGCTGGCGACGGCGACATCGACAATGATCGAGGGCCAGGCGGTCGATCTGTCCTATCAGGTGCGGCGCGATGTGGGCGTCGATGACGTTCTGGCGATGTCGGAGAAGAAGACCGCAGCCTTGATCGGCTGCTCGACCTCGATCGGGGCGCTACTCGGCGGCGGGGCACCCGACGTGGTAGCGGCGCTCCGGGACTTCGGGACGTATCTGGGTATCGCATTCCAGGCGATCGACGACATTCTCGGCACCTGGGGCGATCCCGCTGTCACCGGTAAGGATGTCGGCGGCGACGTGCGCCGCCGGAAGCTGACCATGCCGCTCTCCGCCGCGATGAGGCAGAGCGGGGTGGAGGCCGCAGAGCTACGCACCTTGATGAACAACTCCACCGACCTCACGCAGGCGCAAGTCGCCCGGGCGATCCACCTGATCGAGCACTGTGGGGGCAGGCAGTGGACCGAACGATGTGCAGGCCGACACCATCAGCTGGCGCTCGCCGCGCTCGCCGTCCTGGACACCGATACCGACGCATGGCGGTTGTTGTCGGGAGTGGGGGAGTTCACGGTCGGCCGCTCGTATTGATGTAGGACTCGAGATCGATCACGAATTCAGAATTGGGGAGATATATGACTGTCGATATTCAGATCGGCCGGAGATTCAACCTTCCAGAGCTCAGCCGATCGGCGGAAAAGGCGAAGAACATCGACGTGCGGGGAATATTGGGGCTCGAGATTGATGCCGATCTTCCCGACGACCCTGCTGTGGTGGCTCTGGCGTTGACTCGCGACACCTCCGTCTCTACAGAGGAATTGAGAACCGCGGCCGAGCGGCGGATCGCCCAGCGGTCACCGCGGCTGCATACGTTCGTTCCGCTGTACACGACGAACCACTGTGATTCCGAATGCAAGATGTGTGGCATGAAGAAGAGCAACACGCGGATGATCCGGAAGCTCGCAGGGAAGCGCGAGATCGAGGACCAGCTGCGTATCCTGCTCGAACACGAGGGTGTGGCCGGCGTCGGATTCCTGACCGGCGAGTACGAAGACGAATACACTCGGCTCGTCAACGCTTTTCGGATAGGCTGGGCGATTCGGACGGCATTCGATATGGGGTTTCAGCGCGTCTATTTCAATATCGGCAGCATGACCACAGCCGAGATCGAAACGCTCGGTGAATGGATCGACCGCGATGAACCGGCGACTATGTGTGTCTTTCAGGAGACGTACGACCGCCATACTTACGAGCGCTTCATGGGAGGTAAGGACGGCGCCCCGAAAGCGGACTACGATCGGCGGATCCAGTCCTTCGACCGGTGGTTGGACGCGGGGTTCAAGTATGTGAACCCGGGTGCCTTGATCGGCCTGCACGATATCGAATCGGAAATGATCGCACTCGTTTCCCACGCGACATATCTCGCCCGCCGCGGCGGGATCGTCGATATCTCGCTGCCGCGTCTCCGGCCCGCGATGGCATCGAGCAACCGGACAAAGGTCGACGACCAGGCATATATTCGGCTGATGGCGGCGATCGCCTTCGTCTGCCCGGACCAGCGACTGGTCTTGACCAACCGGGAGGGAAAAGCACTCCGGGACAGCGTCATCGACCTGTGTGGCGTCATCAGTCCCGGCAGTCCGGACGTTGCGCCCTATCGGCGTGGCGACGACATCGTGAACGAGGAGAACTCCTCGCAGTTCTTGGTCGCGGACCTGGCTCGGCCGTCGACGATCTTGAAACAGATAACCGACACCGGGCGTGCCGTGCAGAACTTCGCCCCTGAACCGCGCTGACGTGCGCCTGGACGGGGGCTCCGCCTAGGCGGAGCCCCCGTCCAGCGTGCGCTATTTCTTCGATTTGCGACGGGTGAGGCGCGGATAAGCCCTCAAGACGAGGCTCAGGAGCAGGGCGATTCCCGGATTGCTCGGGTTGATGTACTCGCGAATCGAATCGATACGACCGTCGCGAATATGTGCTATCCAGCAGTAGCCGTCGATGTTCAGCCGGACGCCACGGACAACGGCCTTGCGCTCGTACTCGACCACGACATGATCGTCGTTTCTGAACCAGCTGGTGATCCGCACCGTGGGCTCGCCGTCGTGCGAATCGGTTCCGCCCGAGACAGTGAGCGCCCCGATGACGTCCTCCCGGCCCTTCCATGTGTGACCGATCGGGACGAGAGTGAACTCGCAGTCATCCGTCAGCAGCTCACCGAACGTTTCGTAGTCGTGGTCGGCGATAATCTCCAGGAATCGTTCGACAAGTTCTTCGGAGCCGGCTTCGCTCGACGTCATTCGCACTTCTCCTCACTCGCTTGCGGGTGGACACGCCGACGTGCGGTCGGCGTCGGTGATCGGGATCTACGGAAGTACGCGCACCGGGACATTGTTCCAGCCCGCGAGATTCTGCATGTTCACTCGCTGGCAGCCATCCCAATCGACCTCGTACCGTGGCATGAAGTCGAGCAATCTCTGCAAGGCGATAGCGCTTTCCATCCGTGCCAGCGCCGCCCCCAGACATGTGTGAATGCCGAAGCCGAATCCGAGATTCAGGGCCTGGGTGCGGTCGCGATCGATGTCGAAGACGTCGGGCTCCTTCCAGGCGTCGGGATCGCGATTGGCGGCGCCGACCAGCAAGAACACCGGCTTTCCGGCGGGAATGGTGACGCCGTGCAGCGTGACGTCCTCGCGTGAGCGACGCACGTTGTATTGAGTCGGTGATTCGTAGCGGAGCACCTCTTCGACCGCCGCGGGGATCTTGCTGCGATCGGCCTGCAATTTCTCCCACTGTTCGGGGTGCTGCGCGAACAACACCACCATGCTGGCCACCAGTCGCGTCACGGTCACCGCGCCCGCTCCGCCCAGAACGAGGGCGAACTGGGCGATTTCGGTGTTGTCCAGGCCGGTGACCTCACCGTTTTCGCGCTGCACCGTAGCCGACACCAAATCGCTGATCATGTCGTTCCGCGGCCGGGCCCTGCGCTCCTTCACCACCTGGTAGTAGACGACCAGCATCTGCAGGGCTGCCTGGAGGCCGGCTTGCGAGATCTTCACCGCGCCGGGCTCGCGGTGCAGGAAGTCGTCGAGCCACAGCCGAATCTGCCCACGACGCTCGTCGGGGACACCCAGCATCGTCGTGATGACCTCGATGGGGAACAGCGCCGAGAAGTCTTGAACGACATCGAATTTCGCAGGATCTGCGGCGTGGAGATGTCGATCGATCAAGTCCGTGGCCAAGGGGCGCAGTTCCTCGATCGCACGCGGGGTGAACACCTTGTTGACGAGGCCGCGCATATGGCGATGCTCGGGCGGATCCATGGTGATGATCGACTTGTGCATGGGGGGTTCCCCCGATTGCACGGTTCCGAGGTCTACGCCCTCAGCCGAAGAATACGTCTCGAAATTCTTGTGCCCGGCCGCGACATCGACATGGCGGCTCAAAGCATAGAAGTCATACTTCTCGTTGTAGTAGACCGGGGCGTCTTCACGCAACCGGCGATACGTCTCGAACGGTCCGTTGAAATAGTCTTCCGAGAAAGGGTCGAATTCTATTTCTTCAGGCGGCACCTGTGGCCTTCTTTCGCGCATTGCAAGAGGATTGCTGTGACCCGTCGTGTACCGGACCGGCTACGAAGCGGCTTCGTCGTGGTACTTCTTCGTCATCTGATCGATGACCTCCTGGTGCTGCTGGGCGAGTTCGTCTCGCACCTGTGCCGCCCGGGCAGCAGCATCCAGTGTCGGCTGCGATTGGCCCTGGAAGTGCGGCATCACCTCGTCGGCGAAGAGCTCAGCCGAGCGCTTGGTGGCCGCGGGATTCGCCCATTCGTGAGCCATCTGCAGCATGCAGCCGAACCCACCGGACTGGTCCCACAGTCGCTGAACCTGTGCCCGAGCGCGCTCCGGCGTGCCGATGACGCCCACCCCGAGGTTGTTGATGATGTCGATCATCTCGTCGAGTTTCTCCCCCGGCACCGTGAGGTGGGGGAAGGCAGCCACCTTCTGAAAATAGCGGAACCACGACTCGATGCCGAACTTGACGTCCTCGCGGGCCTGCTCGTCGGTCTCGGCGATATGGAACGGCCCGGCCAGCGCCCAATTCTTTCGATCGACCCGGGTGCCGAAGGCTGCGGCCTGTTTCTCGGCGATATCCCAGTGGTACTGGAGGGCGTTGAAGCTTTCCAGTGTCAGCGTCGAGCCGATGGAGATCAGGCCGATCCCGTGCTTTCCGGCCAGCCGCGCGCCGGTGGGGGAGGAGACTGCGGCGACGGCCAGCGGTATCCCGCCATCGGAATAGGGGGCCAGCTGCAATCGGGCGTCGCACAATTCGTGTGTCGGCGTTTTGGCGCTGACGGTTTCGCCGGCCAGTAGACGGACGACGATGTCGAGATTCGTCTCGAGGAGTTCGCGCGTATCCGTTTGGCTCAAACCGATCATTCCGGCATCTGTCGGAAGTGAACCCGGACCGAACCCGCCGATCAACCGGCCGTGTGTGAGATGGTCGAGCAGCATCAGCCGGTCGGCGACCCACAATGGGTTGTGGTACGAGAGGGAGATGACGCCGGTGGCGAATCGGATTCTCTTGGCTCGTTGTGCAGCAGCGGCGATGAAGATCTCCGGCGAACCGATTATTTCGCTCCCCGCCGAGTGATGCTCGCCCAGCCACGCCTCGTCGTAGCCGAGTGCGTCGATATGTTCGATGAAATCGAGGTCGCGCTGTAGCGCAAGTGTCGGGTTCGTACCCGCGCGATGAAAAGGTGCGATGAAGTACCCGAACCGAAGCCGAGCCATGATGAATCCTCCCCTTGACGTGATTTCCTGAATCGTAGCGCGCTGGTCGGCCCGCCGCCATGGTTCGAGTCGACGTTCCGGCGGTAGGTGGGCCCGTGGGTGTATGTCTCTGCGGCCGTCGACCCTGGTGATCGGCTTGCTCGTACGCCTAGATCCGAACGTGCGGATGTGCGGTGGCCCAAGCGATCTCGATAGGCGGAGGACGCGTCAACGGCCGTTGAAGGGAGCCATGACATCCGTCTGGTACCGCTGCATCGCCGCTGCCGGGTCGCCCCAGAACAGCCCTGCGGGAACTAATACCCGACTTACGCCGAGGCTGCGCAGAGTGTCCAGTTCTGCAAGGGAGTTCTTTCCGATGAGGGTTGTGCTGACGGTGACCTCGATATCGTCCAGATCCCTGTCTGCCGCTACCGCGGCATTTCTCATCTCGATCAGCAGGGACTTCAGGGTGTCGGCTTCCCTGGTCATCGGAAAGAATCCGTCGCCATAACTCCCCGCCCGCCTGGCCGAGGCAACGGAATTGCCGCCGATATGAACGGGTATCGACTTCTGGGCAGGCTGTGGGCGCAGGATACATTTGTCGAAATCGACGTACTTGCCGTGATAGCTTGCGACCGGCTGTGTCCACAGTGCTCGAATGGCTGAAATGTATTCGTCCGCGCGCGCACCACGATCCTCGAAGGGTACGCCGACGGCTTCGAACTCCTCCTTCAGCCAGCCCAGTCCGATGCCGAACTCGACCCGTCCGCCACTGAGGTGGTCGAGCGTGGCGAGTTGCTTGGCCAGTACAACTGGATTCAGCAGGGGAGCGATCATCGTGCCGGTGGCCAGTCGTATGGTGTCCGTAGCCGCCGCGATATAGCCGAGCCATACCAGCGGATCCGGGATCGACATATCATCGCCGCCGGGCATTCGACCGTTCTGAGTATATGGACAGGGTGACGTATAGCCGGAGGGAATGACAACGTGCTGACTGGCCCACAAGGATTCGAACCCCAACCCCTCGGCCGTCTTCGCAAGGTCGGCCGCAGCTGCCGGCTCACCCATCGTCCCCGTGTTCGCGAAGAGAATACCGAATTTCATGATTTTTCTTCCTGCTGATCGATCACATCGTGCCGTCGTGACCGAAGCCTAGCCTCGATCTTTCGTGCGCTCAGCTGAACAGGAGGTCGCCCCTGGTAGGTGATCGGTTCGCGGCATGGCCCGGAAACGGTTCTCCTGTCGGCGATTTCATCGAGGGTCTCGGCCGCGATCGTCTGAGCAGCCGCGGCCCGGGTCTTCGGCGTCGGTCTGCTTCGGGATGTCGCGGGTTGATGCGGGGGAGGGAGGCCCCAGGCGGCTCAGCCTCGTTCGAGTTCCCCGCGCACGGTGGCGGCGATGCGGGTGAGCGCGGTCCCGAGGTTGCGGCGCTGAGCGGTGGTCAGCGGATCGAACACGAGCCGCTTCACCTGCGCCACGTGCTCCGGGGCGCTGTCGGCGAGTTTGCGGCGGCCGCCGTCGGTGAGGGTGGCGAAGGTGTATCGGCCGTCGCTGGGGTCGGGTCGGCGGGTGACCCAGTCGCGGGCTTCGAAGCGGTCCATGGCTTTCGACAGCCGGGGCTGGGTGCTGTCGCAGACCCGGGCGAGGTCGCTCAGGCGCATCGTGTCGTCGTCGGCCATCGACAGCCTGGCCAGCACCCCGTACTCGAAGTTGGAGATGCCCGCGTCGCGCTGTAGCTGACGGTCGAGAGCTGCGGGGAGGGCGGTGACGACCGTGAGGAGCGCCTGCCACAGCTCCTGTTGGTCCTCATCGAGCCAGGGTGACGGGGTGTTCATGCGCTCATCGTACTTGCCCAGGAAACACGTACTTGCCTGGGCAAGTAATCGTGCGCTACGTTGGTACTTGCCTAGGCAAGTGAAAATACTTTCCAGGGCAACTTAAGGAGCTGATATTGATGACAACCAGCCGCCGCCTCTCCGCGAACGGCCGAGCTTCGGGCAAGCCTGCTGCCGCCTACACGGAGCTGCTCGCCCGTGTTATGCCACAGGCGCGCGAACAACTCCTGTGGAGTCCGGCCGACGGGCCGCTGCCGAGCCTGTTCGTCAGCCACGGTGCCCCGTTCACCCTCGACGATCCGCAGTGGCTCGGCGACCTCTTCGCCTGGGCTCAGTCGATGCCCAAACCCCGTGGCATCGTTGTTGTTTCGGCCCACTGGGAACAAGCACCAGCCGCGGTCACCGCGGCCGTGGCAGGCACTCCGCTCTACTACGACTTCAGCGGCTTCGACCCCCACTACAAGACCCTTCCCTACGCGACCCCGGACGCCACCGACCTCGCCCGCCGAATCGCCGGTCTGCTGGGCCCCGCGCCCGTGCACGAATTCGCTGACCGCGGCTTGGACCACGGCGCCTTCATCCCGCTCATGGCCATGTACCCCGCTGCCGATGTCCCGGTCGTACAGCTCTCGCTGCCCGGCCTCGATCCCCGCGTGCTCCTCGAACTCGGCGCACGTCTGCGGCCCCTACGCGAAGAAGGCATCCTCGTGCTCGGCTCGGGCTTCATGACACACAGCTTCGCCGTCTTCCGCCATCCTGAGCTCGTCGCCGAGACAGCAGCTTTCGATGAGTGGGCGGTCGATGCTCTGGCCCGCGGCGATGTCGATGCGCTGGCTGATCACCGGAGGAAGGCGCCCGGGGCCGCGGTTGCCCACCCGACGGCCGAACACTTCGTTCCGCTGCTGCTCACTGTCGGTGCCGCTGCGGACCCCGCCAGTGCGGTGAGCGCCATCGACCGCCTGGTCATGGGCAATTCCATCCGCTCGGTCCAACTGACCTGAGCCGGTTCGGCTTTCCCTTCCCGCTCGATCGCCTCATCCCGCGGCGACGAGATCGCACACCCTGGAGGACAGTTCCATGAAGGCAATCCGTTTCCACGAGTTCGGCGCCAGCGAAGTCCTGCGCTACGAAGACATCGAACGTCCTGTCCCCGCGCCGGGGCAGGTACTCGTCCAGGTCGTCGCTACTTCGTTCAACCCGGTCGACGATCACATCCGCGCCGGGCATCTGGCGCAGATGCTCCCGATCGTGCTGCCGTATGTGCCGGGCATCGACCTGGCGGGCACCGTCGTCGAACTCGGCGCGGATGTGACGGGCCTGGCGGTCGGTGACCGGGTCGTGGCGATGTTGCCCCTCGACTCCGCGGGCGGCGCAGCCGAATTCGCGCTGGTTCCCGCCGAGTCCCTGGCCGCGGCACCGCAGTCGATCGAGTTGGCGGACGCCGCGGCGCTGCCGCTGACCGGCCTCGCCGCCTGGCAGTTGGCGTTCGAGCTAGCCGAGCTGAAGCCGGGTCAGACGGTCCTGGTCAACGGGGCGGGGGGTGCGGTGGGCAGCCTGGTGGTGCAGCTCGCTGTCGATGCGGGAGCGCGGGTAACCGCGGTGGACGCGCCGGAGCACGCGGACCGGCTCGGCGGCTACGGCGCAGTCCGGGTCGAAGGCCCGCTCAGCCTTGCCGATGGTCCGGACGCGGTGGGTGGTCCGTTCCAGGTGGTGGTGAACCATGTGCGTGTTTCCCCCGAGGACCTCGCACAGTTGACGAACTATGTCGCCGACGGCGGGATCGCTGTCAGCTCGGCAGGCCCCATTCCCGAAGACACCGCCCGCGGGGTCCGCAGCGAGAGTCTCTGGGTCCGTAGCGACGGGGCCCAACTGGGCGAGCTGGTCGCCAAAGTGGACGCCGGCAAGCTCCGCCTCCACGTCGCCGACCGTCGCCCGGTCGCAGAGCTGGCCGAGGTACACGCGGACGCGGGCGCCGGTCGACTGACCGGGAAGACCGTCGTGCTCGCCCCCTGATCGCACCCGACCGAGGTAAGGCGTTTCCCGCTCGAGCGGGAAGCGCCTCCGCATCGAGGGTCGGGCGAGCTCGCCGTCGGTCAGGTGGAATGCAAGATCGTTTAGGGTCTTGCCGATCGGGGCGTCAGCCCATCGACACGCATCCCTGCAGGGTCTGGAAGTCACCTGCGAATCCGGGCCCGCCCGCACAGGTGGGTGTCGAGGTCCCGGTGACAGTCACCGTGGCTCCGGGTCCGGCGATGCCGATGGACAGTCCCGGCCGCACGCCGGTGACAACCGCCAGTGCACCCGGCCCCACCGCGATCGCGGCCGGTCCGGACAGATACTGCGAGGCCGAGGCGGCCTCGCCGCCGTTCGCCGCGATCGCGAGCGACAGGCTGGTGGGGGCGGCGTCGGCGTCGGCGTTGCCGTCGAGTCCGTATGCCGCGGCCGCCCCCATGGCCTCGCTTTCCGCGGCGCAGGACGCACCCTCCTCGCCCGCCTGGGCCGTGGTAGCGCCGGGGGCCGGACAGGCCGCGACCGGCGCGGCATTCGCTGTCGGGCCGCCGACCAGAGCCGACAGTGAAACCGCACCCGCACCTACCAATAGGGCCGCGGCGCGCCTAGCAGTGAAGCTGAACATCGGGGTCACCCTCGCTCTCGATCGTGTCGCTCGTACCCGGCAACCCGCGAGGCTGCCCGGTCGAGCTGAAATCTGAGTTGGACAACCTTCAGCTTACGCACCTAATGATGCAAATTCGATGCACTCGGCTACTTTTACGTTCGCAGGACGGGCGAGACCGTTGAGCAGGCTGCGGCAGCGTGGAGGTGCCCGTACAGGTGGGCTCCGAGATCGGCCGGGCGGCCACGCCGCCGCTGAACACGACGAGCGAGCGAGGGCTCAGTCGTTCTTGAAGGGGTTGAGGGTCTTTCCGGCGAGGTAGCCCAGTCGGATGGGCAGGGGCTTCATGGCGACGGCGGAAATCTTGTTGACGATGCCCGGGATGCACACGGGTTTGCCTTTCATCACCGCGGCCCAGCCTTCGGTGACGACAGCTTCGGGCTGCTGCCAGAGGATCCGGGGTAGCTGGTCGGCTGCGTCGCGAGTGCCCATGACGTCGTGGAATTCGGTGCGGGTGAAGCCGGGGCACAGCGCGGTGACATGGATGCCGTGGGGCTCGAGTTCCATGTCGAGGGCTTGCGAAGTGTTGAGGACGTAGGACTTGATGCCGGTATAGAGCAGGCCGGCGCCGGGCGGGGCGAACGCCGCGACCGAGGACAGGTTGATGATCCGGCCCCAGCGGCGCTCCTTCATGCCGGGGATGACCAGGTGAGCGAGTTCGGTCGGGGCGGTCACCATCAGCTGGATCTCCGCGGCCAGGGCGTCCCATGGGGTGTCGGCGAACGCGGTCTTGCCCGACAGACCCGCGTTGTTGATCAGGACGTCGACGTCCAAGCCCTGCTGGGCGGCGTAGTCGAGGATCGCGGCGGGTGCGGCGGGGTCGGTGAGATCGGCGGCGAACACCTCGCAGCGCACCTCGTGACGTTCGGTCAGCTGCGTGGCGAGCTCCTGTAGCCGGTCGGCGCGGCGGGCGACGAGCAGCAGCTGGTAGCCGCTGGCGGCCAGGTGGTGGGCAAACGCCGCGCCGATGCCGGCGGACGCGCCGGTGATCAGGGCGGTGCGGGGGGAGGTGGTCATGGGTCCTTCGTTTCGGATGGGGGTGGGCGGTGTTCAGGCGGGTGGGCCGGGCAGCTCGCGAGGACCGGGTGTGAAGTCATGGCGGGCTTTGCCGATGTCGCCGCGGTAGGAGCCGACCGGACCGGTCAGCAGGAAGGGGCGGGGTACGCGCCGCTGAGCGTCGGTGAATCCCCAGGTGCCGATGCCCAGGTAGACGCCGGGCGCGGCACGCCGCACCTCGTCCACCATATGGAGCGACCCGCACATCGAGGTGTAGGCGCGATAGATGAGCGTGTAGGCCGCAGCGCCGTCGTAGCGGGACGGCGCCAACAGTGTGCGCATCGGGTAGCGCTGCCGGACCCGGCCGAACTCGCTGAAAGTGTTGTAGCCGCGCCCGCTGTTCTCGTCGACGGGCTGGAATGCCTTGCACAGCCATGGACCGAGCGGGTTGGCCACGGCCACCTTTCCGGTCGCCACGGCGAACAGGTTCGGCTGCGCCAGCAGGGCGGCGGTGTATTCACCGTCGATCTCGCTGATCGTGGGGGCTTCGAGGGTGGTGAACAGGGCAAGCAGGCCGCTGGTGTTCAGGCGGCGCAGCTCCGCGGTCACGGCTTCGGTGCCCACAGGGAACTCCACTTCTCTCGACTTCTTGAATGGTCCTCAAGAAGGTAGCGCGTTCTTGAGGACCATTCAAGATAAAGTGATGGGGTGCCCAGGAATCGACGCCCGCAGGATCGCGAGGAGAAGCGCGCGGAGATCATCGCTGCCGCGCAGCGCCTGTTCATCGACGACGGCTACGAGTCGGCGCCCATGGGGCAGATCGCCAAGAGCGCAGGAGTCACCGTCAATACGGTCTACTGGTACTTCCGGGACAAGGACGAGCTGCTCATCGCCGTTCTGGATCGCCTCCTGGCCGAAGCGCTCGCGACCTATGCGTCGGTCGACGGCCTGCCGCTCAACGACCGGCTGCTGTGGGTGGTCGACCAGCTGGAACGGCTACACGGGCTCGTCAACACCGTGCACACCCGCGCCCCGGCCTCTCCCGCCATCGGCACCTGGCACGCCGGGTTCCACCAGCTGGCTGACGCCCTGTTCGCCGACGACCTCCGCAGGGCAGGCGCCGCCGAGGCCGACCTCGCCGCCATGACCGCCATCGGGACCTTCGTCATCGAAGGCCTACTGACCCATCAGCGCGACGACGCGGGCAAGCGAGCCGTCATCGACCTGCTCGTCCACAGCCTCACCGCCGCCCCCAGCCGAACCGGGACAAGCTGACCCGCAGTCGTCGAGATCGGGTGTTACGAACGGATCTTGTGCCCCCCGACCTGCTCAACCCGGAGGCTGCCAAAATCTCCCAGGCTGCATATGCCCAGGACGAGGCTGTTGGAAGGTATCCATCACCAATCGGATCGCGGCAACGACGGCACCCGGACCGTGTTCAGGCCTGCTGTCGAAGTCTTCGTATCGCACTGCGGCCGACCCGTGGACGATCAGTTCTTCGGTGTCCGCCGGATAGAAGCCATAGCCCACTCCGTCGGTGAGTTCGGTGTACGGATGACGACTGGAGTAGGCCGTAGCGAGAACGCCCGGGTGGGGAGAGCGCACCAGACCGCTGGCCGCCGCACGGTTGATCAGTGCTTCCAGTGCCGATTCGATCTCGAAGTCGGGGGTGCGGAAACCGAGCAGGTCGGCCCAGTCCGGAAACGTCGACTGGCGTAGCTGCAACGCCGCCGGTGCGCCGACGACCCATGCTCGCGCCCACTCGTCGATTGCCGGATCGATGACGAATTCCCAACTCCGCGCATCGAATTCCTCGTGGGCTCGCCGCGCACGCCGGGAGTCCTCGGCGTAGTAGGCCTCTCGAAACGCCGCAGTCGAGCGGTCGACAATCGGGGAATTGCTGTGCAGCGCCCTGTCCCGATCGTCCCAGCGCCGCACGGGAGCGATGCGCGCCAACGAGAGTTCGTAACCGGACGGCTCGTGCTTCATGCACGCACAGTACCGATGTTCAATTTCCGCGGAGGGCTGCAGCGAACGAGCACCAGCAGTCTCAACGGCAATTTATCCGCAACGGCATATTTCCGTGAGTGAGTGAGCTGGTCCGTCGATCCGATCAGGGGGACGCGCGCGCGTCCTTCGCGGCGCGGCGCGGGGCTTGACAGGGGCGCCGGACACGGCTTTGACTGACTTGGAAATGGGTTCCACCTCCTACGACAATGCTCTGAGAGGTCGACGATGGGTAACACGCGGATAGCGAGCCCGGGGCATCGGCGCGGATCGTCCGCCCGCCGCGGAGTCATCTCGGTTCTGGCACTGATCGGTGCGTGCCTGCTCTCCTTGACGGCTACCCAGACCGTCTCAGGGCAACCCATGGCAAACACCTCCGACACCGGATTCGCGATCCCCTTCGCCGGTGCGCCCGCCTACGAACACGTCGCACCACCGCTGATGACGAGTCCGGAGCAGCTCAACCAGCCGCTCGGTCAGGCATTGGCCGACACGATCGCCGGTCAGGTGGGTCTCGACAGAGCCGACGCGCTGACCGAGCAGCAATATCGTGACCTCAGCACCGGCGGCGGCGTCGGCGGCAGCCGCGAGGCGGCCGAGGTGATCGTCGCCTGCGTCGAGATCCTCACCAATACGGTCGGCCGCCCTCTCTATTCCGAGGTCAACGGGCAGCGCACGCCCTCGGTGCTGGCCAGCTACGGACTGTACGTGAACCCCGGTGGGCTGTTGGAGAGCCCGGCCAACGTGGACGCGCCGACCAGGCAGGTGAACACCTTGCTCGCGCCCGGCGGTTACGTCGGAACGTGGTTGCGCGACAACGGCGCGTTGCGCACTCTGGTCGCGCTCTACCGGTCGGCCTACACGGTGCAAGCTGCCTACGGCTTCGCGGCACAACAGATTTCGGGCGCGGCGCAGCTGGTGACCAACACCAAGGGGGGCGTGAGCTCCGAGGTCGGCATGTCGATGGCCCCGCCGCTGTGGATTGTGAACTTCGCGCTGATCTACATCTTGAACCCGGCCCTGGCGGCCGAGATGCCGGCCTACTGGGCTCCCATACCCCCGCAGGTCGCCGACGCCATCACAGCGAGCCCGACCGGCCAGGTCCCTTTCGGCGACTATGCGGTCTACTTCGAGTGACGTGGTCAGCACCACGGTGTGCCGGCGGTCGTGCGAGCGGAGCGTCAGTTGATGGTGCCGACGTAGCCGATGATGATGTCGCGCGCTGTGTTCCATGCAGCAGACTCGGCGTCGGCGAATTCACCGTGTCCGGTACCGCGCAGGATTCGTAGGTCGGCGATGCCGCCGGCGTGAGTGACAGCTTCGACGTAGCGGTGACTTTGTAGCGGCGCCACAACTCGGTCGTTCTCGCCGTGTATTGCGGTGATGCGCGTGTCGTTCGCCGGGAGGCGGTGAATGGGGGAGGCGTTGCGGTAGCGGTCGGGTACCTCCGTCGGCGTACCGCCGAGGAGCTTCGGGACGAACGAATCCTGGCTCTCGGTGACGGCCAGATCCAAGTCGAGTACCGCCGCCATGAGGGTGAGACTGCGGATGCGAATCGCGGGATGTCTCGGTGGTTCGGCCGATCGGTGTCCGGCGGTCCAGGCGGCGAGGTGGCCGCCTGCCGAGTGTCCGGCGAGGTGAACCCGCTGTAGGTCGAGCAGGTTACCGAGGCGTGGTGCGACGATGTTCGCCAGCGCGTCGACGGCGTCGTCGACATCGGTGAGTGTGACCGGCCATCCGCCGCCGCCGTTCACTCGGCGATACTCGATGTTCCACACGGCGACGCCGTCGCCTGCCAGCGCACGGGCATGGGCGTCGAATTGCGCGAGGGTCCGGTTCTGCGCCCATCCGCCGCCGTGGATCAGCACCACCACGGGCAGTCGCGTGTTCGATGCCGGTGGCAGATAGAGGTCGCCGAATGTCTCCGGTGAGTTTCCGTAGTTGATGCGCATCGGGGATGGCGGAATCGCCGATGCTTCCACAGCGATCGTCTCGGCCGGTACCGACAGATCCGTGGCGCGATATCCCAGGGCGAGGATGACCACCGCGAGCACACCGAGACCGGCAATGCGACGCTTGCCTCCGTGTGCCATTGGTAGATCTCCTCTCGATATCTGCTCCGTATCGTTCCCGCTGTCGGTCAGCGACGAGATGGGGCGGTCGGATCCAGCGGCGTTCCTCACCACCACCCGAGTATCGGTTGCAGCTCCCGTCCGAGTGGTCCGGCCAGGGATCGGGAGTAGCTCGCGGTCAGGTGGTGTTCGTCGTGATAGATCAGGATGTTGCCTTCGGCCACCGCGCAGAGCGTGGGTTCGCAGACCGCGTCTGTCAGGTCGATCGGGAAGACACTGGGAAACGCCGAGGCCGGTTCCAGTCCTGGGTTGACCGGGTCGAGCGCGTCCTCGCGGCGCATGCCGCAGCTGGTTCGGTTCCCGCCGCCTGCCAAGCAATCGGTGGCCTTGTATCGGACGGTTCCGCGGCGCAGCCAGGGGGTGTCGCGGATGGCGACCACGTTGAGACCGCGGTCCGACAGTGCCGCCCAGACGTGGAGATAGTCGGCGGGCGTCTCGTCGCCGCCCTCGTCGCGGGGCCGGGTACCGGTGGTGAACACCCAGTCGGGGCGGTCGGCATCGAGGCGGTCGATCACTTCGGCCGACCAGTCCCGGCAGTCCGGGATGGGCTCGCCCTTGTAGGTGGCGTCGTCGGCGAGCGTGAGCGGGCAGCCCATCTTCAAGTACACCTGGATGCGGAACGAGTGTTCGGTGGCGAGCACCTGGAGCGCGGGCAGCCAGTGTTCGGCATGGGAGCTCCCGACCAGTGCCAGTGTTCGATCAGCATCCGGGTCGCCATAGGTGCAGGTGACGACGTCGCGGGTGTCCCAGTCCGCGATACATCCGTCCGCCGTGGGCGGGGGGACTTCGGTGGGCGCGGCGAAGACGGTGGGTCGCATCGGCTCGTCGGGTGTCGCAGCGCCGGAGGCCAGCGCCTCCGCACCCGGGTACAGTGCCGGGTCGAGCTCCCCGGCCGCGACCGGTGGCTTGACCTGGACCACTGCGAACTGCCAACCGGCGGTGACGGTGATGGTCGCCGCCAGCAACACCGCGACCGCGGACGCGGCGAGGTGCCGCGATCGTGCGTCCCCGGCATCGTTGCTGTCGGCTGGTGAAGTGCGCTGCCGCAGTGGCTGTTCGATCCAGCGGTGTGTCATCCAGGCCAGCACAACAGACAGCCCGATCACCCCGGTGCCGCCCACGAGACCGGCGTGGGTGTTCCCGCGTTCGGTGAGGAAGAAGATCAGGATCGGCCAGTGCCACAGGTACAGGGGATAGGCGATATCGCCGAGCCACCGCATGGCCGGATGCGCCAGTAGCCGGTTCGGCAACGGCCAGTCGGCGAACCGCAGCTGGGTCACCGAGAGGATCACCGCAGCCGTCGCGCAGACAGGGAGCAGGGCCGCGGGGCCGGGGAACCGGTTGGCGCCGTCGATGATGAGCCACCCGCACAGCACGACACCGAGAACACCGAACACCGACAGCGCGACGCGCACCTGCCGCCGCAACATGAGCGTCGGCGCGACGACGGCGAGCCCGGCGCCGGCCAGCAACTCCCACCCACGGGCGAAGCTGTCGTAGTAGTTCCACCCCTGGTTCGTGGCGACGCCGTAGGCCGCGTAGACGAACGAGGCCACCGACACCGCGACCACGACAGCGCCGATGGTCGCGCGAATCCGACCAGGTCGTGAGAGCCGCGCGCACAACCAGGCGACAGCCGCGACCGTCAGCAGTGCGGCCAGATAGAACTGCCCCTGCACCGACATCGACCACAGATGTTGCAGCGGACTGACCGAAGGATCGGCGGCCAGGTAGTCCGACCAGGTCAGGGCGAGCTGCCAGTTCTGGTAGTAGAACAGCGAGGACAGAACCTGCGCCGCCGCCGTCGACCATTGCGTATACGGCAGCAACACCACCGTCGCGACGACAACCGCCGCCAACACGACCGTCATGGCCGGGACGAGCCGCCGCAGAGTGCGGCGCACGACCGACCAAGCCCAGAACGGCTCCGGCGACTCCGCTCGGCGCAGCAGCAAGCCCGTGAAGAAGAACCCCGAAAGCACCAGGAAGACGTCTACACCCCCGGAAACACGACCGAACCACACATGAAAGACGACGACCAACGCGATCGCGAGACCCCGCAACCCGTCCAGATCGAAGCGGTACTCCAACTCACGGTTGGTTCGCGTTGCCGTGCCGAGACGAGTCTGCTCGGTCGAATCGGCGTCAACATCGGTCACAGCCCCTGACACCGCCCCGCGGAGCTCACATCGGGTACAGGCGAGCCGGTTCTCCGGAGAACGGACGATGACGAGGACATGACAACTCTCCTACCACGGACGAAACCGCCAGGTCCATTCGCCGGCGCTGGCTTTGAGCCGGGGGCCATGCCATCGGGCGTCGATATTCGCGGCGATCGTGGTGGCGGTAGGTCGCCGAACGGATAGTGGTTCGGTAAACATGATCTGAATTCCACTCGGGCAGTTATGGTCTGGGTGCCGTCGTCATGAAGGGACGTCCATGGACACCACTGACCGAACGACACCCGATCAACACTCCTGGGTCCGCCGGAATCGGTGGATCGTCATCGCGAGCGCGGTCGGCGCGGTGATCGGGTTGACGTTGGCCGGCGGTGGCCTCCAGCACCTGAAACCGCTGTTCGGTATCGAGAGCGATTCGGTACGGTTGACCGAACCCGATGCCCTGCAGGGTCTTCCGCGCCTCGCCGGTCCCGAAATTCAGCGCGAGGCCGCGACTGTCAAGAGCACCTACGGTGCGGACGTCGATTCGGTGGTCGCCGCTTACGGCGCCTCCAGCGAGCAGCCCGAGCTGATGGTCCATGTGGTGGCCGCGTCTTTGAAGAACCCCGAGACCAACCTCGACCGGCTGTTGACCGACACGCTCGGCACCACGCCCCGAGACGTGACGAGGGTCGACGCGGGCCCGTTGGGCGGTATCGCCCAGTGCGCCACTGCCGAAACCGTTCAGGGCGCGACGGCCCTGTGCTCGTGGGTGGCCGACAACAGTTTCGGCAAGATCGTATGGGTGGGCGCCTCACTAGCTGACGCGACGCGCGAATTCGCGCACATCCGGGGCCAGTTCGAGAGCTGATGTCCGGCCGAACTGCCAGTCGGCGCGCGAGTTCGGCCACAGCGTCATCTCCGCGCAGCGGTGGTCTACCAATCTTGTTGAGTCGACTCGGAACGTCGCTGGCTTCGTGCGACGGGTTACCGTCCAGCACTACGTTCGGCGGCGTGCCGTCGGCGTCGGTCAGAGCGATAGCTTTGGTTGTGCTTACGGTGATGATGAACGACCGAGCGACGAGGGTGCTCGGTGTTCGGGGCGGATTCGGCGGCCTGGACCCAGAGGAGGGCTTGGCGGCCGGTCTGCGGAAGAGGGTGGACGGTGGGATCGAATGCCGCGGCGAGGTGGTGTGCTGGGGTCCGGTTCCCGCGCACGCTGACAACGCGCCGGGGCAGGCCGTCGATCTGACCGGCTGGGAATGTACTCATACCAGCTTCCATCTCGAAGACTTTGTGCCCGTTGAGGCTACGTACGCCGAAGGGCCGATCGTCAGCGTCGACGCGCAGCGAACCCTGCTTCGGCAGGGGATCGCACTGGCGCGGGAGGTCGGGCGACTGGCTGGTGAACTAGACGCGTCGATTCCGCTGCGATGCATCATCGCGACCAACGAAACCAACGGTACGTTCCGGTTTCACAAGATCCGGCCCGATGAAAGCTGGCTGGCCGACGACCTCGACGGTTACAACGGTGAATGCATAGTTGCTATCGACTTTCCCTCGACTCACCCTTGATCTGTGAGCCTCTGTGCGTGAACGGCAGCCCGTTCGGGTTGGCGACAGACGACACGGCTGTGTGTACCCAATCCCGGAACAAGCCAAAGACCAACGCACGGCGTCCAGTACCCGGGTCCGCCACCCGTTTGGGTCGCTCTCCAGCACGGTGGCGTAGGTAAGTCACCTGTGCGGACACCGACGCGCTCCCGATGGTCGACGCGATCCGTCTACGCCTGTCCGATTGGCGCTCTGGTCAGTACCCGGCTATCCGTTGACCGGGTACCTGACCACAACGACTCGGCTGGTCAGAACGCCCGGCCGCGGGATACCGCGGCCGGGAGCGTCGGTAGATCAGGGCTGGCCGCTGACGGCGGCGGTGACGGCGTCGAGGAAGGGCTGGCCGCCCATGGCGTAGCCGCCGGCGATGGCGCCCAGGACCAGGCCGACGGGGCCGGTGATGATGCTGAGGAAGCCGAAGCCGAGGACCGTGCCGATGAGGCCGCCGAGGATGCCGCCCGCGACGACGCCGACCACGTTGCGGTTGATCTCGTTGGTCAGCTGGGACATGGGGCTGATGGCCTGCATCTCGCCGATTCCGGTGGCGCTCGCCTGCGGGGCGAGGACGAGGTGATGGCCGTTGTCGGAGATCGTTTGCGCTACCCGCATCTCCTTGCCGGAGATCTGGTAGGTGAGCGGGATGCGGGTGACGACGGCGCCGGAGTCGGCGACGAGGGTGACCGCGGTGTTGTCGTCGGTGGTGGTGAAGGTGCCGCCGGCGACGGTGGTGGTCAGCACCCGGGAGAACTCGGTGAGGGTGGCCTCGTAGTGCACGGACTGGTCGACCCCGGCTGTGGTGACCTCAGGGCGCGGCGGTGCGACCGGCTGTGCGGCGGCGGTCCCCGCGGTGATCCAGACGGCGGCGCCGACCAGGAGCGTGGCAGCAGGGAAGTAACCGAGTTTCATCAGGGAATTCCTTTACGCATCACGAAAGTTTGCGCGGCAAAACGGCGTGCCGCTGCTCGGGGCACGAACCGTGTTGTCCGCCAGTGAGATCGGGCAGACAATAGCATCCTTTTCCGGCTGTCGGTGAACCGTGTCGAATTGGGCGGTGGACCAGTGTTTAGCATTGTTAAAAGACGCAGATTCACAATTCGACACGTTCGTGTGTGCCGTGTAAGAACTGTCAGGCGAGTGGGACGTCGGTCGGGGATGTCCAGCGGATGAGTAGGACAACACAGATGGCACGTCGAAGAAACCTAGCCATGCTCGGCGTGTCCATAGGGGCGGTGTTTGCCCTGGCAAGTGCGTTCTACCTGGCGCTTTCGGTCGTCGTGGGGTTCGCAGCCGAGGAGCCCGACGGGCCTGAGAATGCCTCCGCTGAAAAAACTTTGCCGAGCGAGGTTTCGGCAACTCAACCGCTGGGAACTATTACCGATGTTTCTGGCAGCGTCGTGTCGACTTTGACCAAATCCGCGACGCGGATTCCCTGGGTGGAACTGCGTGCCGGCGATTGTGTGGATTTGAATGCGAGTCCGGACGATATTCGCCAGGTCTCGTGCGGCGACATCAACTCCCGCTACAAGGTGACGGAATTGGCGTCGGTGGGCGGGCACTGCCCGGGCGACGTCGACCGCGCCCAACCTCGGACACTGCCCGGCGGCGTGGACCAAACCCTCTGCCTGGACATCGACTGGACCGTCGGGGAGTGCCTCGACATGGCGGGGGACGCGGCGAGGCACGTGGACTGCGCCGCCGACATCCCCGGTCGGGTCCGCGTCCTCGAGATCCGGCATGACACCACGGATGTGAACGTCTGCACGATCGGCGACCGCGGTGTCGTCTACGACCAGCGCCGCTACGTGGTCTGCGTCAGCACCCGCTGACCCGCCGGGATCGTCAGTCTGCCGTGCCGATGGTCGCGGCGGTCGTCTCCGCACTCGATGTGGCCTCGATCCGACTGACCGGCTCCTGCCCATTCGCTGTGTGTGAGATCCTCGGTGTACCACCGTGACTGGTGTATTCGAGGAGGAACCATGACCAACGCAGTCGGCATCACTCCCGCTGGAATCGGACGTCGGGCAGGGGCCAGGTTCATCGACTGGATCATCGCCGGAATCGTCGGCGCCGTGCTGTTCTGGATCCTCGAGCGAGTCACCGATCTCCCCAGCTGGATCGCGATCCTGCCCGGCGCCGGATTCGGGTTCCTGTACTTCGTCGTCTTCGAAGTGGCGACCGGATCGACCCCGGGCAAGAAGCTGCTCGGTCTGCACGTGAACGGCGCGGGCGGAGCGGTCAAGCCCGATCTCGTCGAATCGGCCAAACGCAACGCCTACATGCTGCTGAACCTGATTCCCTGGCTGGGCGGGCTGCTGTGGTTCGTCGCGGCCATCGGCATCGCGGTGACGGTGAGTTCGAGCCCGAGCAAACAGGGCTGGCACGACAAGTTCGCGGGTGGCACCCAAGTGGTCAAGGACTGATCCGGCCGTGGTGCGGTTGTGTTGCGTTCTTCGCGGCCCCCGGCGATAAGGAATCGGCGAACGCCGAAACTCCTGCGCCGGAAGAGGAACCGAACACACATGGCCGTACCGGTGGTCTTCACCAGCAACTGTTCCGACCAGTCCAACGACAACGGTTTCCAGTGGGAGTTCCGTTGCGAACGCTGCACCACCGTCCACCGGTCAGCGTTCCAGCAGAACTACCTGTCTCGGGGTCGCGGTGTGCTGCGCTCGATGCGTGATCTGCTCGGGGACCGAATCCCTCTCCTCCACAAAGTATCTTCGGCCGCGGACAGCTACTCCAACAGTTGGGGCGGCTCCGCGTCGAGCACCAAGGACGCTGCGTTCGCCAAGGCTGTCGACGAGGTAGCGCGCGAGTTCCGTCTGTGTGCGGGCTGTGGTTCGTGGACGTGTGCGCGGATCTGCTGGAACGACCATGTCGGACAGTGCACCAACTGCTCGCCGCAGGTGGGGCACCAGATCGCGCAAGCGCAGGCAGCCGCCCGCGGCGCGCAGATCCACCAGGCGGCTCAGCGTCAGGAGTGGTCGGGACAACACGACCTCGGTACTCCCGCGCGCGTCGCCTGCCCCACCTGCGCCGCCACCACCGACGGCGGCCGGTTCTGTCCATCCTGTGGCAGTGCACTCGACATCCGCATCGATTGCCAAGGTTGCGGTTCCCCTGTAGGTCCAGGCGCGCTGTTCTGCTCGAACTGCGGTCGCGCCAGATAGGCGCGGCGATCGGGGGCGCTCACGACATCGGCATGAGCGCCCTCGGTTATCGGGGCGGTGTCGTCATCGCTTCGCTGACCAGTGGTTTACCCTCCGGTCGGTTCTCCTCGCCGAGGCTGCGCACCAGCAGCGTCGCACCCGCGACGGCGCCGGGCATCAGCAGCACGGCCACGAACGGGATCAGGAAGACTAGGGCGAGCGGAACACCGAAGCCCCAGGCGAGCATGCGTCGTCCGCGCAAGACGGACAGTTGTTCGCGCAATTCGACGCCGCGACGCTGCCATGCCACCGCGGTGAGTTCTTGGGCGAGGAAGAAGGCGGTCACGCCGATCCCGATCACCGGAACGACGGTTTGGCCGAGGACGGGGATGAACCCGAGAACGAACAACAGCACAGCCCAGACCAGCACTCTGATCAGCAGGCGAACACTGTCGCGGGTCGATATCCACAGATCCCGCCCGAACCCGTTGCCCGATTCCGGCGCGGTGCCGTCCGCCGACTCCGACCTGTCGACCTGCTCGGGCAGTCGCTCGTAGAACGGCTGCCCGATCACCAAGGTGATCGCGGTGAACGCCACGACCGCGACCAGGGCACCGAACCCGAACAACACCACGCCCAGCAACCCACGAAACAGCCCGCGCCACGGCGAGTTCCAGTCGTCGGCGAACGGCGACATCCATGCGGTGAAATCCCCGACACCGAACGCCGCAGCGGTGAACACCGCGACGTAGAGGATCAACGTGACCAGGCCGGGCAACAGCCCGAAGCCGAACCAGCGACCGTGGCTCGCGACCCACCGCTGCCCGCTCCACAAGTAACCGAACCCTGTCCCCAGTTCATGCATGGCCGTAGCCTATCCGCGATCGATCGACCCCTCTGTGGTGTTGTGGGCGTTGAGCTTTCACGCCCTGGTACGAAATGATTTCTCGTACAGTGGAACCAAGCATTCCTCGGGGGTGAGAGGCGCAACGGTGTCGACGAGTCTGTCGAAAGGGCAGAACAGCCCGCTGACCGTCCACGATGTCGTGGTCGCGGTGCAGATCGATGCGGCCGCGGACCTGTCGGCGCTACTGGTCACCGACGCGGGCAAGGTTCGCTCGGACGCGGACTTCGTCTTCTACAACCAGCCGACAGGGCCCGGCGTTCGCCTGCAGCCGACCTCGTCGGGGCGACCGTCAGGGTTGACGGTTTCGCTGGATCAGGTCCCGGCCGATGTCGCCCAGATCCGGGTGGTGATCACCCTCGACGACGCGCGTGCCACGTTCGGACGGATTGCGGCCCCGTCGGTGTTCGTGACAGACGCATCCGGCATTCGGTTGCACGAGTACCGGATCGACGGGTTGACGACCGAGTCCATCGTGATCGCGGTCGAGTTCTACCGTCGCCAGGGCAGTTGGAAGGTTCGCGCGGTCGGACAGGGATACGCGGGCGGATTCGCCGCCTTGGTCACCGACCACGGCGTCGCGGTCGATGACCCTCCGCCGCCGGCCCGCCCCGCCACACCGGTCCCGAGCTATCCGCCGCCGCTTCCGGCGACTGCCGGTCACCCGCCACCGCCGCGCGCGACGCCACCGGTCGCCGCCGGTGAGGTCAGGCTGTCGAAGAATCGACCCGTCAGCCTGGCGAAAGGGCAGCGGGTCACGCTGCGCAAAGACGGTGGCGTCGCGTTGACCTTCATTCGGATGGGGTTGGGCTGGGATCCGATCCGGCGCGGCGGGCTGTTCGGGCGCCGTGCGATCGAGATCGACCTCGACGCCTGGGTGGCGATGTTCGCCGACCGAAATCTGGTCGACGTCGCCTATTACGGGCAGCTCGTGTCCAAAGACGGCTCGATCCGGCACCAGGGTGACAACCTCACCGGTGAGGGGGAGGGCGACGACGAGGTGATCCTGGTCGATCTGACCCGCGTCCCGGCTCACGTCACCACGTTGCTGTTCATCGTGACCTCGTACCAGGGACATACTTTCGAGAAGGTCGTCAACGCCTTCTGTCGCTTGGTGGACAACACGACCGACACCGAACTGGCCCGATACTCGCTGACCGGTGGGATGCGGTGCACCGCGATGGCCATGGCGAAGGTCTTTCGCGGCGACGGACACTGGCAGCTGCAAGCCCTCGGCGAGGGCTTCGATGCCAAGCATCCCGGTGAGGCGGTGCCCCTGCTCGGGCGATTCGTCACACGAGGATGACCTAGCTGCTGGGGTCGACAAGGGCCGCGGGAGCCGGTGATCGGCCGGCCGTCACGTGCGGTCGTGGAGAGTGACGTGATAGCCGTCGGGGTCGGCGAAGGTGAAGGTTCGGCCGAAGGGGCCGTCGATCGGTGCGGCGACGATGGTGTGACCGTCGGCGGCGAGAGCATCGTGAACGGCCTGGACATCTGTGGCGTGGAGCCAGATCGCGACACCGATGCCGGGCTGGGAAACGGCGGCGAGATCGGTGCCGGGAACGATGTCGCGCAGGGCGAACGCGATCGGTTTCGTCTCGAAGACGACGGCGTGCGGAGGACCGGTCGGTGAGCGGACGAGGCCGAGGTACTGCTCGTAGAACGCTTGGGAAGCGTCGAGGTCGCGTGTTTGCAGGGAGAGGAAGTCGGGGCCGGTGGCGGGCATGATGAACTCCTTCTAGTCGTGTCAGTATCCTGACACGAACCAATCTATGTCAGAATACTGACATGAGTCAAGACGGCGTAGATCTGGGGACGTCACTGGGCTACCTGCTGAAAGAGGCGTCGAGCGCGCTCCGCATCGCCATGGAGGAAGTGCTGCGCCCGCTCGGGATGAGCGTGACGCACTACTCCTGCCTCGAGCTGCTGGCTCAGCGACCGGGCTTGTCGAACTCCGAGCTCGCGCGGGGCGCGTTCGTCACCCGGCAGACGATGAACGTGCTGCTCCAGACCCTGGAACGAGACGGCTATGTGACCAGGCCCGCGGCGGCGCCCGTCGGGAAGGTTCTTCCCACGCGGCTCACACCTCGCGGACGACGGAGTCTCGAGCAGGCCACCGTGGCGGTCCGGTCCGTCGAGGTCAGAATGCTGGCCGGCATGACCGAGGCCGAGCAGTCGGGCGCGTTCCGGATCCTGCGGAGCATGATCGGTTCTCTGCGCGATGACAGCGACGGCGCATAGTCCGTTCCCCGGCGCGCTCTATGCTGTCGGCGTGGCACGCACCGAAGGAACCCGAGCTCCCGGCCGCCCGGCCGCGGCGAGCCGTGACGACGTGCTGGATGCTGCCGTGCAGGTCTTCCTGGCGGGCAATCGAGTCGACGCGAATGCCATTGCCGCCCAACTCGGTCTGGGTCGCACCAGTATCTACCGGTGGTTCGGTTCCCGGGACGGGCTGCTCGGGGCCGCTTTGGCGCGCCAGCTCGAGCGCATGGTCGCCTACGCCGAACGGCGCAGCACCGCCACCGGCGGGGAACGGCTCGTGGAGATCCTCGACCGCGCCATTCACTGGCTGGTCGAAGACGGTTCGCTGCGCACCTACTTCGATCAGGAATCCACGTCGGCACTGCGCGTGATCACCCGCAGCGACGGGGTGGTGCACCCGGCGGCGGTCTCGATCGTGGAAGGTCTGCTCGAACGCGCCGAGGAGCAGGGCTATCAGCCGCCGATCGATCGCGCCACTCTCGCGTATGCCTTGGTCCGGCTGTGGGAGGCGTTCCTGTACAACGACGCGGTGGCCGGATTCCAGGGTGACGTGGAGCGGCTGAGTCGCGTCCAGGCTGCCCTGCTTCGGGCTTAGTCGCCACTGTCGCGCAGGCGCGAGCAGTACCACGCGGCAAGGGTGTCCAGCGCCGCCTGTCGCGATATCGGTTGCCGCAGGCGGTGCCATTCGTGTGCCGCCGCCAGGGTCGCGCCGATGAGTCCGGCGGCGAGGAGGCGGGTGCGCTGCGACCGATTTACGTGCGGGTGCAGGTGAGTGGCCAGCGTGTCGACGAAATCCGCCAGTGCCCTGGCGATTCGGGACTCGACGGTGTGGTCGCCGACTGCCCCTGCACCGAAAACCAGCTCGGATGTGGAATGCGGGCCGGACTCGACGAGATCGAAGAGGACCGTCACGCAGTGCCGCACCTGGTCGACGTCTGAGGTCGCCGCGTCGTGGGCGTTGCGCAGCCTGTCCGTGACGTCGTCCAGATACTCCAGGATCACCGCGAGATAGAGCTCGCTCTTGGTGGAGAAGTGGCGGTAGAGAACGGGTTTGGTGACGTCGGCGACGGCGCTCACGGTGTCCATCGTGGTGCCGTGATAGCCGTGCGCGGTGAACGTCGTCCGCGCGGCGGTGATGAGCCGACCGCGCTGCACGCTGCTGGATCGAGACGTTGCGAAGGAAGTGCTCATGTGCCGGGTCCCTACCTCCATTTGATACACGCAGAACTCTATGTAACATACTGGACCATGCAACTGGCCTTCACCGAGGACGAGCTCGCCTTCCGCGACGAGCTGCGAGCCTTCTTCCGCCGTGAAATTCCCGCGGACATCCGCGGGCGGAACCGACACATGCACGAGCTGAGCAAAGACGACTTCGTCACCACTCAGCGCATCCTCAACGCCGCCGGGCTGGCAGTGCCCCACTGGCCCGTCGAGTGGGGTGGCCGGGACTGGTCGGCCGTGCAGCACCACATCTGGCATCACGAAATGCAGCTCGCCTCGGTGCCCGAGCCACTCACCTTCAACACGAACATGATCGGCCCGGTACTCGCCGAGTTCGGCTCGCCCGAGCTCAAGGCCCGATTCCTGCCCGCGACGGCGAATCTCGACATCTGGTGGTGCCAGGGCTTTTCCGAGCCCGACGCCGGCTCCGACCTGGCCTCGCTGCGCACCGTCGCGGTGCCCGACGGTGATCACTACGTGGTCAACGGGCAGAAGACCTGGACCACCGCCGCGCAGAGCGCGGACTGGATGTTCTGCCTGGTCCGCACCGATCCCACCGCGCCCAAGAAACAGGCTGGCATCTCGATGCTGCTGTTTGCCATGGACACCCCCGGCGTGACCGTGCGGCCGATCGAGCTGATCGACGGCGGCTTCGAGGTCAACGAGGTGTTCTTGGAGAACGTACGCGTCCCGGCCGATCAGCTGGTCGGCCAGGAGAACCACGGCTGGGCCTACGCCAAATTCCTGCTCGGCAACGAACGCACCGGCATTGCCGCGGTCGGGCAGACCGAGGTCCGCCTGGAGCTGGCGAAGGAATACGCCGCCCAGACCAGGCTCGGCACCGGCACGCTCCTCGACGACGCGACCTTCGCCGCCCGGATCGCCGATCTCGACAACGAGCTGCTGGCACTCGAGCTGGTGCAGCTGCGGGTCGCGGCGAGTTCGAGTGGCGGCGCTCCCAACCCCGTCTCGTCGATCCTCAAACTGCGCGGCACCGAACTGCAGCAGGCCGTCACCGAACTGCTCGTCGATATCGCGGGCCCCGCTGCCGTCGCCCGGGTGGGGGAGACCGACGACTGGGCGCGTCGCACCATCGCCGGATACCTGAACTACCGCAAGACTTCCATCTACGGAGGATCGAACGAAGTGCAGCGCACCATCATTGCCTCGACGATCCTCGGACTGTGAGTAACCGCCATGGATTTCACCTTCACCCCTGAGCAGACCCTGCTGCGCGACACGGTGCGCAGCGTGCTGACCCGCCATTACACTCCCGGACGCCGCGCGGAGGTGATCGCCGATGTTCCCGGCTGGGATCCGAAGGTGTGGGCGGACTTCGCCGAGGTCGGTCTGCTCGGGCTGACCGTGTCCGTCGAGGACGGCGGCGTCGGCGGCGGCCCGATCGAAACGATGCTCGCGCTGGAGGAAATCGGCCGCACCCTGGCGCCGGAACCGATCTTCGACTGCGCCCTGCTCCCCGCCCTCGTGATCGGCCGGGCGGGCACGGCAGACCAGCGTGCGTTTCTGCTGCCCGGAATCGTCGACGGCGAGCAGCTGTTCGCCTTCGCCCACGCCGAGCCCGGCGTCCGCTGGCCGGACACGCGTTCGGAAACCCTGGCCGTCGCCAACGGTGACCGGTGGACGCTGACCGGTCGCAAAAGTCCTGTGCCCTCGGGAGATCGGGCCGACCGGTTGATCGTCTCGGCCGTGGTACCCACCGGCGAGACCGCGTTGTTCCTGGTCGATGCCGAGGAGACGGCGGTCGTGCGCACCGCCTACCGCACCTACGACGGAGGTAGTGGCGCCGAGATCGAATTCCGTGGTGCGCCCGCCGAGTTGCTCGGCGCCGACCTCGACGCCGGTGCGATCATCGACGAAGCCGTGATCACGACGCAGGCCGCACTGGGCGCCGAAGCGGTCGGTGCGATGGCCGAGGCGTTGCGACTCACCACCGAGTATCTGAAGACCCGCAAGCAGTTCGGTGTCGCGCTGCGCACCTTCCAGGCTCTCACCCACCGGGCGGCGGACATGTACGTCGCGCTGGAACTGGCCCGCAGCATGAACCTGTACGCGGCGATGTCCTTGGCAGACGGCGTCATCGATCCGACGGTGGCTTCCCGTGCGAAACGGCGAATCGACCTCTCCGGCAAACACATCGGCCAGGAGGCCATACAGCTGCACGGCGGAATCGGCATGACCGCCGAATACCCGGTCGGGCACTACACCGCCCGGCTCACCACCATCGAACACACCCTGGGCGACACGAACGATCACCTGCGCTACCTGTCCGGTCCGCTGGGCGAGCACCGGAAAGCGAAGATCTGATGCGTATCCGTGGCGCGGTTCTCGACCACCCCGACCGGCCGCGGCCGTTCGCGTCGTCGCGCCCGATCGGGGTCTACGACCTCGAACTCGACGCGCCGGGCCCCACCGAGGTACTTGTCAGGATCGAAGCGGCCGGTGTGTGCCATTCCGATCTCAGTGTGGTCGACGGCAATCGGGCGCGGCCGCTGCCCATGCTGCTCGGCCACGAGGCGGCGGGCATCGTGGTGGCACTCGGCGACCAGGTCGACGATCTGACAGTGGGTGACCGGGTGGTGATGTCGTTCCTGCCGCGGTGCGAGCGCTGTGCGGCGTGTGCCCGCGGCGGTGAGCTGCCCTGCACCGAAGGAACCCGGTCGAACACGGCAGGCGAGCTCCTGCACCACCCCGGCAGACTGACCAGGGCCGGCAGGCCCGTGCGTCATCACCTCGGCGTCTCCGGGTTCGCCACGCACGCGGTGATCGACCAGGCCTCGGTCGTCGCGGTCGGCCGCGACGTGCCGCCCGAGGTCGCGGCACTGTTGGGGTGCGCCGTCCTGACCGGCGGCGGCGCCGTGCTCAATGTCGCCGACCCGGGACCGGAGGACGACCTGATGGTGGTGGGGCTGGGCGGCGTCGGCATGGCCGCGTTGCTCACCGCCTCCGCGATCGGGGTGCGGCGCATCGTGGCGGTCGACCGTCTGCCCGCCAAGCTCGCGGCCGCCCGCGACCTCGGTGCGACCGAAACCTGCACACCCGAACAGGTTGCGGCACAGGGGATCCGGGCGCGCTACGTGATCGAGTGCGCTGGTCACCCCGCCGCGTTCGAAACCGCCTTTCTGGCCACCGCTCCCGGTGGAACCACCGTCACCGTCGGTCTGCCCGCCCCGTCGGCCACTGTGACACTGTCACCCCTGATGTTCACCGCGGAAGCCCGCACCGTGGTCGGTAGCTACCTCGGCTCCGCGGTGCCGGCGCGCGATATCCCGCGCTACGAGCAGATGTGGCGGGCGGGCAGGCTGCCGGTCGAGAAACTGATCTCCGCCCGCATCGGCCTCGACGACCTCAACGAGGCGATGGATCAACTCGCCGACGGCGCGGCGGTGCGTCAGGTGATCGTCTTCGAACCCGACATGGAGCCACGATGACATCCACCCTTTCCGACCTCCCGGTCGCCCAGTTCATCGGCGGCGACTGGGTGCACAGCGCGGCGACGATGCCGGTGCGCAACCCCGCCACCGGCGAAGAGGTCGCCACCGTCGCCGATGGTGACGACCGGACTGCCTCGGCCGCGTTGGACGCCGCGGTCGCCGCCCAGGACGACTGGGCGGCGACCGATCCGCGCCACCGCAGCGACATCCTGCTGCGCGCGTTCCACCTGCTGCATGCCGACACCGAGCGCATCGCCCACACGATCAGCCTGGAAATGGGCAAACCGCTCGCCGAGGCACGCGGCGAAGTCGCCTACGGCGCCGAATTCCTGCGCTGGTTCGCCGAGGAAGCCACCCGTGGCAGCGGAGCGTACTTCCGCGCACCGAGTGGTGGCCGCCGCATCGCTGTCCGCACACAGCCGGTGGGCCCGGTTTTCGCGATCACACCGTGGAATTTCCCCCTGGCCATGGTCACCCGCAAGGTGGCCCCCGCCCTCGCCGCCGGCTGCACTGTTGTTCTCAAGCCCGCGCCCCAAACCCCGCTCACCGCAGTGGCATTCATGCAGATCCTGGCGAAGGCAGGCGTGCCACCAGGGGTCGTCAACTGTGTCACCACCTCGCGCGCGCCGCTGGTGTCGGCGCGGATTCTCACCGACCGGCGGCTGCGCAAGCTCACCTTCACCGGCTCCACCGCCGTCGGCCGCACCCTGCTGACCCAAGCCGCGCAAGGAGTCCTGCGGGTTTCGATGGAGCTCGGCGGCAACGCTGCCTTCGTCGTCCTGGAGTCCGCCGACCTGGACAAGGCCGTCGACGGCGCGGTGCTCGCCAAACTGCGCAATGCGGGCCAGACCTGTGTCGCCGCCGACCGCTTTCTGGTCCACGAATCGCGGGCAGCGGAGTTCACCGACCGGTTCCTCGCCGCCGTTTCCGCGCTGCCGGTGGGCGACGGCCTCGACCGAGCCACCCGCATCGGACCCGTGATCGACGACGCGGCGGTACAGCGGATCACCGCGCTCGTCGACGAAGCGGTCAGCCGGGGCGCACACCTGCACACCGTCGGAACCGACACCGCAGGATCCGGTTACTTCGTGCAACCGGCGGTCCTGACAGACGTCGACACCCGAACCCGGCTCTGGAATTCGGAGGTATTCGGCCCCGTCGCCGCGATCCGCACCTTCACAGACCCGGCCGAGGCCCTGCAACTGGCCAACGACACCGACTCTGGCCTGGCCGGGTACGTCTTCGGCGAAAACCTCAGCGACACCCTCGAATTCGCCGAGAGCCTGCAGACCGGCATGGTCGGTGTGAACACTGGCGCAATCTCCGACCCGGCCGCGCCCTTCGGTGGAATGAAGTCCTCCGGCCTGGGACGGGAGGGTGGCAGCACCGGGCTGGAGGAGTACCAGGAACTGCAGTACCTGGCCATCGACCGGTGACGTGCCGATCGGTGAGGTTCACCCAATTCGTGTGATGCGATCTCGGCGGTGCCGGACGATCGTCGATCCCGACGATTCCCGGACCCCGACAGGAGCGCTGCATGTGCGAGAAGCCGAAGCCCGCGAGCGCCGCGACAACGGATATCAACCACGCCGCGACGCAGCTCTACGACCTGGAGAACCGGGCCGACTTCGCCGATGCGCAGCGAGGGCTCATCGCTCCACTTCCGGGCACCGTCTACTCCGACGCCGATCCCCACCAGGTGGTCTTCGATCCCACCGAGTTCGACTACCTCCGTGGTGACCCGCCGGTCCCGGACTCGGTGAACCCCAGCCTGTGGCGGCAATCGCAGCTCATCAGCATGGGCGGGCTGTTCGAGGTGACCAAGGGTGTCTACCAGGTCAGAGACAACGACATCGCGAACCTGACGGTGATCGAGGGCGAGGACGGCATCATCGTCATCGACTGCATGGCCGGTGTCGAATCCGCGCGGCAGGGCATGGACCTCATTCGTGAACACGTCACCGACAAACCCGTCGCGGCGGTGATCTACACCCATACCCATGTCGACCACTACGGCGGTGTGAAGGGGGTGGTCTCGGCAGAGGATGTGGCGTCGGGCAAAGTGCCGATCATCGCCCCGGGTCTGCAGTTCGACAAGTTCGCGATCGGGGAGAACGTCGTCGCCGGTAATGCCATGGCGCGCAGAAGCTTCTACGCTTTCGGCGCGCTGCTGCCGCCCGGTGAACGTGGGTTCGTCACCTGCGGTATCGGCATCGCGTCGACGAACGGGCCGTCGATCTCCTACATCTCACCCACCGACCTCATCACCGAATCCGGGCAGCGGCGCGAGATCGCGGGCGTCGAGTTCGAATTCCTCTACACCCCCGACACCGAGGCGCCGGAGGAGATGCACATCTGGATTCCGCAGTTGAAGGCATTGACCTGCGCCGAGAATGCCAACCATGCCCTGCACAACATCCAGACGCTGCGCGGCGCCCGCACCCGCGACGCCCGAAACTTCGCCCGCTATCTCGACGAGACCTTGGAGCGGTGGGGCGACGACGTCGAGGTCCACTACGGCCCTCACACCTGGCCGGTCTGGGGCAACGAGAACGTCACCACCCTGCTGGAATCTCAGCGCGACACCTACAAGTTCATTCACGACCAGGCCCTGCGGTTGGCCAACAAGGGCTACACCCCGCTCGAGGCCGCCGAGGTGATCGAACTGCCCGACGAGCTGGGCCGGAACTGGGCCAACCGCGGCTACCACGGCACCCTGCACCACGACGTGCGCGCGGTGTACACCAAGGAACTCGGAATGTGGGACGGCGATCCGGTCTCGCTGCACCCCCACACGCCCGTGGACGCGGCAACTCGGTTCGTCGAATTCGCCGGCGCCGATAACATTCTCGCCGAGGGCGAGCGCGCGATCGCGACGGCCGACTACCGCTGGGCGGCCGAGATCCTGCACAAATTGGTGTTCGCCCAGCCCGACAACCAGCGAGCCAAAGACCTGCAAGCCGACGCCTACGAGCAGATGGGCTATCAGGCAGAGGGTCCGCAGTGGCGCGGGATCTTCCTCTCGGCCGCACTCGAACTGCGTGAGGGTACTCAGCCACCGCCGTATGTGGTCGCCAGCCAGGACACCATCTTGGCCATGCCCATCGACATCCTGTTCGACTTCGTCGCGGTGCACATCATCGGCGAACGTGCCGCCGAGGTGGACCTGCGCCTCGATCTGGACTTCACCGATGCCGGTGAGCAATGGACGATGTGGGTTCGCCGCGGCGTGCTCAACGCACGCCGAGGCAAGTCCGACAACCCACAGGTAGCAGTGTCCGGACCGAAGCCGTTCCTGGTCTCGACACTGTTGAAGCCGGAGACTGCGGTCCCCCTCGCCGACAGCGGCAAGATCACGATCACGGGCGATCCGGCGGTCCTCAGCACCTTCGGCACGCTCCTCGACGAGTTCGATCCGGCTTTCCCGATCGTCACCCCCTGATCCGCCGTGAGAGGTCCGCGAACTGGTACCGACCCTGAGCTGCTGGAGTCGGCTGCCGGTGGTGTCGATGAGTCGGCACCACCGGACCGGGGGCGACGAATTCCCGGACCTCGTTCAGTGACGCCGAGACCTGGATTTCATCCGAGGACGAGGTTGCGGTAGGTATCGAGGATGCCGCGGATCGACGATGTCACCGGCAGCTCACCATCGAGTGGTGCCCAGATGTAGCGGGCGTGCGCGGTGAGGTGGATCGGGTGTGTCGCGGCGACATCGACGGCGAAATGCAGACGGCGAACCGGGTGTGCGTCGGGGGACAGGTAGTCGAAATCCCCGACGTGGTGGCGGATGCCGGTGACCATCAGCCCAGTTTCCTCGAGCACGCCGCGGGCGACCGCCGCTGCGAGGGATTCTCCCGGCATCACCGTCGCACCGGGCAGCTTCAAGGGTGCCTTGATCGGACCGGTGTCGTGGCGCTCGAGAAGTAGTATCTGCCCGCCACGATCGATGATCGCGCCGACTCTCGGTGCGGTGCCGTCGATCGCGGCCCGGCGGGACAGATCTTCGAACTCCGACTCAGATACCGTAGGACTCACCGACTCTTCACTCCTACACCCACTCGATACCAACGGCCGGGTTCGACGAACACAGCCGACTATTACGGTACTTGCCGGACGCCGCAGATGGAGGCGAACCGGAGGGTAGCTTGAGTTGGCCACTGCTGCAGCGAAACTGGACAATTGACCGCTGTCCGGTCGATGCTGGAAACAGTCGAGCGGGCGAGGGACTTTCGGGGAGCCACATGGGGGCCTGTGTCCAATAAGGTGGGCACCGATACCGGATCCAGGGGTGGGGGTTGTATTGACAGGCAAAGGTTCCCGAGGTCTCGCGACCATTGCAGTGGCACTGTGCACAGCGGCCGCCACTGCCGTCGTGCCATCCTGCGCCATACCACCGGTGGCGCCGGGCGCACCTGTCGTGGTGTCACTGCCGGCGCCGACCGGGCCGAACACAGTCGGCGTCACCGAACTCCACGTGAGCGACTCTCGCCGCGCCGATCCCTGGACCGGTGCCACGCGCGAACTCCTCGTACAGATCTGGTACCCGGCGCAGCCCGCCGGTGACGCGGTCGCGGCGGCGTGGATGGCGCCCGGCGGCCGCTCAGCACAGGAGGCCTACCTCGCCGGCCTCGGGGTGCCCGAAGCTCGATGGTCCCTGGGGCCGAGCCACAGCTACCCGAACCGACCGGCTCGCGAAGCTGGTGGGCCGTTCCCGGTCCTGCTGAACTCTCCCGGCATGGGTGACGCCACCGGCTGGAGCACCGCGCAAGCCGAGGATCTCGCCAGCCACGGCTACGTCGTTGCCGCGATCAACCACACTCATGAGGCCTTCGCCGTCCACTTCCCTGATGGCCGGGTCGAGCACACGGTCGTTCCTCTCGATTCGCCCCAGGAAGTCCTGCGAGATCTTCTGGTCCCCACTCGGGTGGCCGACACTCGTTTCGTCCTCGACGAACTCGCCGCTGCGACGACCGACCGGCAGTCGGCAGCAAGGTTGCCCGTCGGGCTGACCGAGCGACTCGACCTGTCCAATGTCGGAATGTTCGGGCATTCGCTCGGCGGATCGACCACAGTGCAGTCGCTGCACGACGAACCCAGGATTCGCGCCGGTGTCAACTTCGACGGGCCGATTCTGGGCTCGGTCGCTACAGACGGGACAGCCCAGCCAGTGCTGATGCTCGCCAGCGGCGCCTCGCCGTGGTACGGAAACGCAGGCTGGGAACCGAACTGGCCCAACAACTCCGGGGTGAAGATTCCCCAGCGCGTCGCGGACACCGAGCACATGTCCTTCAGCGATCAGCAAACGATCCTGCCCCAACTCACCGCCGCAGGACTACTGCCCGCCACCACAACAGCGAAGGCGGTCGGTGGGATCGACCCACAACGATCCATCGACCTGCAGCGCACCTCGCTACGCACATTCTTCGACGCAGTGTTCGGCCGCAGCGCTGGCGGCGTCGTCGAGGCGATCGACAACTTGGATCAACCCGAAGTCGCTGGACCTCGATAGCTACACGTGCCGTGACCGCGCCGTGGGCAGCCCACGGCGCGGTCGGTGTCAGCTTTCGATGGCGGCGTGGAAGGCCACGGTGTCGAAGATGTCTTCCATCCGGGTGGCTTTGCCGTGGCGCATGGTCCAGGAATGCAGGAACGGCAGGGTGGTGATCGTCCCGCTGCGGGCGGTGACCCGGCGGGTGCCCATGACGATGACGCGGTCGTTCTGTTCGATGAACTCGACCGGATCGAGCGCCATGCCGCCGAGTACCGACGGAACATGGGCGAGGAACTGCTTGATTCCGTCGTGTCCGATCTTGGTTCCGCCGAGGCCGTACTTGTGCATGCCGTCCGGGTGGACCCATTCCACGTCGTCGTGCAGGACGGACAGGATCTTGCCGACATCGCGCGTGGCGAAACCGTCGTAGGACGTGCGGATGGCCTCGATGTTCGGCGTCGTCACCTGTGCGCGGCTCATGACGGCGTCACCTGACGCACGTGCGCCGGGTGGTGCGCGGCGAGTGTGCGACGAATGCCGTCGCGCCAGTCGACCGTGCACGGGCCGGTGAGGGACCGGCGCAGTTCGGGATCGAACTGGTAGGTCTCACGGGTGACCTCGGCGGGGACGAGTTTCGCCTCGATACCGCTGAGCTCTTCGAGGTATCGCACACAGTCGGTGATACCCACCGATTCGTCACCACCCCAGTTGACGAGCCTGGCCGGCACCGACGCCGCGTTCCACAGGTCGGGAACATGGGCGACGAGGTCGTCGGTGTAGAGCAGCGAACACCAGTTCTGCCCCTCCAGCGGAACCGGAATCGGTTCCCCGGCCAGCATCCGCTGGAAATACAGCATCGGCACACCGCCGTATCCGCCGGGACCGTAGGCGATGTTGAGCCGGGCGATCGTGGTCGGCAGTTCGAGCACGTTGGCCATCGCCCGCACGGTGCCTTCGGCGGCGATCTTGCCGACCGGGTAGGTGGGCAGCCAGTCGGCGACGCCGTCGATCGGGTCGGATTCGCGATAGGCGTGGTCGAGGGTCTGCCGTTTGTAGAGCGCGCCGGTCGAGACGAACAGGAACGACTCGGCGGTGCGGCAGTGTGTCATGAGCCGCGCACAGGCGGTGGCGTTGATGCCGAGCGCGTCCTCGAAATCGCTGCCGTCACCGCGATGGACCGCGGAGTGCAGTACGTGGGTGAAATCGGTGGGCAGGTGTTCGTAGCCCGCGGTGGTGGTGTCGTTCATGTCCCACTGACGAGTGATCACACCGACCTCGCGCAGTTCGGCTTCGACACCCGGTGTCCCGAAGCGGCCGAGACACCAGACCTCGTTGTCTGCGGCGAGCGCCTCGGCGACAGGTCTGGCGACCTGCCCGGTCCCGCCGGTGATCAGAATCTTCTTGCCGTGCAACGTGTTTCTCCCTATCGGTCGGCGTCGGCGAGTGCCCGGTCGAGTTCCTTGCGCAGAACGGACTGGAACGCGGTGACGTGCCGTGGCCCCATCAGCGTGTAGTGCTCGCCGGGGACGTCGATGTAGCGGTTGGGTTCAGTGGTGAACTCGTCCCACCGGCTGAGTTCGTTGTCGATCCAGTCTTGTTTGGTGCCGCGCAGGGGAACCGCGCAGAACACGCTCATCGAGCGCACGGCACCACTGGGCGAATACGTGCGGCCCAGGCCGGTGAGACCGTCGGCGAGCTCGGCCCATGCCGTGAACTTCGTCAGGTCCAGATCGAGTTCGGCGATCCGTTCGGGTGGGGCGAGCTCGATCAGGCGTGCGAGCTGCCGGCTCTTGGGCAGTGCGCGCAGCTCGGCGGGCAATTCGGCGGCCTGCCGCTTGCTGATCAGGTCGAGGAACATCGCCAGATTCGCCGCGGTCTCGGTGAAGTCCAGCTCGTCCATCCGGTACTTGATATGCGGTGGCAGGTTGAAGCTGCCGAGGAAATCGACCCGCTCACCCTCGGCCTCGAGTCGCTTGGCGATCTCGAAAGCCACCGCGGCACCGAAGGAGTAACCGGCGAGGGCATACGGTCCGTGCGGTTGCCGTCGGCGGATGGCATCGAGATAGACATCGACCATCTCGTCGAAGGTGTGGAACGGCTCCTCACCGCTGTTGAATCCGCGGGCGCGCAGCGCGTAGAACGGCCGATCGCCGACGAAGTACTTCGCCAGGTTGACGAAGACCAGGACTTCGCCGACGCCGGGGTGGACACAGAACAGCGGCGTTTTGTCGCCACTGGTCTGCAACGCCACGATCGGATCGTATCGGCGCGGTCCGTCGCCGCCGCCGTCGACGATGGCGGCCAGCTCCCGCACCGACGGGGCGGTCAGGATGGCGATGATCGGCAGGGTCGCCACCTCGAAGCGGCGCGCGATCTGCTGCTGCAATCGAAGGATGTCGAGCGAGGTGCCACCCAGATCGAAAAAGCTGGCCGTGACACTGATTTCGGTGACCGGAAGATCGAACAGCTCCGCGTAGACACCGGTCAGGATCGACTCGGTGTTGCCCTCCGGTGCCGAATATCCGCCGAGCTGACGGGTTGTGACAGCCGCGGTGTCGGCGATGACCTGGTCGTAGCCACCCGATTCGAGCCGTTGCCGCATGCGTGGCCGCAAGGTCTTACCCAGACTCGTCTTGGGAAAGTCCGCCTTGTCCAGCGGCAGGATGAATCCGGGCCGGAACCCGCACAGCAACACGACCGTGGAACGCACCGCGGTCAGCAGGCGATGCAGACCGGCTTCGTCGGCCCCGGTCTCGGCGTGGATGGCGATCACGAGCTGTTCGGTGTCGCTGCCGGGGCGCCGCGTCGGGAACGCGGCGACATAGCCGGGGGAGATGCCGTCGAGTTCCTCGATCGCCGTTTCGATCTCGTGGCTGAAATAGTTGACGCCGTTGACGATGATGCTGTCCTTGCTGCGCCCGACGAGCGTGAGCCTGCCGTCGGCCAGCCGCCCGAGATCGCCCGTGCGGAACCAGCCGTCGGCGGTGAAAGCCTCGCGGGTGGCGTCCGCATTGTTGAAGTAGCCGTGAGTGACCATCGGGCCGAGCAGTTGCACCTCGCCGGTCGCACCGTCGGGTAGTGACAGGTCTTCGTCGTCGGCGACCCGCAGCTGCAATCGGGGCACCGGATGCCCGACAGCGGCGAACTCCTGCCCGGTGTCGGCACTGGGGAAATCGCGATTGTAGATGCTGCCCGCGCAGGTCTCGGTCATCCCGAACGCGGGCCACAACGCGGCGTCGTGCAGGCCGCAGGCGGCGAAGGTCTGCAAGAACGTCTGACCCGTCGCGACCACATTGGCTTCGCCACCGCTCACGATGTGGCGCAGGCAGGTCAGATCGAGCAGGTCGCTGTCGCTTTCTGGTTCGAACAACGAATTCAACTGGCCCAGTAGGAAATTCGGTGTGAAGGTCATGGTCACCCGGTGGCGGGAGATGATCCGCAGGAACTGCATCGGGTCGTCGGCGACGATCTCGCTCGGAGCATGGATCTGCTGCGCTCCGGAATACAGCGGAAGCAGATGTGTTTCCAGCAGCGCCGCGACGTGATCGAACGAGATCCAGTTGAAGGTGGTATCGGCCGGGGTGAGGTGCTGCACCGCCGACTTGCCGGCCATGGAGCTGAGCAGGTTGGCATGGGTGAGTGACACCGCTTTGGCGTTTCCGGTGGATCCGGAGGTGAGGACCAGCAGCGCGAGGTCGTCGCTGCTCGCGTGGTGCACAAACGGTGGGTGTTCGCCCGTCCGCAGGAATTCCACCGTCACCGGCGCCAGTCCTGACACGGCGGGCATGGTGTCGCGCATCGCGAGCGATGTCACCACCAGTGGGCCTTCGAGCAGTTCGTCGACATGGCGCAGTGCGCTCGCCCAGCGCGTCGGGTCGGCGGGCTGGGCGACCATGGGACACGGGACGAACCCGCCGAGGAAACAAGCCCACAGCACGGTGACGAAGTCTTCGTGATCATCGAGCAGGAGAACGACTTTCGACTGTGGTCGCAGCCCTTGGTCGCGCAGTGCGCCGGTCAGCCGCAAGGCGTCGTCGAGCAGTTGTGGATGGGAACGATGGACCCGAACCGCGGGTGCGTCGGCGGTGCGTTGCAAATAGGTCGTGCCGCTGGTCGGATGATGGCGCGCGGCGTGCAGGAGAATTTGTGGTACCGACTCGGCGTCGCGTACCGCATGCGGTACAGGCACCGTCGAAAGAATCGATGTAGCAGTCATTTTCACCTAACCACTGATCAGACGTGCGGCGAACCGCGATGTTCAGGCAGTGCCGAAGACCTCGTCGTACTCCAGCCGGGGAAGGCGGCCCATCCAGGCGTCCGGGCCTGGCTTGCCGATGTTGATGACGCACAGCGGTGCGTGCCTGCCGTCGGGGAAGAACTCCCGGGCGATGGCGTCGGCGTCGAATCCGACCATCGGGCCTGCCGCGAGACCCGCGGCCCGGATTCCGATGATCAGGTACGCCAGCTGCAACGCCGCGTTGAACGTGGCCGACTTCTCGCGCACCGCCGGGTCGGCGAAGACGTTCTGCGGGTTCTCCATGAAGGGAACCAGTTTGGGCAGCTCGTCGTGGAAATCGAGGTCGGCCCCGAGCACGACTGCCAGTGGCGCCTGCGCGGTCTTGTCCTTGTTGCGATCTGTCATGGCCTCGACCAGGCGTGACCTCGCCTGGTAGGAGCGCACGAGGACGCCGCGAAGGGGTTGCTGGTTCATGGAGGTCGGCCCGAATTTCACGAGTTCGTAGATGGCGCGGAACTGTTCGTCGGTCACCGGCTCGTCGGTGAAGGTGTTGGCCGTGCGGGCGGTGCGGAACAACAAGTCCTGCGCTTCCGCGTCCAGTGCCAGCTGCTCGGTCGATACCGTCGCCGCCATGAAACCCTCCAGGGTGAGTTGATTAGACTAGTCGGTCCAGTCCAGTAAATAGTAGATAGACTGACTCGTCCACCCGTACTGTTGGTGACGCGGGTCACTCACCATGAAAGGCGCAGACGGACATGTCGACATCGGCCATACGCTCGAGTGGATCCGGTGGCCGCCCACCCGGCGGCGACCCGGGTAAACGTCGAGCAATCCTCGATGCCGCGATCGATACGTTCCTGCGAGACGGCTACGAGCGGGCGACCCTCGACGTGATCGCTGAACGGGCCGGCGTGGCGAAACAAACCGCCTACAACCACTTCGGCGACAAACAGACCCTGTTCCTGGCCGCCGTGGACGACGAACGCAGCCGTGTCGCCGCGAACTTCGGCACAGACATCACCGGCGCGGATCAGGCCGACGATCTCGATGCCACCACCGCTCTCGTCGAGATCGGCCACCTCGTCCTGCGCGTCCTGCTCGACGAGCGCGCCTCCGCGCTGCGCCGCCTGGTCATCAGCGAGGTCGCCCGCATCCCGTCGCTGCGCCCTGCCTGCGCGGACGGCGAACCGAAACAGCTCGTCACGCAGATCGCCGACCTGCTGCGTCGCCGCAGTGAACGAGGTGAGCTCGATGTCGACGATTCGTCGACCGCCGCCCGGCAGTTCGTCTCACTGCTCGTCCAACAGGGTCTGCACGCCTCGATGTACGGCACGATCCCACTGCGTGCCGCCGACGCCGCAACGATCTGCACCGAGGCCGCCCACCTCGTCGTCCGCGCCTACCGCCCGGCCGCGGATCCCGACTGATGGACCGTGACTTTTGTCGAGATCGCGGTCCCGGTTGTGCGGAATGTAGGCAAAGGGCTTGTGTCACTTGCCATTGAGGTGCGCAGGGGATTCGATCCCCGGAGCGATCGGGAATGGGCGCGGCATCGCTGTGCGAGAGGCTACAGCGCCTAGGATGGATCCTGCCCCCGCGACGTGGCGGCGGCGCGTGGGTGCACGGGGAAGGCTCGCCTCGACCGGTCAACCGGTCGAGGCGAGCCGCACCGCCTTGCGAACGCCGAGGGCGTCAGTGATTACTGCGCGATCGCAGATCATAGGGAGGTCGGAGGGAATCCATCCGATCAGAGAGACAGCATGACAGCGACCATCGCCGTTTGCCCGAGCAGCTGAGCTATCGGATCGTCGATTGTTGTGCCCATTTTCCCATGGGACTCCGGTCCACCGACACGTTCTGATCTGACACTGGACAAGAATCCCATCGTCGTGGCACTTCGCGCCGACCGGAGGTGTTGAGGACGGTCGTGGACATGCCTTCGGCGGCTTCTTCCAGCCCGGCGCGCTGCGTATTCTGGTCGGATGATCTCCGCAGGTATAGCGGCGATCGAATTCCTTGTGAGCGGAGGGTAATTCGTGAGCAGCGCGCAGGTCGGGTCGTCGCGAGGGGTGGGCGAACAGGAGATCCTGGATCGGGTGGCCGAACTGGCGGTGGGGTTTGCCGCCGACGCGGCCGGCTATGACGAGCGGGCCGAGATTCCGGTCGCCGAGCTGACCGCACTGCACGATGCCGGGGTTGATCGGGCGGTGTTGCCTCGGCGGCTGGGTGGGCTCGGATCGAGCTATCAGTCGTTCGGGACAGTGGTGCGGATTCTGGCGAAGGCCGATCCGTCCATCGCGACGATCTGGGTGATGCACGCTGGTGCGGGCGTCGCACTGGCCGAGTTGACCGGGGATTCGGCGGGGTCGTTCTTCGCCGAGGAGTTCCTCGCGGGTAAACGGTTCGCCAACGCGTTGTCCGAGCCGGGCAGCGGGAACCGGTTTCTGCAACCACAGCAGGTGGCCGAACCCGTGGTGGGCGGCTGGTCGCTCACCGGCGCGAAACGGTTCGTCTCCGGTAGCGAGATCGCGGACTACCTGCTCGTGAACGCGCTGGTTTCGGGGGCACCGACGTTCTTCGGGGTGGTACCGGACGAGTCCGTATCGATCATCCCGATCTGGGACACCCTCGGTTTGCGCGCGACCCGCAGTCAACTGCTGGCCTTCGACAACACCGTGTTGCGCGCCGAATACCGTGGTCGTGCACCGGGACCGGGTGATTTCGCGGTGATCCCGGCCGGGTTGCCCGCCATCTCCCTCGGCATCGCCGACGCGGCGCTCGCCGCGTTGGTCGCGCACGCCCGGTCGCGGATGATCCTGGGCAATCCGCTGGCCGAGCAACAGTGGGTGCAGCACGAGGTCGCCGACGTACAGGTACGCCTCGCTGCCGCCCACGCCCTCTACGACCAGGGTCTGCGCGAGGCCGACAGCGCGAGCCCCGCCTTCTTCTCCACCCTGTCGCGGGCGAAGTATCTCGCGAACAAGGTGGCAGTGGACGTCGCCCAGTTGGGTGTGCGCGTGGGTGGAGCATCGGGGTATCTGCGTCAGTCGCCCATTCAGCGGCACCTGCGCGACGCCGAAGCGGGGCAGCTCATGGCGTACTCGACCGAGGTGCTGGCCGGTGAGATCGGCCGGGAGGTGCTCGGCGCCGATGTGCCGCCGCCGAGCTCTTGATCACCTCGGTCGAGATCGGTTGTCTTCCAATACTTCAGGTGCCACAGCCGTCGTCGGACGTGGAGCTACCGGAGTCACTATCCGGCCATGGCGTCCTTGCGCCGCGCGGCGCGGTAGGCGGCCGGGGTGACCCCGTACTTGGCGCGGAATGCTCGGGAGAGTTGATCGACCGTGCGGAAACCGCAGCTGTCGGCAATGTCGCGCAGGCCACGGGTGTCATCGCTGAGCGCGCTCGCCGCGGCAGCCAGCCTGCGGGTGCGGATGAGCCGCCCCACGGACAGGCCCTGGAGTTCGAACGCCCGGAACAGGGTCCGCCTGCTCACGTGCAGCCGGACCGCGACCGCATCGGGATTCACTGCCGGGTCCGCGAAATTCCGGTCGATGAAGTCGGCCGCGCGGCGACGCAGCACATCCTCGGTTGTCAGCTCCCTCGTCGCATCCGTGAGATCGCGTTCGAGCAGCGCGACTATCGCCGCCCGGAACAAGATCTCGTCGATGCGAGCCACAATTCGCAGATGGTCGGGACTTGTTGCACCACAGGCGATATCACGGCCGAACATCAAGGCCGACACCGCCGCGCGCGACAGCGGCCAGGACCAGCCGCCTGCCGCGGCCGCGTCCAGTCCCCACGCGGTCAGCGAATCGACCGGTAGGTAGAGGTACAGCACATCGGTGGCCGGAGCCTCGCAGCGCGCGAGGGTCGACCGGAACGGGCTGTCGAGGCACACCGCGAAAGCCTCACCGGCCACCGCGGTCGATCGGTGGCCTCGTTGCTCGAGCGTGGCCCGCCCGGCCAGCACCAAACCCAGTTGCAGGTATTGGCTGTAGTGGTCGTCGCCGACGCCGGCGCCGCGCTCGGCGGTGATGTCCGAGGATCGCAGCCGGGCGACCAGCACCGACCCGGTGCTCGAGGTCCACAGCGTGGCAGCGAAATCCTCCCGGGCGCGCAGGCGGCAGCCGAACGCCACCCGCTGCAAATCGGGCGTCCCGCGGAGGGCCACACCCTGGTCGGCGGCGGGGCCCGGTCGCTCCAAGGGGCACACAGTTGCCGGTCGAATCAATTCGCTCGCCGATTGCCCCAATTCGAACAAAACGGACTTCTCTGGCACTGTGACCCTCGGAAAGGCCTCCGTTCGGTCGGAGTGCTGCTCGCCGCGCTCGGTTCGCCCTCCGGTCTCGATCCTGTCCGCGTCCGCCTCGCTGTGCATATTCCACCTCCGCGCTGGGGGTGCGCGGTCGCCGGAAACGGGTAGGACGCGGATCCGTCGCCGGTTGCCTGCACCTGTCGACAATGGGAGTTGCTCTCGAAAAACCAAGGATAACAGCGTAATTCGCTGACATAGTACGGTCTATCGGATCTCGGTGTCACCTCGTGGACGACACTCGCATTCCGTGCCAGGTTCGCCGGGATGTCGTGCCAGGACGGGTTGCGCGGGCCGTGCTCTCGACTGCCTCGAAGGCGGTTCCCGCCTGCCGATTTCGGTCATCCGGTAGCCATCGGGGGCGCTCGTCGATGGTTTGCCTGGTTATTGCGGCACTCCTGCCTGCGGCCTAACCTCGACACCGTTGGCTCCCTTGCTATTCCGCGTTCAACGGTCGCAGGATTCCTCATCGTGTCCTCCCTGCTCGCGCGCATTCCTCGCTCACCTCGACGACAAAGGACTACTGAGACATGCTGTGGGAAGCACTGCTGTGGGTGATCGTCGCCGCAGGACTGGCCGGAACCGCCGCCTACCTGCTGCGCAGGCGCGGCAAGGGGCGCGACGGAGAGGCCACCAACGAGTCGGTGGGGCAGGTGTTCACGCTCGTCGGCGGACTGCAGGTGGTGCTCGCGTCGTTCCTGCTCATCGGCGTGCTCGACACCAACGCCGGTGCGGCGAAGGCGGCATCGGACGAGGCAGACCGGCTGCTCGCCTTGCAGTGGGCGGGCGACGCGTTGTCCGAGCCGGCCCGCAGCACCGTCACCAGGGCTGTTCACTCCTATACCGGCCAGGTGATCGAGGTCGAATGGCCCGCCATGAGCTCCGGTGGGAGTGTCGATGACAGGGCGTGGAACCAGTTGTCGGCGGTGCGTACCAGCATTGCGGCCAGTCCCGCCACCGACGAATGGCAACGTTCGCGTCAGATCGCGGCAGCCGATCGGCTGTGGGAGGTCTACGAGGCAAGGCAAGCCAGGATCGAGGCCGCGGGCAGCGCGCTGTCGCCGATGATGTGGCTGGCGCTGGCGCTCGGCGCGATTCTGTCGGTGGGTTTGTCACTGCTGTTCTCGGGCACCAGCGCGCGCATTCACATCGTGGTGGTGGCCAGCTTCGCGGCGGTGGTGACGTTCATGATCTTCACCATCTTCGAGCTACAGAACCCCTATGGCAGAGCGGCGGCTGTCGCACCGACGGCCTTCGATGCCGTGCTGGTGCAACTGAGGTGAAAAAGACTGTGCGGAGAGGGATCTGGGCTGCCGCACTGGCGGGGGTGGGCCTGTTCGCGCCCGGATCGGTCGGTGCGGTTCCAGGTCCGGTATCACCGTCGATCGAGCCACCGAGCGTCGTCGTACCGCGAAACATGCCGCGAATCGGGACGTTGATCACCGCCCCACCGGAACCCGCGGAGACGCTACGCGTACCGCCGCCTCTCGCGACGACCGGCCAGCTTCCTCGGTCGGTGCCGTGGTACGAGGAACCGGAGGTCACCCGGCGGCCGTTCGTGGAACCCAGGCTCCCCGGTCAGGGCGACCGGCCCGATCTACCGGAGACGACCACGCCGAGAAGGCCGTTCGAGAAGCCGGCCGTTCCTTCGTTCGAGCGGCCGACTGTTCAGGTGCCGGTACCGCCTCGCGGTGGTCTGGAATTGCCCGCTCCGGCCCGCCCGTTCGATGGACGGGAAGCGCCGGTTCCGCAGGCCCCGCGTCCGCTCCCGTTGCCTGCTCCGGCACCTCCGCCGTTCCCGTTACCTGCTCCCGCGCCGCCGAAGCCGCTGCCTGTACCACCGCCACCTCCCTCGGTCCCGGCCCCGCAGCCGACTGTGCCGCCTATCCCTGAACCGTCACCTCCACCGGAACCTCCTCCGCCACCGCCGAGCGTGTCGGTCAGCCCCCCGCCGGCCCCGATTCCGTCACCCGTGGAACCGCCGCCGAGTCCACCCGTCCCGGTCCCCACGCCGGTGAGGTTTGTCTCGCCGCCGGAGAAGGAGCCGGAGGCGGTGGTTGCCCAGCCGGTGGCGGTCGAACAGCGACGCTGGGCGCTCACCGCCCTGCTGCTGGTCATCGGAAGCGCGGGTGCGGGGAGGGCGGCGATGAGGCGCTCATGAGTCACTGAAGTAGACATGCAGCGTCCTCGTGGCAATGCCACGAGGGCTGATCCAACCTGGCTACGGGTACGCGCGAGAATCGTGAAGGAGCTACGAAAGCACTTCTCGCACAACAGATTTCGAGCCATTTTGCTCCGTAGATCGCGCACGATCCGCTACAGTCGCTTCTGCCACAATCGATAGCCGGTGGATAACTGATTCGTTCACTCCCCGTGGTGTGTCATCTCGTTTCTCCCATGTCTCTCGAAGCAGGAAGAACTCATGACTGAACTGGCTGAACCATTCTCTGGAACCATCGCCGCCGCCCAGCTGAGCCTCAGCACCGTCGCCGCGCGCAACCTCGCAACCACCACCAAATCCGTGCCGCAGATGCAAGGCATCACCTCGCGGTGGCTGCTGAAACTGCTGCCCTGGGTGCAGGCCGACGGTGGTGTGTACCGCGTCAACCGCCGCCTCACCTACACCGTCGGCGACGGTTTGATCACCTGCTACGACACCGCGGGCCAGGCGCGGGTCCTCGCACCCGACCTGCGTGAACTGCGCTATCTGCGTGACTACACCGACGATGCCGCCCTGCAGACGGTGGCGGACTCCTTTGTCGAACGCCAGTACGCGCCCGGCGACATCATCGCCGAAGCAGGCCGACCGGCCGAAGAGCTGGTGGTCCTCGCCCACGGCAAGGCCGACAAGCTCGGCACCGGTGCCTACGGGGAGTCGACCGTCCTCGAGATCATGACCGACGGCCGGTTCATCGGTGAACGAATCCTCGGCGCCGACGCGCAGCCGTGGGACTTCACCGTCAAAGCGGTGACCGCGTGTACCTGCCTGGTCCTCACCGACCGTGCGCTGGCCGAGGTCAGCGCACGGATCGAAGGATTGCGCGAACACGTGCGGGCGGCCCAGCTCGACGGCGCCGTCACCGACGAGCGGGCCAACCCCTACGGCGAGAGTTCGATCGAGCTCGCCTCCGGTCACGAGGGCGAACCGCAGTTGCAGGGCACCTTCGTCGATTACGACCTGTCCCCGCGTGAATACGAGTTGAGCATCGCCCAGACCGTGCTGCGGGTCCACAGCCGCGTCGCTGACCTCTACAACAAGCCGATGGACCAGATCGAACAGCAGCTGCGGCTGACCATCGAAGCCCTGCGCGAGCGGCAGGAAGACGAGATGGTCAACAACCGAGACTTCGGATTGCTGCACAATGCCGCACCGCAGCAGCGGATCAGTACTCGCACCGGGGCTCCGACACCGGACGACATGGACGAATTGCTCGCCCTGGTCTGGAAGGAGCCCGCGTTCTTCCTGGCCAATCCGAAGGCCATCGCCGCCTTCGGCGCCGAATGCAACCGCCGCGGCATCTATCCGACGAGCACTGAGCTGAACGGACATCGGGTGCCCTCGTGGCGCGGGGTACCGATCCTGCCGTGCAACAAGATCGGCACCTCGGCCGGCCGTACCACCTCGATCATGCTGATGCGCACCGGTGAATCGTCACAGGGCGTGATCGGCTTGCGCCAGACCGGAATTCCCGACGAGTACGAGCCCGGACTGAACGTGCGCTTCATGGGCATCGACGACAAAGCGATCATCTCCTACCTGGTCAGCACCTACTACTCGGGTGCGGTGCTGGTGCCCGATGCCCTCGCGATCCTCGAGAACGTGCAGCTCGGCGCCGAGGGCTGACATCGTGCAGCCCTTCGAGCTGCCCGAGTTCTACGTCGCTCATCCCGCGCGGCTGAACGCGCACGTGGAACAAGCACGGGCACATACCAAACAGTGGGCCTACGAGATGGGAATGCTCGGCGACACCGTCGGTGGCGATGTGGTGTGGGACGAGCCGAGTTTCGACGGCATGGACTACGCCGGTCTGTGCGCCTACACGCATCCAGAAGCCGGCGCACCGGTGCTCGACACCGTCACCGACTGGTACACCTGGGTCTTCTATTTCGACGACCACTTCCTCGACGCGTTCAAACGCACCGGTGACATGGACGGTGCACGGCGGTATCTCGACCGTCTGGCCACGTTCATGCCGCCCGACGGTGCCGCGATGCCCGAGCCGACCAACCCCGACGAACGCGGTCTCGCCGACCTCTGGACCCGGACGGTGTCGTCGATGTCGGAATGCTGGCGCGAACGGTTCCGCGAAAGCACCCGGAACCTGCTGCTCGACTGTGTCTGGGAGATCGGCAATATCAATACCGCCCGGATTCCCAACCCCATCGACTACATCGAGATGCGTCGCAGGGTCGGCGGCGCACCGTGGTCGGCCGATCTGGTGGAGTACGCCCGCGGCGTCGAAATTCCCGAAGCCATCGTCGGCACCCGGCCGATGCGCGTGCTCAAGGACACGTTCTCCGATGCCGTGCACTTACGCAACGACATCTTCTCGTATCAGCGCGAGACCGAGGAAGAAGGCGAGGTGAACAACGGAGTCCTGGTGGTAGAGCGGTTCTTCGACTGTTCGCCACAGCAGGCCGCCGACATCGTCAACGACCAGCTCACCTCGCGGATCCACCAGTTCGAGAACACCGTGCTCACCGAGCTGCCGCTGCTGTTCGACGAGCACGGGCTGGACGCGGTGCAGTGCGCGGCTGCGCTGTCGTACGCGCACGGTCTGCAGGACTGGCAGTCCGGTGGCCACGAATGGCACCTGCGGTCCAATCGGTACATGAACGGCTCCGCGGCGACGGGACCGATGTCGTTCGGTCCCGCGGGAATCGGCACCGAACTGGCCAGACCCGGGTTCTGGAAAGGTCTCGCCGGGCCGGGCGGCGCGCGCAGCCACACCCGGACTCCGTTGCGCCGCACCGGGCAATTGCCGCTGCCGGACTTCGACGTGCCGTTCGAGTTGAGTCTGTCACCGCACCTGCCCGTGGCACGCTCGGCCAGTATCGACTGGGCGCAACAGGTCGGATTCCACGATCCGCTGCCAGAGCTCGGTGGGCGGCAGCTGTGGACTCGCGAGGATACGGCCGGATTCGATTTCGCGCTGTGCTCAGCTGGTTTGGACCCCGACGCCGATGTCGACGTGCTCACGCTGTCGGCCGAATGGCTCACCTGGGGGACCTGGGGCGACGACTATTTTCCTACTGTCTTCCCTCCCACCCAGGGCTCCGCCGCGATGGCCGGCGCGAAAGCCTGCAATGCCAGACTGTCGACGTTCATGCCGCTGGACCTGAAACCTGTTGATACACCGGTCAACCCGCTGGAACGGTCGTTGGTGGACCTGTGGTCGCGCACGGCGGGGCCGATGTCGCCGACGGCTCGGCGCACCTTCCGGCAAGCGGTGGAATCCATGACCGAAAGCTGGTTGTGGGAGCTGGCCAACCACATCCAGCATCGCGTCCCCGATCCCGTCGACTACCTGGAGATGCGCCGCCGCACCTTCGGCTCGGATCTGACGATCGCCCTGTCGAAGATCGCCCGCGGCGGTCTGATCCCCGATGCGGTGTTCGAATCCACCACCATGCGCGGCATCGAACACGCCGCACAGGACTACGGCTGTTTGATCAACGACTTCTACTCCTACCAAAAGGAAATCGAATACGAATCCGAACTGCACAACGCGATTCTGGTGGTCGAGTCGTTCTTCGATTGCGACCGCGACGTCGCCGCCACCGTCGTCGATGACCTGATGCGGGCCAGAATGCGGCAGTTCCAGCGACTCGTCGACGACGAATTGCCCGTCCTGTTCGAACACCACCGGCTCGACGACACCGCTCGCGCGGCGCTGACCAGCTACATCGACGAACTGCGTGATTGGATCGCGGGCATCCTGCACTGGCATCGCGGCACCAGCCGCTACCGCCCCGAGAACTTGCGCCGCCCGGTCGGCCAGCAACCGCGAACCGCCGCCCGCCCGGTCCACACGTGGGGACCCTCGGGCATCGGCACCGCCGCCGCCCGGGTTCGACCCCGAGTCGGATCCGTCGCCACCCATGCCACCTCGCCGGGAAGGACCTCCTTGTGACCAGCACCGCCCAGAACCCACCGACAGCGCTCGGTGTCGCCGCCGCCCGCACACTGTCGACCACCACCAAATCTGTTCCGCAGATGCAGGGGATCACGTCCCGCTGGCTCCTGCGCATGCTGCCCTGGGTCGAGGTCGACGGCGGAACCTACCGGGTCAACCGGCGCCTGACCTACACCGTCGGGGACGGCTACGTCACCTGCACGCTGGCCAACGGCCGGTACCAGGTGGTCCCCGCCGAACTGCGCGAATTGCGAGCGCTGCGCGATTTCGACGACGACGACACATTGCGCGAGATCGCCCACCTGTTCACCCAGCAGGAGTTCGCGGCGGGGGAGACGATCTGCGAGTTCGGCAACGAAATCGACGCGGCCTATGTGCTCGCCCACGGCCGGGTCGTGCTCTCCGGCCCCGGCGACTACGGTCAGCAGGTACAGCTGGACGTGCTCGACGACGGCAGCCATCTCGGTGCCTCCACACTCCTTGGCGGGCAGGCTATTTGGGAGCACACGGCGACCGCGAACACCGCCTGCACGGTTCTGGCGTTGCCGCGCGCCGTGTTCGACGCCCTGTGTGCCCGTGAACCGCGCCTCGCCGCCCATGTCGCCGGCCTCGGCGCCGCGGTCGCCGCCGAACGAAGCGGTGCCGACAAATACGGTCAGGCGGCGATCGGACTGCTGTCGGGCCAGCAGGGTGAGCCGACGCTGCCCGGGACCTACGTCGACTACGACCAGCAACCACGCGAACTCGAGCTCAGCATCGCGCAACTGCTGCTGCGCGTGCACACCCGGGTCACCGACCTCTACAACAAGCCGATGAACCAGCTCGACCAGCAGCTGCGCCTGTCGATCGCGGCGTTGCGGGAACGCCAGGAACGCGACCTGCTGACCCACCACGACTACGGTCTGCTGCACAACGTCGACCCGAGTCAGCGGTTGTGTTCGGCCACCGGCCGCCCGACACCCGAGGACCTCGATCGCTTGCTGGCCCGCCGTCGCAAGACCGCGTTCTTCCTCGCCCACCCCCGCGTCATCGCCCAGTTCGGCCACGAATGTACAGCCCAGGGCGTCTATCCCGATCACACCGAAATCGAGGGAAGACGGGTGCACGCGTGGCGCAATGTGCCGCTGCTGCCCTCGGACAAGATCCCGATCTCACCGAGCGGAACCAGCACGATCTTGGCGATGCGGACCGGTGAATCGGATGACGGGGTGATCGGCCTGCGCCAGACCGGTCTGCCCGACGAAGTCGAGCCGGGCGTCAACGTCCGCTTCACCGGCATCGACGACCGCGCCATCGCCTCCTACCTCATCAGCGCCAATCATGCTGCGGCAGTGCTCGTTCCGGACGCACTCGGCGCGCTGACCGAAGTGCAGGTGAATCGATGAGCACCCCGGATGTCGCGACCACACCGATCCCGGTGCCCACACCCGCTGTTGCGCACAGCTCGCGCACGGCCGCCGACGTCCTCGATCAATGTCGGGAGACCTGCGCGGCCACCCTGCATGCCACCGTGCAGATGATGCCTGCCACGGTCCGCACGATCGTTGGCTACCACTTCGGCTGGTGGGACAAGACCGGGCGACCGGAACGTCACGACGGCGGCAAGGCCATTCGCCCCGCCCTGGTTCTCTCGGCCGCGCGGTTGACCGGCGGCGACGTGGGAGATGCCGTGCGCGCGGCCGTCGCGGTCGAACTGGTGCACAACTTCTCGTTGCTGCACGACGACGTGATGGACCGAGACACCACCCGACGGCACCGGCCGACGGCGTGGACCGCGTTCGGGATCGGGCCTGCCATCCTCGCCGGCGACGCGCTGGTGGCCCAGGCGTATTCCCTGCTCGCCGCGGAGCCGGACACACCGATCGTCGAAGCGACGAATCTGATGAGCCGCTCGGTGCTGCACCTCGTCGAGGGGCAGTGCGCGGACCTTGGATTCGAGCGGCGCACCGATGTCGAGCTCGAGGAGTGCTTCACCATGGTCGACCAGAAGACCGGGGCGCTGTTCGGGTGTTCGGCCGCACTCGGGGGCCTGTTCGCAAACGCGGACTCCGGTGAGCTGTTGCGGCTGCAAGACTTCGGCAGGCGCTTGGGCCGTGCCTTCCAGCACACCGACGACCTGCTCGGCATCTGGGGCGACCCCAGCGTCACCGGCAAATCGGTGTTCTCCGACCTGCGCAGCCGCAAGAAGTCGTTGCCGGTGGTGTTCGCACTGCGCTCGAACACCCCGGAAGCGGGCGCCCTCGCCGACCTCTATCTCCGTGAGAAGCCGCTCGACGACGCCGAATTGGTCCGTGCCGCCGAGCTGGTCGAAGCCGCAGGCGGGCGGGAATGGAGTCGGCTGCAGGCCAGGCAACTGTACGAGGAAGCCATGTCGACGATCAGCGAGGTCGGGGCGAACGCCGAAGCTCTGGCCGACCTGGACCTGCTCGCGGCGCTGGCCGCGAACCGAGACTGCTGAGCCGAGTGCTTCTCATGTCACCGCCCGATCGCGGCCACGGTCCCGATCGGGCGGAGGCTGATTCGAGATTCCACGGCACAGCACCGATCAGGCCGCCACGACGTCGGCGGCGCCGTTGAGCCGGGCATAGCGTCCTCCGTCGTCGACCAGGGACCGATGGTTTCCACGCTCGGCGACCCGGCCATGGTGCAGGACCGCGATCTGGTCGGCATCGCGGATGGTGCTCAGCCGGTGCGCGATCGTGATGACCGTGCGGCCCTGGGCGACCACGTCGATGGCTGCCTGCACCGCACGCTCGGTCTCGTTGTCGAGGGCGCTCGTCGCCTCGTCGAGTACCAGCACACGCGGGTCGCGCAACAGGGTGCGCGCCAGCGCGATCCGCTGCTTCTCACCGCCGGAGAACCGATGACCGCGCGACCCGACCACAGTGTCGTAGCCCTGGGGCAGTGAGGCGATCAGCTCGTGGATCTGGGCGGCACGGGCCGCGCGCTCGATCTCCGCATCGGTCGCACCGGGCTTGGCATAGCGAAGGTTCTCACGAATGGTCGTGTGCAGCAGGTACGACTCCTGCGACACCACGCCGACGATGCGAGCGAGGGTGCCGAGCTCCAGGTCACGGACGTCGACGCCGTCGATGGTCACCCGGCCACCGGTCGCGTCGTGCAGTCGCGCGACGAGCGAGGCGAGGGTGGTCTTGCCGGAACCGGTCTCGCCGACCAGAGCGAGCGTCGACCCGGGAGGTACGACGAGCGAGACGTCATCGAGCACATCGGGGCCCGCGGCGTCGTAGCGGAAGCTGACATGCTCGAACCGGACTTCGCCCACGACATCGCGTGGGTCGAGGTCGACCGGCTGGGTGGGTTCATCGATCTCGACCGGAAGGTCCAGGTAGCCGAAGATCCGGCTGAACAAGGCCATCGAGCTGGTGACTTCGACACCCACATTGAGCAGAGCCATCAGCGGCCTGAACAACCCTGCCTGCAACGTGGTGAAGGCGACCAGGGTGCCGATCGTCATGCCGCTGCTGGTCGCCGGAAGACCGGCGGCGAGGTAGAGCAGCGCCGGGATGGCCGCGAAGAGGATGCTCATAGTGGCCATCCGCCAGCGGCCCGCGAGCTGTGAGCGCACTTCGAGGCCGACCAGGTCATGCGAGGTCTGCTCGAACTGCGCGGACGCGAGAGGACCGGTGCCGAGGGTCTTGCCCAGCTGGACGCCGCTCACCGAGAGTCCTTCCTCGACCTGGCCGTGTAGATCGGCGAGGTGACGTTGGCGCTGGGCGGTGATGTCGCGTCGCAGCAGCGCTACGCGCCGGGTCAGCCAGATTGCCGGCGGCAGCACCACCAGCGACAGCAGCGACAACCGCCACGACAGCACGGCCATCGCGACGGCGGTGCCGACCACGGTGGTGACATTGCTCGCGATGGCGGTCGCGGTGCTGGTGACCACGGATTGCATGCCGCCGACATCGTTGATCAGGCGCGACTGGACCTCACCGCTACGGGTGCGGGTGAAGAACGCCAGCGACTGCCGCTGTAGGTGGCGGAACACGTCGGCACGCAGGACATGCATCACCTGCTGCCCGACCGTGGTGGAGATGAGTGTCTGGCCTACGCCGAGCACGGCGGTGAGCACGGTGACGGCGAGCATGCCGCCCACGGCCCAGAGCAGGAGTGGGACGTTCTGCTGGGGGAGCGCGTCATCGATCACCAGTCGCAGCAGGAACGGCGAGGCGAGGCCGATCGTCGAACCCGCCACGATCAGGACGGTCAGCAGGGTGAGCTGAAGCCGGTACGGCGCGAAGAGCGCGGCGATCCGGCGCAGGGACACGGGGGACTCGCGCAGTTGTGCGCGATCGGCCGGGTCGGGTCGGCGGGCGCGGCCGCCGCCGGCGGAGACTTTCACTTCCATCTGCAACCCCCTTGGGTTGTGTTTATGCTGAGGTTACCTCACTATCTGGTAGGGGAAACAAAGCGAGAGGCGGGTTTATGCCCGACAACGAGAGCGATCTCCTGATGCAGGTCGCCAGGACGCTCCGTCGGCGCTGGTCGGCGGCGTACGCGCCGATGGGTCTGACGCCACACCAGGCCCGCGCGCTCCGCGTGGCCGGCGAGCACGACGGTCTCCGGCTGTCGGCCATCGCGGACGCGTTGCGGATCAGCGCCCGGTCGGCCACGGAAGTGGTGGACGCGCTCGAGGAAGCTGATCTGGTCACGCGACGGCCCGACCCGACCGACCGCCGCGCGATTCTCGTGGCGGTGACCGCGCTGGGCAAGCGGACTCTCGCAACCTTGACCGCCGCCCGGACGAAGGACGCCGACGATTTCTTCGGACGACTCACCGACGATGAGCGCGCTTCGCTGCGCGACATTCTCGGCAAGCTCGTCGCCGGGGGGTGAGGAGCAGATCCACCCGATCCGGCGCTGAGCGCGGAACGTCGAGCGGTGTTGACCTACCGGTGATTTCATGTCGTCGTGACGGATGAGGGACTATCGACCCGTCAACGGTCAGATGCCGGCGGGTTCGTGGGGCGGAAACAGCGCTGCAGTGCCGTGCGGAGCGCCTGTCGGTCCGCGCTGTCCGGGCACGGGGATGCGGTTGCCCATGCGACATAGCAGTCCGGGCGCAGGAGCAGGGCGGTGGGCAATCCGGGTTGGGGGCGTGCGGTGACGATGTCGAGTTGGTCGTGCCACTCGGGCAGCGTTTCCGCCAACCCCGTGTTCCCGGTCAGGTCGAGCAGCAGTGGCCGTGCAGTCCTGGTCAGCTCGGCCAGCCGGACGGTCCCGTTCGGGGTGGTCAATTCCATGTCCGGCGCGAACCGGCCGATGAGCGGGTGGGTATCGGGTCCGCCCGTGTCGTAGCGAATGTCGGCGCCCGCGGTGAGGGCGGCGAGACGCTGCACGGTGTCCTGGTCGCGTAGTAGTTCGGTGAACAGTTCGCGCAGGGCGGTGACGTCGCTGCCCGGGGCGATCAGCGCGGATTGTGCTTGGGCGTAGGTGACCATGCGGGAGGCGGCTTGCCAACGTTCGGCCTCGTAGCTGTCGAGTAGGTCGGTCGGGGCGTTGCCGCGGATGTCGGCGGCGAGTTTCCAGCCGAGGTTGGCCGCGTCCTGCAGGCCGAGATTGAGCCCAGGGCCGCCTCCTGCAGTGTAGATGTGGGCGGCGTCGCCGATCAGGAACACGCGGCGGTCTCGGAATCGGTCGGCGATTCGGGTGTTGCCACCGCTGAGCCGGCGCAGCACGTGCGGTTCCTGGCCGGAGGGCGCACCGAGTGGGATGTCGGCGGCGAGCACACGGTCGACGCTGGCCCGAAGCTCGTCGAGGCTCATGGGAGCGTCGGTCTCGGGCTGGTCCCACTCGATGGTGCTGATGAGCGGCGAATGACCGGGGAACGGCGCGTAGGAGAACCCCCCGTGCTCGGTGCGCAGTGGCAGGAATGGTTGGACGGACCCGTAGCCGGGCACAGTCAGGACGCCGGTTGTGGGGTCCACCCAGTCGGCCGGGACGGTGGCGTGCGCCGCCCGGCTGGTCGCGCGGTCGTAGGTGACACCGGGGAATCCGATGCCGGACAGCGTGCGGGTGACGCTGTGCGCCCCGTCCGCGCCGACGAGATAGCGGGCCCGCAGGCGGTAGGTTCCGTCCGGGCCCGCGACGTCTACGGTGACCATGTCGTCGTCTTGTGCCAGGCCGACGACCTCGTGTCCGCGCCGGATCGCCGCGCCGAGTTCGACAGCACGCTGTTCCAGGACCTGTGCGATGTGGTGCTGCGGCGCCGCCAGCCCGAAGACCGGGCTGTCGTCGAGCAGGCTCAGGTCCAGGGCCATCGCGGCGAACATGAAGTAGGTGGAGTTCGGTTGCGGCGGCGCCGGGCTGCCGCTGAGCCGCTCGTACAAACCCCGCCTGTCGACCAGTTGCACGACCTGGCCGAGCAGCCCGTTGGCTTTCGGTTCCTCGCTCGGTTCGGGTAGGCGCTCCAGCACGATCGGCCGGATCCCGGCCAGGCTCAGCTCGCAGGCCAGCATCAGCCCGTTCGGGCCGGCTCCGCTGATCACAACGTCGACGGTCATCGGTGATTTCTCCTTCATCGGGATGGAAAGACGCGCAGCTCGCGCTCGACTTCGTCCAGGTCGACGCGCGCACGGGAGATCGTGCCGCCCCTGCCTCTCATCGACCTGGTTCCTGTCGGTCGGGGATGAGGAGGCCAGACTAGAGGACAAAAGTGCGTGCACGCAATTTTGCGTGTGCGCAAAGTCGATGGAATACTGAAGCGGTGACGACACGACGGGCAGGGTTGCGCGAGCAGAAGAAGCGGGCCACCCGGGAGGCGCTGTGCGAGGCGGCACTTCGGCTGGCGCTCGAGCGCGGGCCGGACAACGTGCGCGTGGACGACATCGCCGAGGCCGCCGGCGTCTCACCCAGGACCTACAACAACTACTTCTCCAGTCGAGAACAGGCGATCGTCGCTGCCATCACCACGGAACGGGAAACACGGGTCGCGGCGGCAGTGGCAGCTCGGCCCGCCGCCCGGCTCGCCGACGCCGTCATCGACGCGATCGTGGATCAGTACACCGCTCAGGACGAATCGGGTCGTGACGCGCTGCTCCTGATCGCCGGCCATCCCGCGCTGCGTGACGCCTTCGTCCATACCTCCACCGCGATGGAACATCCTCTCGCCGACGCGATCGCGGCCCGCCTCGGCGACATCGACCCGCACACCGCCCGCGTGCTCGCGGCCAGCGTGACCGCCGCGGTTCGCGTCACCCTCGAACGATGGCTCCAACCGGCCCCCGTGAGCAGTGGACTCGTCGTGCCATCCGGCGCGTTACCGGAGCTGCTCCGCGCCGGACTCGCACCACTCGCCCCCGCACTCGATGCCGCCGAGAAACGACCACACCGCTGACATTCGTGCACCGCGAAACCCGTGCCCGCGGCCTGATCTGCGCCGATACCGGACTGCTGCGATGGCGGGCCGGCAACATCCGGCACCGACCCATCCCGGATCTCCACCCGCACTACCCGGTCATGGTTTACCGAGTCGATTTGTCGCGCAAAGAAATCGATCCTGAACTGGGCAGCAGGGCAAAACTCTAGGTCGCCATCGCGTCGGCTGGCAGGCGGACCAGGCCGAGGTGATCGCATCGGCGGATCAGCGGTGTGAGGATGCGATCGGCATCGCTCGCGCGGTCGGCCCGGCGCAGGGCGCTGCCGAGCAGGAACCCGGCACGCAGCGCGGCCAGCGGCCTGCGCTGCACATCTATCCCGGCGACCAAGTTCTCGGCGCGCTCGATCGCCGACCGGGGCCGACCCGTCGCCAGCAACACTCGGATCGCGGAGTCCTCATCGAATTCATCGATGGTAGTGGCGGTTCCGTTGTCACGCCGGATCGTGCGCGCGCTCGTCAGCGCCGCCGCCACGGTGGGATCGAGTTCGACGCCGAGACGCACCCGCTCGTTGCGGACCCGGGCGGCCAGGCGCGGCAGATCCAAGAGTTCGGCGTGGGACATGCCCTCGTCGAGGAGTTCCAGCGCGCCGTCCCGGTCGCCGCGCAGGGCTCGTACCCGCGCACCGGTCGCGTAGGTGGCGAGCATGATGTCCACTCCGCCGCCGCCTTCGGCGGACAGTTCCCTGCTCTGCTCCAGTAGATCCGCCGCGATATCGAAGTCACCGGTCTCATAACGTAATTCGCCCAGCAAAGCGCACGCGAGGCGAGTCGCGTGGGCGGCGGCGCCCATGGTCGTGCGTGCGGTGTCGAGCGCGGTCGTGAACAGGTCGTCGGCGCCGATGATGTCGAGCTGTTCGCGGGCGGCCACACCCGCGAAACAGCGCCCGTACACCGACAGGAACGGGCCGGTCGCCTCGTGATACGGCGCTGCCCAGAGCTGCCACCGGCGCGCCTCGGCGAAGTCGAAGCGCTGGATCGCCGCGAAGCTGGCGATATTGGCCGCCACTCCGGGGATCCTCGGGGAGAAGTCGTCGGGCCGGGCCAGCGCGTCACCGATCAGACCGTCGAGCTCGGATACGCGGTCACCGAACATCTCCCGGACGCTGATCGCCACGTCCGCTTCCGCGCGCAGATCGGTGCGCTCGGGCTCGGCGGGTGGGGCCGCGGCCAGCGCGGTCTCGAAGCGGGCGAGGGAGGACGCGGTGGCCGCGGGTCTGCGCAGCACCAGGTTGACCCAGACGCCGAACAGCTGGATACGGGGCCTCGCCCGGCACACCCTGGCGGGTAGTTTTGCCAGAATGCCCTGCAGCATCACCATTTTCGACAGCTCCAGCAGGTAACCCGCGCCCTGTTCGACGAGATCGGCCGCGCGTTCGGGGTTCTGCGCGGCCAGCGCTTGGTCGACCGCGTCGTTGAGCAGGTGATGGTGCGCGAACCAGTCGGCGGCTCGCAGCCGCAGACCCGCGATCTCGCCCGGGCGGTCCTGGGCGAGCCTGCGGCACAGATAACCAGCGAACAACTGGTGGTAGCGGTACCAGTGGTGGTCGGGGCCGGTGGGCAGCAGGAACAAACCGCGGTCGGCGAGATCGGCGAGGAGGTCGGCGGCGTCGGTGCGGCCGGTCAGGGCGGTGGCCAGTCCGCCGCAGATCCGCTCGCAGATCGAGGTCGTCATGAGGAATTCGAGGGTGTCCGGATCCAGTGCGCCGAGTACGTTCTCGGCCAGGAACGCCCCGATGTCGGGGTGCGCGGCGAGGCTGTCGAGCAAGTGCGCCGGGTCCTCACCCGCGCGCAGCGACAGCACCGTCAGCTGTAGTGCCGCGACCCAGCCGTCGGTGGCGCCTGCCAGCGCGGCCACCTCGTCGGCGGGCAAGTGCACACCGCCGGCTTCGGCGAGGAACGCGTGTACTTCGTCGGGAGTGAAACGTAGTGTCGTGGCGTCGATTTCGGCGAGCTCACCGTGGATGCGCAACCTGCTCAACGGCAGGTCGAGCCGCTCGGTGCTCGTGACGACGAGGGGCAGATGGTGACACCCGTGCTCGAGCAGGAACCGGACCGCGTCCACCGAGGCGGGGGCGGTGACCCGTTGCCAGTCGTCGAGTATCAGCGTCACCCGCCGGTCGTCGGCGTGCAGACCGTCGACGAGTGCGGTCAGCACGGCGCGGGTCGGATCGTCGGGGTTGGCTTCCAACAGCCGGTCGAGATCGTCGGCGAGCACGGGGACGGCGGGCCGGATCGCCTCGGCGAGGTGGGTGAGGAACCAGGAGACATTGTCGTCGTCCTCGTCGACGGTCAGCCACGCGACTGCGGCGCCGTGCTCGACCAGCTCGTCGTGCCATTGGGCGGCCACCGTGGTCTTGCCGAATCCGCTGGGCGCGTGGATGGCGGTGAGCCGGGTGCGTTCGGTGGTGCGCAAGTGCTCGAGCAGGCGCTTTCTGGCCAGAGTCGCCCGCGCCGGAGTCGGCGGGCGATACTTCGTGGCGGGTGTGGGAGGCGCGGTGGTGCGGTCGCGGGCCCGGGCCGCCGGTGCGATCGGCACCGCGACGGGGCGCTGAGTATCCGGGACCCGGAGGACATCGACGGGGCTGCCGGTACTGCGCTGGGCCGCAACCAGTTCCGCGCCGAAGGCGGCGGCGCTGTCGGGCCGGTCGGCGGGGTCGGTCGCCATCGCGTGCTCGATGGCGGCTCTGACCTCGTCGGGCACATCCTGGCCGGTGAGATCGGGACCGGGCTGCGCGGAGACTCGCAGGAACTGTGACAACACCTGCTCTCCGACGCGCCGCTCGTAGGCGACATGTCCGGTGAGTGCGCAGAACAGCGTGGCGCCCAGGCCGTACACGTCGGCGGCGGCGGTGGCTTGCGCGCCGCGCAGGACCTCCGGCGCGGCGAAAGCGGGGGAGCCGGTGACGATTCCGGTCGTCGTGTGGAACCCGCCCTGGATCCGGGCGATCCCGAAGTCGGTGAGTTCGGGTTCGTCGTAGTCGCTGAGCAGGATGTTGGACGGTTTCACGTCACGATGCAGGATGCCGGCCCGGTGCGCGGTCTCGAGGGCGCCCGCCATCTTCACGCCCAACCGCAATGTCGCTGCCCAGTCCAGCGGGCCGACAGTGTGGATACGTTGTTCCAACGAACCACGCGCGTGATAGGGCATCACCAGGTAGGGGTGCCCGCCGTGGGTGGTGCCCGCCTGGAAGACCGCGACGATGTAGGGATGACCGGACAGCCTGCCCATCGCCTGCTGTTCGCGCACGAAGCGCTGCAATCCGTCGGGGTCGAGTTCGGCGGTCAGTACTTTCACCGCGACCACGCGGTCCAGATCGGGCTGGACGCAGCGGTAGACCACACCGAAACCGCCGCGTCCGATCTCCTGGGCGTCCTCGAAGCCCTCGGCGGTCAGTTCCGCCGCGATCCCGGTGGCCGAGCTGCGCTGCGTCGGCAAGTTTTCGGCCATTCAGGCTCGATTCGGTGCGACCTCGTGGCGGTGCGCTGGTGCGCCGCCCTCTACCGAGGATAGCCCCGGAACCCATGGTGTTCGACGACGTCAGGCGCGTTTCCGGTGTCGGCGAAACCCCCGGTGTTCGCGCTGCGGGCGGGTGGCTCAGGCCCGCTTGTGCGGCGGGTCGACGAAGATGTCGTATTCCAGCCCGTCGGCGCCTCCGTAGGGCGAGAGATCGGTGACGCCTTCGGCACGGAGCACGTCGATGTCGAGGAAGGTATTTCCGGTGACCGATCGTGCGTCCTTGCGCAGGAGCGCCACCGCGGCGTCGGCCATGATTTGCGGGGTACGGGCTTTGGCGATCGCGTCGTCGCCGCCGAGGAGGTTCTGCACCGCGGCGGTGGCGATCAGGGTCTCGGGCCACAGGCAGTTGCCTGCGATGCCGTGTTCGGCGTATTCGGCTGCCCAGCCCAGCGTCAGGAGCGACATCCCGTACTTGGCGAGCATGTACGCGGGGTAGGCGCCGAGCCATTCGGGTGCGAGATTCAGCGGCGGCGACAGGCTGAGGATGTGGGCGTTGTCGCTGCGGCGCAGGTGCGGCAGGCAGGCGCTCGAGAGCAGGTAGGTGCCGCGCAGCTGGATCTGCTGCATCAGGTCGAACCGCTTGATCGGCAGTTCCTCGGTGGGGGCGAGGGCGATCGCCGAGGCGTTGTTCACGCAGTAGTCGATGCCGCCGAAGCGCTCGACCGCGCGGGCTACCGCGTCGGCGACCGAGGTTTCGTCGCGCACATCGCCCACCACCGCGAGCGCCTGTCCGCCGGCGGCTTCGATCTCGGCGGCGGCGGTGTGGACGGTGCCCGGCAGTCGGGGGTCGGGCGTATCGGTCTTGGCGAGCAGCACGATGTTGGCGCCTTCGCGGGCGGCGGCGACGGCGATCGCCAGCCCGATGCCGCGGCTGCCGCCCGACATGATCATGGTGCGCCCGGTCAGCGGGAACGGGGAGGTCGTGGATGTGGTCGTGGTCATACCGTGCGACGTTACAGTTTTCTGACAGTCGCGGCAATAGTGAAATATGTAGACTCGGTCTCGTGAAATCCGCTGCTACCGGCTTCGACGCACGGGTCCGTCCGGTGTCGGCCCGTTCGGCGGTGATCCGGATTCTGATAGCGGCCGAGTCGCCGACGACCACCTCGAGTGAAATCTGCGCTGCCACCACCGCCGTCGGCTATCCGGAGACAACGGTGCGTGTCGCGGTGTCGCGGATGGTGGCCGCGGGCGAGCTGATCCGCGAACAGCGCGCCTACACGCTCGATCCCGCCTTGCGCGCACGCCGGACCGAACTCACCGCCCCGCCCGTTCGGCCCTGGGACGGCGACTGGGAGCAAGTCGTCATCACCGCCGCCGGACGGCCGTCGGCCGAGCGTGCGGCCTTGCGCGCCAGGCTGCTCTCGCTTCGCCTGGCAGAACTTCGCGAGGGAGTCTGGCTGCGGCCGGCCAACCTCGTCCGCGAGCTGCCCGCGGATCTGGCCACCACCACGCTCCATTTCCGACTCCGGCCGGTCGAGAACGCTGCCGACCTCACCGCCGAACTGTGGTCGCTGGCCGATTGGTCGGCGCGGGGGCGCGCCCTGCTCGATGACATCGAAAACCCTGACCCGGCAGCAAGATTCGCGGTGGTATGCGCCGCGCTCGACCTGCTCACCACCGACCCCGCCCTTCCTGCGGCGCTGCAACCCGACGACTGGCCGGTCGACGATCTCCGGGCACAGACCTCGGCCTACCTCGCCTGGATCAGGCAACTCGACCTGTAAGCCGTCCCGGCGCCGCAGGTCAGGAGAGGGCGACTGCGCGGGCGCCGTTCTCGCCGGCGCAGTAGTCGACGGCCTTGGCGAGGTCGCCGAAATCGAAGGTCTCGGTGACCAACCGGTCGTCAGGTCGCGTCGTCCACGGTGGTCTCGGCCGACCTGCGACGGCTTCGCCGGGGCTCGCGGGGAGCCTCGGGGATCCCCAGTTGCGCGCAGGTCAGCAGGGCCACTTCGATGTCGAGCCTGCGCTCGCCGAGCGGATGTCCGAGCAGCTCTTCGGCTTTGCGCACCCGGTAGTGGACGGTGTTCTTGTGGACGTGCAGCCGCGCGGCGGCGTCGGTGTAGCTGCCACGGGCGTCGAGGAACGCGCGGACGGTCTCGCGTAACCGCGCTGCTGTCTCGTCCGTGCCCAGCAGTGCGCCGAGCACACGCTCGGCCCACACCCGCATCTCGGGCACCCGGTCGGCGAACAGGGCGGTCAACGCCACGTCGGAATGGACGGTGAGTCCGTGCTCTCGCCTGGTCAGGGCGACGGCGCGGGCTTGTTGCGCGTCGCGGAAGGTCTGGCGGAATCCTTCGAGGCCGGTAGCCGGATCGCCCAGGGTGATCGACAGATTCGGATGGGCCCGCAGATCGTGGGCGAGTTGTTCGGTGTCGAGCACGGGTCGGGCCACCGAGGAGATCCACACCCACCGGTTGTGATCGTCGACCTCGACGGTCATCGGCGTCTTGCCGGTCGCGGCAGCCAGCAGGGCGGTGCCCGCGCGCAGCGACGCGCGGGGATCGCGGGTTCCCGGTGGTGTCCACAGCGTCGCGAACTGGTGCCAGCCACGCAGGGAGGCCGACAGCATCTGTTCGGCCGAGCCCACGTCCAGATCATCGGCGTCGACGACGGCGCGCACCTGTGCGGCGCGGGCAGCGTCGGTGCGCGCGTCCCAGCGGCGGCGCTCGCTCTCGTAGATATCGATCAGGCCCTCGATCACCTGGTCGATATAGCTGTTGACCAGGTAGGCGATGCGGGCCGCGGTGGCCATCGCCACGTCGGTGGGCGGGTTCAGTTCGGCCAGCAGCGTCATCGTCCACTGGACGAACATGTTCTCGCCGAGCCGGTAGGCGCGCAGCAGTGCCTCCAGCGACAGATCGTGCTGGGCGAAGCGGCGGGCGTATTCGGCGGCGGCGGGCGGCACGGTGATGTCGTCGAGGCCGATGGCCAGCGTGAGTATGTCCAAGATCGCGGACAGGTTGGACTCCGTGCTGGCCACCATCAGTCTGCGCACTTCGTCGTCGTGCCGGAATTCGGGGATGACCTCGGTGAACATCGTGGTCATCCTCGGTGACAGGTGGTCCAGGTCGGCTTTGATCCGGCCCGCCACCGCACGCACCAGTGGATCGTTGTCGTGGGCCATGGCCGCAGACAGTACCCCCGACGCTCACCTGTGTGGCGCTGTTTGTGCCCGTGGCACAACACGTCGGCGCAACGCTGGGCTGCGGGCCCGTAGTCGGCGCCTGATTCGCGTCCTACCGTGAGTGATGTAACTCAGATCACATTCGCCACCGGTGAGGAATCATGCGACACATCGCCGAATTGCCCGAGGTCAGAGCCGCTGCCGACCCGCACGGACCCTGCATCGCCGACGACACCGTCACACTGTCCAATGCGCAGTTCCATGCTCGGGTCGATGCCGCTGCGTCGGTCCTGCATCGTGAGGGCGTGCGGTCCGACGACGTCGTCGCGGTGGTGCTGCCCAACCGAGTAGACCTCGTGGTGGCCCTGTTCGCGGCCTGGCGACTCGGTGCGGCCGTCACTCCGGTGAATCCGGGGCTCACCGACGACGACATCCGGTACCAGGTCGAAGACTCCGGCGCCGCCGTTGTCATCGGCGAATCCGGCAGGCCCGCAATCACTCTCGACATCGCGGAATTGGCCGAGCACGCCGGTCCCGTCGCCGCCGCGTCCTCTGACGATCTCGCCCTGATCATCTACACCAGCGGCACCACGGGCAGGCCCAAGGGTGTGCTGCTCGGTCACGAGAACCTCGCCGCCATGTGCGCGATGATCATCGACTCGCTCGGCCTGAACGAGACCGACCACAGCCTGCTGATCCTGCCGCTGTTCCACGTCAACGGCATCGTGGTCAGCGTGCTGTCGCCACTGCTGGCGGGCGGACGCACCACCATCGCCGGAAAGTTCTCCGCCTCAGGCTTTTTCGACACGGTCGAGCGGGTCCGGCCCACCTATTTCTCGGCGGTGCCCGCCATCTACGCGATGCTGGTGGCCCAGCCCGACGGTCCTCGTCCCGACACTTCCTCGTTGCGCTTGGCGATCTGCGGTGCCGCGCCGATGCCCGCCGAGCTCATCGCCCGGTTCGAGCAGCGCTTCGGTGTGCCGATCGTCGAGGGTTACGGTCTGTCCGAGGGGACCTGTGCGTCGACTCTCAATCCCGTAGCGGGCCAACGGAAGCCGGGGACTGTCGGTATCCCGTTGCCCGGTCAGACCGTAGCGATCATGGATGTCGGCGGCGCGTTGTCGGCGCCCGGCGAACCCGGCGAAGTCGTCATTCGCGGAGCGAACGTGATGCGCGGCTACCTCGGCAGGCCGACGGAGACGGCGAAAACCGTCGTGGACGGCTGGCTGCACACCGGCGACGTCGGCTACTTCGACGCCGACGGCTATCTGGTTCTGGTCGACCGGATCAAGGACATGATCATCCGGGCGGGCGAGAACCTGTACCCCAAGGAAATCGAGAACGCGCTCTACCGTCATCCCGCTGTTCACGAAGCCGCGGTAGTCGGTGTGCCCGACGCCGTGCTGGGCGAGGTGCCGGTCGCCCACGTGGTGCCCGCGCCGCAGGCCACGGTCACCGTCGAAGAGCTGATCGAACACTGCCGCGTGGAACTCGCGGCGTTCAAGGTTCCCGCCGCGATCGTGTTGACCGCGGAGATGCCACGCAATCCGGTCGGCAAGATCGACAAGAAGCAGCTGCGGCTCTCGGCCGCGCGCACCTGAGCGGTTGTGCACCGCAATCCACTTCGAACGAAAGACAGCCCTTTCGGTCGCGGTCACTCGCGTCCGGAAGCCGGAAGAAAGGGATCGAGCCATGGGATTCAAGACGGGAGACTTCCCGCCGGTGGACACCGAGACATTCTTGGATCTGCCACTGCGCGAACGTATACGGACGCTGGCGCTGCACTGGGCGGAATACGGATTCGGTACGCCGAAGATGATCCACACCGTGTATCTCGCGAAAGTGCTCGTGCTCTACATCATCGGCGGCATCGCGATCGCGACGGCGACGTCGGGCACCGGGCCGTTCTGGGATGTGGCGCAGTGGTGGAACCAGCCGGTGGTCTACCAGAAGCTGGTCCTGTGGACGGTGCTGCTCGAAGCCCTCGGCGTCGCGGGCTCCTGGGGACCGTTGGCGGGCAAGTTCAAGCCGATGACCGGCGGCATCCTGTACTTCGCGCGACGGGGAAGTATCCGATTGCGGCCCTGGTATCGGGTGCCGTTCACCAACGGTGACTCGCGCACCGCCCTCGACGTGGTCCTGTATCTGGGCTTTCTCGCGTCGCTGGTGATCGCCCTGGTCGCACCGGGCCGGACCACCGCCGCACTGCTGGAAGCGCTGCCGGACAACACCTCCGGTCTGGTCCGGCCCGTGCTGCTGATCGCGCCGATCCTGCTCTACATCCTGTGCGGGCTGCGCGACAAGACGATCTTCCTGGCGGCTCGCGGCGAGCAGTATCTGCCCGCGCTGCTGTTCTTCGCGGTGTTGCCGTTCACCGACATGATCATCGCGGCCAAGCTGCTGATCGTGATCGTGTGGGTCGGCGCGGGAGTTTCGAAGTTCGGCAAGCACTTCACCAATGTGGTGCCCCCGATGGTGTCCAACAGCCCGTCGATGCCGTTCCGGTCGATCAAACGCGCCCACTACCGCGACTTTCCGCGCGATATCCGCCCGTCGCGGGTGGCGGCGTTCATGGCTCATGTCGGTGGTACCGCCGTGGAGGTGCTCACCCCGATCGTGTTGCTGTTCTCGACGAACCACTGGCTCACGTTGGCCGGGGTCGCGATGATGGTCATCTTCCACCTGTTCATCACGTCCACCTTCCCGCTGGCCGTGCCGCTGGAGTGGAACATCCTGTTCGCCTACCTCACCGTGTTCCTGTTCCTCGGGTTCCCGAACTCGGACGGGTACGGGGTATTCGACATGTCGTCGCCGTGGCTGACGGTGGCGATCGCGGCGGGGCTCGCCTTCTTCCCTGTGCTGGGCAACCTGCGCCCCGACCTGGTGTCGTTCCTGCCGTCCATGCGTCAGTACGCCGGCAACTGGGCCTCGGCGCTGTGGGCCTTCGCACCGGGCGCCGAGGCGAAGCTCAACACCATCGCGCACCGCCCCGCCGACAACCAGGTCGACCAGCTGCTGGCCATGGGCTACCCGCCCGCGGTCGCCGAGATCACCATGCAGCAGACCATCGCCTGGCGTTCCATGCACAGTCAGGGCCGCGGCCTGTTCTCCCTGCTGTACAAGCACCTTCCCGACGTCGATCGCTGGACCGTGCGCGAAGCCGAGTTCGCCTGCAACTCGCTGATCGGCTTCAACTTCGGCGACGGCCACCTGCACAACCTCGACCTGATCGACGCGGTGCAGGCACGGGTCGGCTTCGCTCCGGGAGAATGGATCGTGGTGTGGGTGGAGTCGCAGCCGGTACACAAGAGCACGCAGCAATACATGGTGGTCGACGCGGCGCTGGGCGTCATCGAACGCGGAACATGGGAGGTGGCCGACGCGGTCGAGGCGTTGCCGTGGCTGCCGGACGGTCCCATCGCGCATACCGTGACCTGGCGGCGTGAAGACGTCACCGGCGCGGTCACCGCACCGCGGCAGGGTGTGGTGGCTCCGGCCGAATAGCCGAGCACCGGACGATATCTCGACCAAGAGAAAGGCACGTCGATGACAACGGCGACAGTGGTCGGCAGCGGCCCCAACGGGCTGGCAGCGGCGATCACCCTGGCCCGCGCGGGCGTGGAGGTGACGGTTCTCGAAGCGGCCGACACGATCGGCGGCGGCACCCGCTCGAGCGAGGCGATCCTGCCCGGTCTGCTGCACGACCACTGCTCGGCCATCCACCCGATGGCCGTGGGCTCGCCGTTCCTGCGGCGCATCGACCTGGAACGGTACGGATTGCGGTGGGCGTGGTCGGAACTCGACTGCGTCCACCCCCTCGACGACGGCACCGCCGGTGTGCTGCACCGCTCGGTCACCGAGACCGCCACGGGCCTCGGCGCCGATGAACGGCTGTGGCGCACGCTGTTCGAACGCCCGGTCGCCGGCTACGACATATTCGATGCCGACATCATGCGCCCGCTGCTGCGCATTCCTCGCCATCCGATCCGACTGGCGCGCTTCGGCATTCCGGCGACCGCACCCGCCACACTGCTCGCGCGAGCTTTCCGCACCGAAGCGGGACGGGCCTTGTTCGGCGGCGTCGCCGCACACGCCTTCCAACCCCTCGAACGCCCGTTGAGCGCCAGCGTCGGGCTCGGCATCCTGACGGCGGGACACCGATACGGCTGGGCGGTCGCGGTCGGCGGATCCCAGCGGATCGCCGACAGCATGGTCGCGGTACTGGCCGACCACGGCGGAAAGGTCGAGACCGGCGTCCGCGTGCGCTCGGTCGCCGACCTGCCGCCATCCGACATCACCATGTGGGACCTCGCCCCGACCGCGCTCGCGGAGATCCTCGCCGACCGACTCCCCACTCGAATTGCACGCGCCTACAACCGGTTCCGCTACGGCCCCGGCGCTTTCAAGGTCGACTTCGCCGTCGACGGCGGCATCCCGTGGACCACCGAGGCCGCCCGTCGTGCGGGCACAGTGCACCTGGGCGGCTCCTTCGCCGAGATCGCCGCGGGCGAACGTGACATCCACGTCGGCCGAATGCCCCAGCGCCCCTTCGTCCTGGTCGGCCAGCAATACCTCGCCGACCCTCAGCGATCCGCAGGATCGGTTCACCCAGTCTGGACCTACGCCCACGTCCCCAACGGCTACACCGGCGACGCCACCGCAGCGATCATCGCCCAGATCGAACGCTTCGCACCCGGCTTCCGAGACCGCGTAGTCGGCCTGACCACCCGCACCACCACAGAATTCGCCGACTACAACCCCAACTACGTCGGCGGCAACATCATGACCGGCGCCAAGAACATCCCGCAGCTGGTCTTCGGCCCCCGAAAAACCCTGCAGCCCTACGACACCGGCCTCCCAGGCCACTACCTGTGCTCGGCGGCGACCCCGCCCGGCCCCGGCGCGCACGGCATGTGCGGTGCCAACGCCGCCGAACGAGCACTGCGACGGCTGAGGTAACCAATATTCGAGGACCGACAATGGTGGCTGACCCATCACATATGCCACCACCAGCGGTGCCCGAACGTCCGCTCATGGCGATGAGCGCGAGGTTTGCAGGGGTGCTCGGAGAGTATGCCTGAGCAGCAACCGGTTAGCCGCCCAGAAACTTGAGACGGTTGCCCACCGGGTCGGTTGTGTGGAATCGGCGGCGGCCGGGAATCTCGGCGGGATCAGCCCAGTGGACTTCGTGTCCAGCCGCCGTGACCGCGGACGCGAGCGCGTCCACGTCAACGATGAAGGCGGGATGAGCTTTGCGCGCAGGATGGAAGGGTTCCTCGACGCCCACGTGCAATTCCCCATCCGGGCCGCCCACTCCCGGAACCGTGAACCAGCAGCCGCCTCGGGCAGCGAGCAACGGAGGTTTGGGGAGTTCGGCCCAGCCGAGGACACCGGTGTAGAACGACCGCATGCGACCTTCGGCGCCTGGCGGACAAGCGACTTGTACGTGGTGAATCACGGATCCCCTCCTGACATCTCTTGCAGGACAAGCGTACTGCTTGCCGTCATCCAGCGCCTGGAGGAACATCCGAACCGCCACGTCAGAACGCACTCAATGCCGATCATGTAGGGGGACGACCGACTGTGTACCCGTCGTACCCGTCGTGCTCGGCTTCCGGACGGCGTGCTCCTTGGAGCGAAAATGCTCCAGTGAGTCTTCAGTCTGTACGAACAGCTCCACCGGCCACTCACCGAAATGTATCGATGAACGGTAGGACGCCGATGAACCATGCATCAATACGGTGATATCCAGATCAGAAGTCGCCGTGGCCATTCCGAGAGCCACGCTGCCACCTAGCCACGCTGCCCGAGCCTGCGGAAAGTTTCGCCGGACCAGCAGCCGTGCTACTTCAACCCCGTCGATCGCCACCGGGCAAGTCTGTCATCGTGTCGGCTCTGCGACTATTCCCCGCGATCTCGTGGTCCAGCGTTTCGTCATTTCGTCAGTCCGAGCAGTGCGGCGGTGAGCCCGTAGTCGGGGCCGAAGTCGTGCATGTTTCCGGAGCGGCAGCCATCGGACTTCATCTGGATCCGCTCACAGAACGCGCTGACGATCTCGCCGGAGAGGGCGGTGCCGATCAGGGCGTGTATGCGCACGAAGCCCTCCTGCTTGTTCATGGCGCCGTCGATGTTCTGCATGAGCAGCGGCACCACGTCGACGATCTCGACCATCGCGCCGGAGTTGGCACGCAGCTGGTTGGTGACGGTGGTCAGGCCGGTCAGCGAGGCGGCCAGTTCGTCCTGGTGCCCGGCGAAGGTCGTCGAGGTGTTGTTCAGGAACTGGTTGAGCTGGTCGAGGGTGGCCTGCAGACCGGGCGCCTGGTCGGCGAGCAGCCCCGACATGGCGGTCATCCGGTCGCTGAAGTCGCGCACGGACTGGTCGTTGTCGGCCAGCATCGTCGTGAGCTCGTTGAGCTTGATGATGATGTTGGCGATGGCGTCTTTGTTGTCGACACCGACCTTCAAAGCACCCGAGAGCGCGTCGAGGGTTTCGCGGATCTTCTGGCCGTTGCCGTTGAGCACCGGGTAGAGCGCCCGGCCTGAGAGCGGGCCGAGACCCTCCTGGCCTTCCTCGGGCTCGAGCGAGGCTGCGAACTGGTCGATGGTCTTGATCATCGTGTCCAGCTCGACCGGGGTCCTGGTCCGCGCGAGCGGCAGGTGATCGCCGGATTCGAGGGTACCGCCGCCGGTGTAGGGCGGGGTGATCTCGATGTGGCGGTCGGTGACGATCGAGGGCGAGATGATCGCCGCGATGGCGTCTTTCGGGACCTTGACGCCGGCGTCGATGGTCATGTGGACCTCGACGTAGGTGCCCTTGGGGACGATCTTGTCGACCTTGCCGACCGCGAGGCCGAGGACCATGATCTCGTTGCCCTCGTACATGCCGGCGATGTTCTCGAAGTCGGCGGTGATCTTGGTCGAGCGGCCGAGCGGGTCGTTCACCTGGCCGGGTATGGAACAACTGACGATCGCGATGGACGCCGCTGCCAGGCCCAGAGGGCGGAAGGATCTGTACACGGTGCTGCGCAGGTACCTCATTGGTTCCATCTATTTGTTGTCAGTGTCGGTGAGTGGTGGTCGCGGCCCCAAAGCTGTGGCGATGGACGGTCCGTCGAAACTGCTGGGCAGTCCGTGTCCTGGAACCAGGGTGTGCGCGTGCACCGTTGCGAGAGTCGTAGCGGTGTCGTAGGTGAGTGCTTCGTCGTGATTGAACACCGCCGGTAGCAACTGGGGGCCTACGTGAGGTAGCAGCGGATGCCCGGTGACGAGTGCGTCTCCGGAGAACAGCACGCCTTCGGCGGGAAGGAGGTAGGCGGTGTGGCCGCTGGTGTGCCCGGGGGTGGGTATCGCGACGAGTCCGCCGGGCAGTGCCGCCAGGGTGGCGGGCTCGACCGCCTCAGCTTGTGGGATGGCCGTGCCGATGTGGCCGTGCACCGCGCGCAGGGTGTGTGCGACCCAACGGCGGCCGCGGCGGGTGGTGAGTTGTTCGAGCATTCCGATCGGCGTGATCTGTTGCAGGTATTCGCGTTTGGCGTGGCGCACTTCCTCGGCGCCGGTGTAGACCGGCATGCCGAACTGCTCGATGAGCGCCGGGATCGCACCGATGTGGTCGAGATGGGCATGGGTGATCAGCACGGCCCGAACATCGGCAAGCCGACCGCCGATCTGCCGGACAGAACCGAGCACGTCGGCGGCGTCAGCGGGGTATCCGGCGTCTATCACGGTGATCCCGGAATCGTCGCTGATCAGTGCCCAGTTGACGTTGGTGCCGGCTACGACATGGACGGAGTCGGAAACCTGATCGATTTTCATCTCGGGCCTACTTCTGGATGTCGTGTTCGATGATGCCGATGCCGTCGATTTCCAGGCGCAGATGGTCGCCGGGGGCGAGCCAGCGGCCCAGTTCCATCCCACTTCCACCGGGCAAGGTGCCGGTCGACAGCAGTTCGCCGGGGTAGAGCTGTTCGCTGCAGGACACGTGCGCGATGGCTTGGGCCATCGAGTACCGGGCATTGTGTGTTCCGGTGCGCGCCACGGTCTCTCCGTTGATCGTGACCGTGGCGGTCAATCGGTCGAGCCGATCGATGAGCGCGGGCCCGGCGGCCGCGGTCGCCGACATCGAGGTGAGGAAGTGTTTGGATCGTTGCGGTCCGAACCCCGAACGCATTTCGGCCAGTTGGACGTCGCGGGCGGAGAAGTCGTTGATCACCACCACTGCGGCGATCGCGGCGGCCGCCTGTTCGACCGTGGCGTCGCGCAGCGGAACACCGAGCACGACGCCGAGTTCGAGTTCGAAATCCAGTGCCCGCGTGTAGTTCGGGGCAGCAACCGGCAACCCGGAGGGGACGATGGTCAAGGCGTTGGACATGTAGTAGATCGGCTGCCGGTACCAGAGCGCGTGCGGCCGGAACGGCGGGAAAGTGCGCCGGGTCAGTGTCTCGTACGCGGTGGCGACGCGGGAGCCCGCAGGCAAGAATCGGCGGGCCAGACCGCGCGCGGCGTCGACGGCGTGCCTTTCGAAGATCATGAAATCGCGGAACGAGGCCGGGCACACCGGCAGGACGAGGGCCCCGTCGTCCAGTCCGAGGGCGTCGTAGCGCGCTAGCTCGAAATCGAGGGTAAAGGCGGGCTCGATTCTCGGGAACCCCTGGCTACCATCGGATTCGGACTCGGTGCGCCATCCCGTGCCGTATTCGATCTGGGTATCGATTCGGTGTGTGCTGCGATCGAGGATGCGCCGCATCCGAGGGATCGCCGCAGTGGGCCGATCGTGTGGGTGGGTCATGCGGTGACCTCGACGCCCACACGTAGGTGATCGCGAAGGAATTTCGTCGACAGTGCTGTCCACTGCTCGGCGTGGCCCATGGCACAGTGGTCGTCCTCGGCATAGAGCACCAATTGCGCGTCCGGTGCGGCGATGGCGATGTCGATCGAGTCCTGGGTGGAGGCAAGGGTGTCGCGGGCGCCGTTGATCACCAACAGTGGGATGTCGATCCGGCGATAGTGCTGGGCGAGTGAGAATGTCGCCAATTTGCTCGACAAGTCGGCAGGGCCTCGAGCACCAAGGGTCGAGACCAGCGCGGAGACCATGATCTCGGGCATGCCGATCGAGTTGAGCAGCCCGAAACTGCGGTCAGCGAGCGGGCCGTTGGACACCGCTACCGTCAGCCTCGGGTCGGCGGCGGCCATCCGCGTCGACCAGTAGGCTCCGAAACTGAAGCCCAGCATGCCGATCCGTTGCGCATCCAGGCGCGGGTCAGCGCAGAGGTGATCGATGACGGTCGAGTAGATGGTCTCGGCGTCGATGCTCAGCGGCTCGGTATACGAGTAGGTGCCGGGCATCTCCATCACGAATACGCCCATACCGGCGTCACGCCGCGACAACAGCGGCAATAGCGCTTCGGCGATGGTGCCTTCCAGCCCGTTGGTGACAAGGATCGTCGGTACCGACTCCACACCGGCTGGAAGCATCAGCATTCCACGCACAGTCTGAGCGCCGACCGGAATTCGCACCATTTCGATACGCACTCCCATCGCGGTGTCGAGCGAACCCAGCAGCACTTCGCACAGCCGGTGCGAGCGCTCGTAGGCGACGAGCCTGGCCGGGCTGAACCCCGGCCAGGCGGCGATGAACTCGTACACCAACGCCTTGATCAGCCCGTCGATCGCGATCGCGGCATCGGCGGCGTCGGGATGAGCCGCACAGAATCGGTCGACTGCCTCGGGATCGGCCACCGGCCCTCGGTCGGCCAGGATCGTTACCGCTGGTGAGAGCAACTCGCCAAGAGCATGCAGGTCCAATGGTGCGGCGGGGTCGAGCAGTTGGTCGGTCGACGGCCCGCCCAGGCGCAGCAACGCCGTGTCGGCCCGCGCGAAGTGTTGGCGGGCGAAGTCTTGCCAGTGCCCGGTCCAGCGGGTGTCGTCGAAGGACCGGCAACCGTGCAGCTGACGCTGGAATTCCTCGGTGTCGATCCCGCCGAGGTGGGTGAACCTCTCGGCGAACAACCGGGGCAGGAATCCCGCCACGCCGACCCGCCGGGCCGCACGCTCGGTGGTGTGAGTCATCGCGCGAGCGCTGATGAGCACTCGTTTGCCGATCTCCCGCACTGACGTCATCGTTGTGCCTCTCGATCTCTAATCGCAGATGTTTCTGCTTTTGTGAGCGTAGACACAGCGATAGCCAAAAGCAAGAAGCTCTGCTTTAGCATGGGGCTATGTCGGAAGCCGAGAACATCGAGCCGCCGCGTCGACCCGGAGGACGGGCGGCGAAGGTCCGCGAAGCCGTGCATCGCGCCGTGCTCGACGCTGTCGAAGAACACGGCGTGGACAAGGTCGGCATCCCCGATATCAGCCGCCGCGCCGGTGTCCGCGACAGCTCCATCTACCGGCGATGGGGAACGCGGGAGAACCTGGTGCTCGATGTGATGCTCAGCGCGAGCGAGCGCACCCTGCCGCTGCCGGACACCGGGTCGTTGCGCGGAGACCTTTCCTTCTTCGCCACCGCACTCATCGCCTACCTCGACAGCCCTCTGGGTACCGGTCTTGCGCGCGCACTGGCGTTCATCAGCGACTCCGAAGACATCGCCCGAGCACGGAACACCTTCTGGGAAACCCGCTACGAAGCCAACCGGGCCATGGTTGCCCGGGCGGTCGAACGCGGCGAGCTACCCGCCGGCACCGATACCCGGACCGTCGTCGAAACCCTCATCGCGCCGATACACTTCCGCCACTTCCTCACCCGCGAACCGATGGACGAACGGTTCGTCGACCAGCACGTCATCCGGGTGATCCGCGCGTTGCAGTCCGATCCGGCCGAATGAGCGACCGCCCATGACGCCTCCGATACCCCTCGACGAACAGGTAGTACATGACTGATCCCGAACCCCGGCAGCCTTCGGCCTACACCAACGGCCTGCGCACCCGCGAAGAAGTCATGGGTGCGGAATACGTTGCCCAGGCGCTGGCCCGCACCTCCGGCAGCGAATCGGCAGATCTTCAGCGCTTCGTCACCGAGCATGTCTGGGACGCGGTATGGAATCGGCCTGGTCTGGATCGCCGCGACCGCAGCCTGCTCAACCTGGGAATCCTCACAGCGTTACGAGCACACGACGAGCTCGCCGGCCACGTGCGAGGCGCGCTCAACAACGGGCTCACTCGCGCGCAGATCACCGAGTCGATCATCCACACCGCCGGATATTGCGGCGCACCCGCGGCACTGGCCGCCATGCGGATCGCCCAGCAGGAATTCGATCAACTCTGACCAACCCCGCAGCAGGTCGAACCTTTTGCCGCGCAGCGAACTCGCACTCGAGTCTCCGAGGCGTACATTGATCAGTTTCGGGGGCCAGACCCGGTAGGGACCCTGGATAGTTCGGCGAGTGAATGTGCTGGTGGCGGGGTCCGTGGCGGGGTTGGTCGTCGCGATGCTCACCGCGCCGGTCGGGGTGTCGGGCGCGATGTTTCTGCTGCCGGTGCAGATCGGCGTGTTGGGAGCTCTTCGAGGGAAGGGGCCTCGACGTGCCAGTAGGTCAGAGCTGGCTGGTGGTTTGTCGGGAGAGGAACAGCTGACGTTTTTCTCGGTCGACATGGGTGACAACGACCGTGACCCTGTCCCCGATCTGGACGACTTCGTCTGTCGGCTGGGTGAGGTCTCGGCGACGAATCAGCCCCTCGATCCCGTCCGCCACTTGGACAAAGACGCCGAAGGGCACCAGCTGGGTGACATGCCCGCGTAGTTCTCTACCGACGGTGATGCGCTCGGCAAAGGCATGGAAGGGGTCGGGCTGCAGTGCTCGCAGAGACAGCCTGGCCTCGGCATTCCAGGTATCGAACTGCAGGAATTCACCCGAAACGCGCTGCCCGACCTGGACAATGTCGGAAGCCGCTTCGAAACGCCTCCAGGACAATTCCGGGATCGTGATGAACCCGACGCCCGGGTAGAGCGGATGCGCGGGGCCATCGTCGAGCGCCACGAACACGCCGAACAATTCAATCGCTGTGACGGTGCCGGAAAGGACCTCGCCGCACCGTAAGGATCCCAGGAACGCCCAGAGTTCGGGGCTCTCGGCCCGCCAATCCATCTGTCCAGCCTTTCATGACGCGCTCAGCCCCTCCAACGACCCTGTGGAACGTCGCGCCATGGCTGGATCGCAGAGTCGTTCCCAGGCTTGCCTTTTCGTTTCGCCGCTGGTCAGCGAGCACCCAGAGTCAGCTACATCTTGGTGTAGCGCGCCATGGCGAAACTGTAGAGGCCATAGGTGATGATGCCCAGGTCGGCCGCGATCAACAGAGCCGCTCCGAAGGGCTGTGCTCCCAGAGTTTTGAACGCGCCGTCGAGTCCGGTGGCTTCGCTGGGGTCGGATCGGCCGACCGCCAGTATCACCAGCAATCCGATGGCCGCGACGGCCAACCCCTTCGCGATGTATCCCACCGTGCCCAACCGGCGAACCAGGTTGCTCGTGGAGCCTTGCAAGTCTTCGAGGAAGCTCTGCGTCGCTCCCTTGTGCACGTGGTAGCCGCCGATCGCGATGATGATCAACCCGGCGGTGACGAGAACGATCGTGCCCACGCTCGATCGTAACCCCTGCGTGTGGTGGATCCGTCGAAGCGGTCCGCAACGGTCGGCGCGCGGGGTCTACTGCGAGGTCTCTCGTTCGGCGAAGCTAGTTCTTGAAGGCGTCTTTGATCTTGGCAGCGGACTGTTTCAGGTTGCCCTTGATTTGTTCGGCCCGACCTTCGGCCTCCAGGCTTCGGTTGCCAGTGGCTCGACCGAACACCTTCTTCACCCGGCCCTTGGTGGCCTCGACGGAATTCGCGATTTTCTTGCTCATGCTCATGGCGGTTTCCTCGCTGTGTGCGATCAAGTCAACGCCGGAATCCCACGGCTGTCAACGATGTCGATCTTCGACACAAGGAGCAGAGAGCGATCGTGGTGAGCCTTCTGGCCTGCTGCCGCGACCTCGCCTTCTCTGCCACGCTGATCTGCGATTATCGGATGGATGCCGAACGAGGCCGGGTGGCAGGAGGGCGTAGTCGGGTGATGGCTCGGGTTGCGAGTCCTGCGCCGCGCATCAGCAATGTGAAGGCTGTGGTCGAAGGCCCGGGTACGATTCCGGCCAGTTGTACGCCGTCGAGCAGGTCGTAGAGCGTTTCGCCTTCGTACATCAGGTGTTCGGCGTTGAAGTGGTATCGGTCCACCGCGGTGCACTGGATGAACGCGCCGTTGCCCGGGATCGCGGGGGCGTCCGCTCCGTATGGGTGAAGCTTCAGCGGCCCGACGATGTGACCACTTCCGTAGTAGCGCACGACCATCCGGACCTCACCGGTCGGTGACAGGTCGACGTAGCACTGTCCGGGTATCGGATCATAGCGCCAGTCGGGGATGGCATCGAAGAACGCGAAGTTGTAGGCCACGAATTCGTCGAGGCCGACCATTGTCGCGCCGAGGGTCGTCACATCCTTGTATCTGAGATCGCCGGTGTAGAGCTCGTGGTTATGGCTCATATCCCGGGTCTGCCAGCTCCACCAGTACTTCTTCGCCCAGTCGAGAGTCCAGGCGATATCGAGGCCGTGGTCGGCATAGAACGCGATCTTCTTCTCGTATTCGTCGAACCACGTCTGCGTCATGGCGGTCAGCGCGGCTTCATCGAGAACATCGACCGGCTCGGCGCGGTTCGTCAGCACTGCCGGAATCGGTTGTGCCAGGCGCGGCTGTCGCAGTGACAGTTGGAACTGCTCGTCGGTGAACATGACCCTCTCCATCCGGAAGCACATGCTTCCTGATTAATGATGGTTGTTGTAAAGTGGTGCCGTGTCAAGGAGCTACGGCGGACAGACGGCGCAGAGCCGCGCCGCCGACCGGCGGGCGCGGCTGATCGATGTGGGTGTCGAAATAGTTGGCACGCAAGGTGTTTCCGCCCTGGGAATGCGGCCGGTCTGCCGTGCGGCGGGGCTGAGTCAGCGATTCTTCTACGAGAGCTTCGCCGACACAGACGTGCTGCTGCACGCGGTGTACCGGGCGACGCTGTCTCGCTTGGAACAAGCCGTCGCGCCGGCGGTGGCATCCGGCGATCTGCATGCGGTGTTCGAGGCCGCCGCCCGCCTGATGGAGGCCGATCCTCGTGTCTGCCGCATCTTGCTGGTCGAGCCGGTGGCGGATGTGCGACTGCGGGGCTATGTGCGAGAAACTGTTCCGGCTCTGGCAACAGCCGCACTGGGCGATCGCATCGCGGGTTCCCCGGGCGATCCTATTGTCCGCATGCATTTTTCGGCACTCTTCGGCGCCTTGATCTCACTGTTCGTCGAGTGGACGGAAGGTAATCTCGGCACCGACCGGAACGCCTTCGCCGGCCACGTGACTACCGTCGCGAAACAACTTATGAGCGAGATCAGCTCGGCCGAAACAAGGCGCCGATGATGAGGCGAGCGCTGCAGACATTGACGCCGTGATTCTTTCAACTGGGCAGGGTGTCGTGCGCCTCGGTCGGTGAGCCCCCACAGGGGGCAGGCCGATCAATCGCTGTTCAGGGCAGGGCGCGACACCTCGTGTGCCGGTTCTACGAGGATGCCGGGCATATAGTCGTCAGTGGCGACGCTCGACGAGGTGCACCGAATTTCCACCCCGTATGTCCGCACCTCCCCGCTCCGCATGAGCTGTCTCGGATGGGTGCGACTAACGGGTGAGGACCGATGGAACGCGACAAAAACAAGCTCTTACATGGGCCTTTGTTCGCCCGGAACATTCCGCTCGACCGCCGGAACGCGGCTCGCCGGATCAGCGCGTACATCTATGGGAACGTCCTGATCCTCTCCGCGCTGATCCCGGTCGCGCCATCCCTCGAGGATGTCGGTATCGCGGTCGTTCTCGGGGCCGCCCTGTCGACGTTCATCGCCCATGTCTTCGCCGAGAGCGTCGGGCAATCGGTACGCCAGAGCGGCGTGCCCTCCCCGCCCCAGCCTTGGCTCGACCTGCGCGATTCGCTGCCGATCCTCAGTTCGGCGGTGCTGCCCTGCGCGATCCTCGCGGCGGCGGCGGTCGGATGGCTCGAACCACGGACCGCCCAGGTGCTCGCCGAGGTCGCCATGCTGGTGCGGATCGGCGGAATCACGTTCGTCATCCGCAGGCTCGAGGGTGCGCGGCCGGATCGGTCGACTCTGCTCGGGGCGATTCTGCTCAGCTGCGCGGCCACCGCTGTCGTAGCGGCGAAGGTGATCCTCACGCACTGATCCGAGGCAGAGCGGTCGGGGAACGCCCCGACTGCCTTCGCGAATATGGATCACCGGGGCTGGGGACGCGCTTTCCCTGCGCTGAATCTAGAACACGTTCTACACTCCGGTCATGGACCTGGTTGCTATCGAGGAGATCAAGCGTCTCAAGCACCGCTACTTCCGCACGCTCGACCTGAAACTGTGGGACGAGTTCGCGGACTGCCTCGCCGAGGACGTCTCCGCGCGCTATGGCACCCAGGCGATGGGCGAGCCACTGCATTACGACAATCGCGCCGACGTCGTGGCCTTCATGCGCAAGAACCTCGGACCCGGGATCGTCACGGTCCACATCGCCAACCACCCCGAGATCGAGACCGATGGTGACATCGCGAAGGGTTCGTGGGCATTCGAGGACACCGTCCTGGTACCGGGCGCGAAGATCCAGATCCGCGGCGGCGGATACTATTCCGACACCTATCGTCGCGACCCGGACGGGGAGTGGCGGATCACCTCGACGCGATACGAGCGCATCTACGAGGCATTGACCTCGCTGGAAGACCTCCCTAGCTTCACGCTGCTGGCCAACCGCTGGGATCCATCGCTGGAGCACTGACCGGTGATTGCCTGCGCGAGCATCCAGCGGGCGGCATCATCGCACGCCCACCGGACGCCATCCGTCTGTCACACCTCGACAGCGGCCTCATCTATAGGATCGGGCACGCGAAACGCGGAATCAGGGGGCGACAGGTATGGATCAGCAGGCATTGCAACAATTTCCGTCCAGGACGGGCGGGAGTTTCGAATCGCGCGGTGACACAGCACCTTCGCAGATGCCGGGGAGGGTCCGGGCGGCGCGGGTCATCATTTTCGTGATGTCGGCGATCGGACTGGCCGGCACCGTCGCGCTGATAGGAATGGGTCATCCCCATGCGGCGGGCGGGAACACACAGGGATACCTGTTCTTCTGGGCGATGGCCGTCACGGCCTTGTTCTTCGCGCGGCGCCGGGGCTGGGTCCGGATCACCGTGACCGTCTTCGCCGTGATCGAAGGGCTCGTCGCTTTCGGTTCCATGGCCTTCAACGGCGGGACCGTGGACACCGATGCCGGTTTCGCCTTCGTCCGGATGTCACCCGGGCCTTTCGGGCTGGTCGCGGTGATCGCCATCATCGCCCTGCTGTTCGGTGGATCGGCCGACCGATGGTTCGGTCGTCCCGCCGGGGCGGCACCGGGCAGCCCGCGACCGACGCGGGATCCGGGCGAGCCGCTGCTTCGCCGCCGCCCTTACGTGGTCGGTGTGCTGATCACGATCGTGGTCGTCATCGGCATCGTGACGGCGGTGGTCATCGTCAACACCAGCAACACCACCAGGCCCGGCGCGCTGTCGGCCGGCGACTGCGTCGCGACCCAGGACGACCTGAGTATCGGTTTCTCCGATGCCGAGTTGGTGAAGGTCGGCTGTTCGGACGTGAGAGCCCAGGCGAAGGTCATCGCCCGAATAGCGGGCACCGACAAGACCACCGAGTGCCAGAAGTACGAGGACTCCGTCAAGCTCGCGGGGTACATCGGCTCCGACGGCGGTGCGTCTTTCGTGCTCTGCCTGCGTTCGTTCAGCTGAATTCGGCGACCCCGGCGGCAGCCGCGTCGGAGGAGACATCACAAGGTCCTGACGAGCCTGAGTCGGTCGAGACCGATGGGCGCGTAGATTCGACCTTGCTGTGATCGTGAGCGTTCCTCGACGAAGGGATCTCTGTCATGAGCAAGTCGCCCAGGCATCGCGGATGCCGCAGAGCATGTGCGGTGCTCGCGGTCGTGCTCGCCATCGCCACGGGCGGCTGCGGTGCGGAGGACATGTCCGGCGGCTCCGCGTCTTCGGCGGTCGAGAGTGCCGAAGCGGCGAAGATCGCCGACATCGTTCGCGCCAAGATGACCGAACTCGATCTCAGCTCCGCGGTCTACGGCGCATGGCGGGGCAGTGAGCAGATCGCCTTGGGCGCGCTGGGCGGATCACCGCTCGGTGTGCCCGCGACCGCGGAGATGCGCTTGCGCGTCGGCCAGCCGATGGAACCCATGCTGTCCACGGTCCTGTGGCGACTCGACGGCCAGGGCGTGCTGAAACTCGACGAACCCATCGCCCGCTGGCTGCCCGATTTCCCGCGCGCGGACAAGATCACTGCGCGGATGCTCGCCGACAGCACCTCCGGGATCTCCGACTATGTGACCGAACCGGAGTTCCTGAAGATCTTCGGCGAGAACCCGATCCGCGAATGGACCGCGCCGCAACTGCTCGAATGCGCCAATGCCCGCCCGCCGCTGTTCGAGCCGGGCACCAGTTTCGCCTACGCCCACAGCGATCTGGTCGTGCTCGGCGAGGTCCTGCAGAAGGCAGCGGGCAAGCCTCTCGGCGAGCTGATCGCCGAGCACATCACCGTCCCACTGGGCATGCATGACAGCAAGGTAGTACTCACCCCGCAGGTCGACGAACCGATCCTGCACGGCTACACCAACGAACGAAACTTCTTCGAAGACTCCACCTTCTGGAACCCCACCGCCTTCCTGCACAGCGGCAACATGAACTCCACCGTCGGCGACGTCGGCCGCTGGGTCCGCGCCCTCGGCACCGGCGAACGACTCACCCCCGACCAGTTCCAGCAGATGATGGGCCCGTCGACCGCGGGCCTCGGCCCGTTCACCACCGAAAAATACTTCGCCTTCGGTGTGGTCCACCTCGCCGACTGGCTGTATATGAACCCGTCCTACGGCGGGTACGACGGCGTCGCCTTCTACGACACGAAAACCGAGACCACCGTCGTCGTCTACGACACCCTCGGCCCCACCTCCGACTCCGATCAGAACAACGCCGTCGGCATCGGCACGGAGATCGCCACGCTCCTGGTCCCCGAACGCCCGCCGGCGGTCCCTTGAGCAGTGGGCACCGCCCTTCTGCCGGGTGCGGTCGGCAGGCAACGCCGGCCCGCGATCACCGGTCGCGCAGGACTTCGAGGCGGCCGTTGACCGACGCCAGACGACGTCCGGTTGTGCCGGTGGTCAGCAGCATGTTGGCGACTTGGAGCAACAGGACTAGGGATGGTTTGCCGGAGGTGGACCGGCGGGGCCATTCGTGCCAGTAGTGGGGTGGGTCGAGGCCGGCGTCGGGGCCGGTGGGTAGCCGCAGTCGATCACCGGGTGCGAGGACGGTGATGTGGAGATCGGTGAGTGCCCCGATGGCATCGTCGGACAGGGGAGAGGTTCGGGTGAGCATCGCCCAGCGGTGCAGCGGAACGCAGGCAGGCGCCGTGGCGAGGGTCGGTACCGCCAGCGCGTTGCGGTCGTAGGTGGCGGCGGCCAGCCCGGCGGGAACGAGCAGCGCGGTGACCGTGTCGTCGCACACCAGCTGCACGCCTGTTCCGTCGGCGGTGACCTCGGTCGGTAGTCCTCGATGCTGGTAGGCATCCAGCCAGTCCAGGGGGGTGCGCAGTTGGAGTGTTTCCGGCCAGGGCAGACCCCGGGATCCGTTCAGGACCGCCCACGCGGCGGCGCCGAGCTCGCACTCGTGGTGGCGATGGTCGGACCAGTACCGGCGGGCGTCGGTGGGGGAGAGCGCCAATGGTGGACTGGCACAGTCGAACTCCTCGTTCTCGAGTCCCATCGGTGTTCCTCCGGTGTCGGATGGCGGCCGATGACATCGGCCGCGGGCACCGACGATCGTGCCACACGCTTCCATACTTTCAGGTATGGATAAGTGTGCTTCATAGTATGGTCGGTGGACGTGACGCCCAGCGGGGTCGTTCAGCGAATTTCACGTCAGGAGGCCGACATTGGCCGAGTTCGTCGAGGATCATCTCCAGCGGGTCGCGACCCGCGCCGCGAGCAGCGTGGACACCGTGCGAGCGCCGTCGAGATGTCCCACCGCCTTTCGCTACTGGGAGGCCCGTGGCACGCCGGCAGTGCGACGGATCGAACGCGCTTTCGCGGCCGTGACCCGGCAACCGCTGTTCCCCAGCGACGAGCAGGCTGCGGCCATGTGCGAAGACCTGTTCGCGGGTGACCCGGTGGCCGAGCGATTCGTCGCCGAGGTGATGCACGGCGAGATCGGATCGAAAGCCGGGCGGGCGATGCTGGAGACAGCGCTGGCCGAGGGCATCGACGCCGTCGCGGACGCACCGGAATCCATGCGCGCGTTGTTCGCCGAGTTCGAAACAGTGCCCGACTGGGTGGTCCCCGAACTGGTGGAACAGGGCGCGGCGATCTGGCGGCGCTGGGGCACCATGCTGTTCAGCTTCGCCGGGGCCGAAACCCTCGAGATGTACACCGAAGCCGCGGTCGCGACCCCGTTGTCACTGGCAGGCGGCTACGCCGGAGACAGCGCGCTGCGCCGGTTCCTGGAGACCACCCGCTTCTGGATGGACGTCTCGGCCCCCGATGCGCTGCTCACCCCGGGATCGGCGGGCCGGGCCACCGCGCTGAAGGTCCGCGTCATGCACGTTTCGGTGCGGGCGAAGGTCGCCGACCATCCCGAATGGGACATGCGGCGGTGGGGCTTGCCGATCAGCCAGACCTACCAGATGCTGACCCTGCTGGCAGGCAGTGTGACCCCCGGACTGGGCCTGTGGGCGCTGGGCTACCAGACGACGCCCTCGGAAATCCGTGCGCTGCTGCACTTCCAGAAGTACATGGGCCACCTGCTCGGTGTGCGGTTGCGCTGGTACCCCGAGACCGTGCGCGACGCGCTGCGGGTGCTGGCCATGACGATGGTCTCGCGTTCCTACGACGCGGGTCAGCACGGTACGGAATTGATCGAGTCGTATCCGGCGGCGTTCGCGCCCCGCGACGGGCACCGTGGCCTGACCCGGTTGCGCGAAATGTACAACTACCGGATCAATTCCGTGTACTCCGCGATGTACATGGCGCCGGGAACCCGTCGGCGCTACACCATGCCGCCCGCGTTGCCGTGGATCATCGTTCCGATCGCGCGATTCCCGCTGATCACCGTGATGGAGATCGTGCGCCGGGTCTGTCCGCCGTTCGCGCGGGCGCACGAGAAACTGATGCTCGCGCATCGCGAGAACTGGTATCGAGCCCAGATGCAGGGCCGCACCGCCGCATTCGACGCCAGCGGCGCACTGCGCCGATGAACCCACCGAAGGTAGCCATGAGCACTGCCCCCATCGTCGAAGTGTGGAACGGGCCGGGACGTCGCGACGGCGTGCTGACCCCGGTCGAGCCTCGGCACAACGCGTTACATCCGTCGTCGAGCACACTGGCCTTCGAACACTGGTACTTCGACGCGCACCTCGACACCGGGCACGTGGTGATCGGGTTCCTGATCAAACGCAGGCCCGAGGATCTGCCCCTGGCCAGGCCCTGGGTGGAGATGATGGTCTATTCGCCCGACGGCACCTTGCGTCAGGTATCGCAGCGCTACCCGCGTTCGGCCACCTCGTTCTCGGCCGAGGGGTGCGACGTGCGCATCGGTCACAACACCGCACGCACCGTGTCCGACGCCGACGGGCAGGTGAGCCATCACCTGCGGATGGCCGAGGGCGGCATCGAGTTCGATCTGCGATTCCACAACGAGGTACCCGGTTGGATGCCGGGCAAAGGTGAAACCCGCTTCGGCACCAAGGATTCCTTCGGCTGGATGGTCGCTGCTCCCCGCGCGCGGGTGACCGGCGCGATCGAGCTCGACGGCGTGCGGCACGAGGTCACCGGGCGTGGCTATCACGACCACAACTGGGGTGTCGGCGACATGAAGAAGATCATCGAGCGCTGGCATTGGGGGCGGCTCTATGTCGAGGACTACTCGCTGCTGTTCGCCTCGGTGCTGACCCAGCAGCGCAGAGGCGGACACGAGATCAGCCCGCTGATGCTGGCCCACCACGACGAGATCGTGCTGTCCACCGGCGAGACCAGGCTCATCGAGGGCCCGGAACGCTTCGATGTGACCGCAGGACGCACCTATCCCGAATGGGTCGAACTGCATGTACCGGATCAGCTCGACCTCCGGTTGGACGTGGTGCGCGTCATCCACGCCCACGACCTGCTCGACGATCTTCCGGTGGTGCGATCGCGGGTGATCAAGCCACTGATGCACCGATTGGTCGGGCACCCCGGCTACTTTCGGTTCGAATCCACCTTCGACCTCAGCGTGCGCACCGCCGCGGGAACGCAGCGACGAACCGGCTCGACCCTGCACGAACTGGTCGCGCTGACCTGACCGGCACCGCGCGCCCCGGACGGTCAGCCCGGTGTCTCCCCGCTGGTGATGAATCGGAAGAACTCGCGGCGTTGCTCCTCGGTCGGTACGGGCAGGTTCTGGTTCCCGTGCACGAAGCCGATTCCGGCGAAGCACATCAGACCCGCCCGCATCTGTGCCTGCTCGGTCGAGAACCCCATATCGACGAGGGTGTCGGACAGTGTGTGAAATATCCGCTGATCCAGGGCTTTCACGGCCTCGGCCACCTTGGCGTTCGTTCGGGCCCAGTCCCGGACCGCGAGTTCGACCTGCCAGACCCGTTCTCCGGTGAGCAACTCGCCCATGCGGGCCAACCGCTGCTGCGGTGGCAGCTCGTCGAGGTCGTGGAAGCCGCGCGCCGCGTCGTTGTGGTCGGCGCACCAGAACTGCGCGGTGGTCTCCAGGAGTTGATCGATGCCGTCGAAATGCCAGTAGAAGCTGCCCTTGGTCACGCCGAGTTCGTCGCACAGGGTGGAAATGGTGATGGCGGCGACGCCCTTTCGCAGCAGCAGGCCGAGTGCGGCGGCCGTCCAGTCCTCGACTCCGAGCCTGCGTGCCCCGCGACCGGCCGCCGCCGCCTTGCGCTTGGACACCGGCTCGGCCGGTCGCGAAGCCCTGGTCCCTCCGGTCATGGCCGCCTTCCGTGTGCGCGTCGCGGTCAGCTTATCGCGCGGCGTCCGGCGTGTCGGCCGACCACTGGATACACACTGACTGGTCGGTAACGGCGTGCGCGGCGAGAGGCAGCGCCCCCAGGACGAATTCTGCGGCGATTCGTACTCTGCGCGGGCACGTACTCTGTTGAGTGCCTGCACATTTGGTGACCGTAGACCGTAGGATGGAGCCTGATGGACCACACGGACCCTTTCCCCCGCCCTATTCCCGTCACGGTACCGAAGCTGCTAGTGGGCTTAGGGTCAGCGTTGGTCGTCGCCGCGGCAATCGCATCCTTCACCTTCACCTCCACCCTCGCGCGGGTAGCCGGAGTTCCCGAGCACCTGACCTGGCTGTGGCCGGTGGTGGTCGGTCTCACCGTGGCGCTGGTCGCCTGCACGTTCATCACGCTGGTGGGTATCCGCGATGAGAAGGCCACGTCGCTGGTGCGGGTCTACGAGTTGCTGCTTGTCGGCGCCGTGCTGTCGAGCATCTGCGGAAACCTGCTCTCCATCTCCCGCGATCCGATCGAGATGGGAACCCTCGGCACCGCGATCGTGGTGTCCGTTCCCCCGATCTGCCTGATGATCTGCGTGGGTAACTATCTGTTGCTCACGGCAGTCATTCCCGTTCGTATCGTGGCAGCGATCCGTGAGGACGACTGGCGGCTGAGAGTCCTCGGCATACCCGGTGCGCCGTCGTCGTCCAAAGGTTCGCCCCCCGCCCAGCACGACAGCGACTCCTGGTGGGACCAGCACCGCAGCGAGGCAAGGACCCCGCCGACGACGCCGAGAACCCGGACGTAAGAACCCACGCCCCAGTACATCGGGGCGTGCGCCGCGATCTGCCTCCACCGATACCCGGGCTATTCGCCGAGCTGTTCGCGGACGAACGCCGCAGCTTGGTCGCGGGTGTCATTGAGGAAGTACATGAAGTGGCCGTAGCTCAGCGCATTTCCGAACCCGGCGGCCGGGTCGCCACCCTGGCAGACGCGGTCGCCGGTATTGCAATAGTCGCGCAGGCGATCGGCGAATTCCGTGAGCGCGCCCAGGCGCAAGGACCCGGTGCCGGACAGCGCGGGATCGAAGCTGCCGCGGTTGTAGGGTTCGGCGCCGTTGAACAGCGGGCTGCCGAACAGGGCGATGGCACGGACTCGCGTGGCCGCCTGTTCGGTCAACGTGGTTCGCGCGGAAAGGGCGTTGCCGATCACGCGTGCGCCTTGCGAGTAGCCGAGTAGAACGAGCTGCTGGTCAGGGCACGCGGCGGCGGTCGCGTTCAGGAGCGCGGTGAGATTCGCGATTCCTTGGACGGAGCTGTCCGGGCTCATCGAGGCCGGATACTCGAGTTCACCCACCGTGGTGCGGCGGCCGGATTCCTGGGCGATCCGCTCGCCCAGCGGAGTGAGCAGCCGGCTGCCGGACTGCGGTTCGAGGGTGCCACGGACGGTGACGACTCGGACCTCCGCGCAGCCGCCGGGCTGGGGTATCGGGTCGGCGGCCGCAGTAGAGAGAACCGGCAGCGACAGCGCTGCCGCGGCGCTCGAGAACGCCAGGATTCGAAAACGTCCACGCATGCGGCCACTGTATTGCTTCCGCAGACCGAATTCGACCGACATCGACGACCCGTTCAGAGCGGGGCGTTGCGCCACCATCGGTCGTAGAGGTCCTGGCCCGAGGTGCCGCCCGAGACTGCGAGGGCACACCGGGATCGGGTGCCGTTCTCGAACTCGACCAGCATCTCGCCTGTCGGTCCCGCCACTCCCTGTGCGTCGTTCCAGCGGGCGTGTCCGCGGCCGCTGGGCCGTTGCCAGTCCTCCTCGCCGACGAAAACCGCGGTGGCGGAGGAGACGTAGCGTTCCACCGGTTCGTCGGTTCCGCAGGTGAGCAACAAGCGGAACACCGGGTTCTGGTCACCGTTGCAGGCGAGTGCGTTCAGCGAATCGCGGGTCTGACGCGCGTCGATGGGACGTTGGTTGCCGTCGACGGCGCTGCACCGCAGGCCCTGGTAGCCGCTGTCTGTCTGAGATTTCGGCAGCAGCTCGGGGAAAGCGTCGACGACCCACTGGTGGGCCGCCCAGGAATTCGGGTCGATCGGAGCCGTCGAGGTCGCCGCAGCTGTGTTCTCCTCGGGCGAATCACGATTCAGCACAACCACACTCGTGACGATCGCCGCGATCGCCGCCGTCAGCGCGCCGACCACGATGCCGAGGCGACGGCGACGCGCCGGTCGATGCCCCACCACCGCTACCGCGTCGGTGGCGACGCCCAGGGCGGCGGCGGCATCGGCGGCCAGCGCGCCGCAGCTCGGATAGCGCCGCTGCGGATTCTTGGCCAGCGCGCGGGCGATAACGTCGTCGATCCGGCGCGGCAGCTCCCCGGCCACCGCGCTCGGGCGGGGTGGCGGGTCGTGCAGGTGTGCCGCGATCACCGCGTCGACGCTCGGTCGCGGGAACGGTTTGGCGCCGGTCAGCAATTCGTAGAGGGTGCAGCCGAGCGCGTAGATATCGGCACGGTGATCGATCGCCGTGCCGGTGAGCTGCTCGGGGGCCGCGTAGGCGACGGTCGCCAGAATGGTTCCGGCCTGGGTCAGCGTCGTCGCGGCCGCGGCCTTGGCGATGCCGAAATCGGTGACCGCGACCCGATCCGGTTGTCCCGGAATGGATTCGACCAGGATATTGGCCGGTTTGACATCGCGGTGCAGCATCCCGGCCCGGTGCGCGTGATCGAGTCCACGAGCCACCCCGGTGACCAGATGCGCGACACGGTGCGGGGTGAGCGCGCGGTCGCGCAGCAGGGTGGCGGCGTCGGGGCCGTCGATGAAGCGCATCGCGATCCACAGTTGACCGTGTTCGATGCCACGGTCGTAGACGCCGATGATGTTCGGATGGTCCAGCCGCGCGGCGAGTTCGGCTTCGCGACCGAAGCGCGCCCGGAACTCGGGGTCGGCGCCGAATTCCGCCGACAGCACCTTCACCGCGTCGCGGCGCGGGAGCCGGGGGTGGGCGGCGACGTAGACGGTGCCCATGCCACCGACGCCGAGTACCCGCTCGATCCGGTACCCGGCGAAGACCGTGCCCGGCGGCAGCGGGCGGCTATTCACTGCGCACCAGCAGCGCGTACTGGGCCGCGCTCTGCTGTGCGGCGTGCGCCGGGCTGCGGCCGATGATCGAGGCGGTGTATCTGCCGTAGAGCACATGGCAGTAGACCTGGGCGGGTGACGCCGGGTGCTGATCGAGCTTGTTGCAGTAGACATCCGGCACGCCGACCGGTGTGTCGATCATCGTCGCGGGATTGGCTGCCTGCCGCTCCTTGGTGAAGACCCGGCGCGCGCTGACCGCGTCGGGAAACCGTTCGACCACATTGTTGCCGTTCACGGCGACGACTTCGATCGGATCCTGGAAACCGAAGTGCTTCATCAGCCGGGTGGCTCGTGGACCGAGCACGACGCCGCCGATCTCGATCGAGGCCGACCAGCCGGCATTGGCGTCGGTATCGGCGGTGATCACCGTCGGCGGGGGCCAGTGCCCGGCGCCGAAGGGAAGTACGCGCGCGACCATGCCGTCGCGATCGAGCGGCAGGTCGGCGAACCGGTCCGGCGCGGTCGGCTGGAAATCCTGCAGCCGGGGGAGCTGGACGTCGAAGGTCTTGCGCACCATGGCCAGCAGCGCGGCCTGGTCCGGGCTGGTGTGCGCGGCCAGCACACTGACGACGAACGACCCGTGCGCGAGGGTGGCCGCCATGGTCGGCACGGTCGGGCGCCAATGCGCGAACGCCCCCGGGTACTCCGCGATCCGCGCCGCGACGTTGTCGGCGGTGACCGCGGCGTCGGTGGCGTTCATCTGCCTGGCCGCCAGCCGCGCCTTCGTGTCGTCGGGGAAGCGCAGCAGCAATACGGTGAGCAGACGGGCGGAGCCGATCTCCGGTGCTTTGCCACGAAAGTTGGCGTCGCTGCCGCTGACCACGAATCCGGCCAGCATGTCCTGGGATTCGAGCACTTCGCGGACCGGCTCGGCCAGAATTCCGGCTGCTTTCAACGGTGTGGGCAGCGGTGCGGTCCGGTTGGAGATGCCGTTGGTCAGGGTTGGATCGACCTCGACCGGATCGAGCACCGCCTCACCCATCCGCACCGATTCCAGCACCCTGCCGTACTTCTCGGTGCTCGAGGCCGGCGGCGTCATCGGGTCGACACTGTTCGAACCCACATCAAGGGTGGCCAGGTCGACTCGCTGCGGGACCGCTTCGCCGGGTCGCACGCACCCGCACAGCACCGTCAACGCCGCGGCCAGGACGGCCACGGTTCGGATTCGCTCACCCCGCGAGAACATCGACTACCCCTGTCCCAGTGGCGCATCCGGCCACCAGCGTTGCCACAGCACCGAACCCGAGGTGCCGCCGGAGATGCGCAGCTTGCAGAACTGGCGGTCGGGCCCATCGAACATCACGTCGAGCCGACCGATGAGCGTGCCCTCGTCGCCGGTGATGGTTCCCCATCGCACCTTTCCGCTCGCACCGTCGCGGGTCCACAGTTCCTCGCCCTCTACAGCCAGATTCGCTGTCCACGCCGGAATCTGGGTGCGATCGGACCGGCAGACGACCGAGAGCGTTTCGACGGGGTTCCGGTCACCGAGGCAGAGCACCCCGCCGATCTCGACCTGCTGATCGAGCGCGAGCGCAGTGCCGTCCTGGTCGACGTGTATGCAGCTGTTGACGTCCTGGTATCCGACGGTCAGCGGTGCGACCGGCAGCAGGTTCGGCAAGGTCTCGGCGGCCAGCGCGGCCGCGCCCCATGCGTCGGAGTTGGTGGCGACCCGGGCAGGGGCAGCCGAATCGGGATCGTCACCGGCGAACCCGATGACAAGCGAAATCGCCACCGCCACGGCCACTACGGCTGCGATCGCCACGCCGGTCAGCAGTCGGCGCGGCTCGGCAGCGGCTTCGGGTACGCAGGCCGCCCGCGCGGCAGCAGCCAGTTCACCGCAGCTCTGATAGCGCTGCGCGGGGTCCTTGGCCAGCGCCGTGGCGATCACCGCGTCCAATTCGGCCGGTACCCGGCCGTTTTCGCGTGACGGCCGAGGCGGTTCGTCGGACAGGTGCGCGTACATCACCGCCGCGGGACTGCTGCGCGAGTACGGGACCGTCCCGGTGAGCAGCTGGTAGAGCGTGCACCCCAGCGAGTACACATCGGCGCGATGGTCCACCGGGTCGCCGTTGATCAGCTCGGGCGCGGCGTAGGCCAGTGTCGCGGTGAATCCGGCACCCTCGGCGAGAGTCCCGTCTGTCTCGGCGGTGCGGGCGATCCCGAAGTCGGTGACCAGCACCCGATCCGGTTGGCCCGGTTCCGCGGTGAGCAGCAGGTTCGCTGGCTTCACGTCGCGATGCTGCAGGCCGACCCGGTGGATCTCGTCGAGACCGTTCGCCGACTCGGTCACGATGCGCAGCGCCCGCTCGACCGGAACGGCGGTCTCCTGCCGGATCAGCTCGGCGACATCGCCACCGTCGACGAACTGCATCGCGATCCACAGGCGGCCGTCCTGCTCGCCACGATCGCGGACCGCGACGACATTGGGATGTTGTAGCCGCACAGCGACTTCCGCTTCGCGCAAGAACCGCGCGCGGAATTCCTCGTCGTCGGTGTATCGGTCGGACAGGATCTTCAGCGCGTCGTGTCGGGGGAGCCGGGGGTGGTGCGCGAGGTACACCTCGCCCATGCCGCCGGCGCCGAGCCGCCGTTCGATCCGGTATCCGGCGAACTCGTCGTCAGAACGGAGCATCTGGCCACCACCGGTCGTAGAGTTCCTGGCCTGTTGTCGCGCCGATCACGACGACCATGCAGAAGTTTCGGGATGGCTCGTCGAATCCGACCCCGACCAAGCCGAGATCGCCGGTGGACACGGTCATGGTCGACCAGGTCACCCGGCCACGCCCGGTAGCGCGTTCCCACTTCTGGTCGCCGAGAACCACGGCACCCGGTTCGTTCACGAGGATGAAGGGGTGCCGGTTCGTCGAACAACGCACGTCGACATCGCGGATGGGGTCGTTGTTGCCGGTGCAGGTGATGCGGGCGACTTCGTCGGGCATCAGATTCAGGTCGGCGGCCGCACCGGTGTTCAGGCCCATGGCGGCGCATCGAATGCCCTGATGTCCGGTTCGGGTCGGGGTAGCAGGCAGCAGCCCGGGCAGCGCATCGGCGATGAAGGCGTACCGCCCCCAGGTCACCCCGGCACTGCTGGTCGGCGTGGCGGGGCTCGCGGTCGAACCGTCGGGGTCGCGGACGAGCGCCACGGCGACGGTGAGTGCCAGCACCAGCATGATGACGGCCCCGGCCATGGCGGCATACCGCAGCCGTGGAGTCTGTTGCTGCGGAGGCTGTTTCGGGGCGGGCACGACGGGGCGATCGGTGCTGGGCGAGGGCGGTGCGGGCGGTGCGCCGGCGACCACGGTGTGATCCGCCGCCACACCGAAGGCGCCGGCGGCCGCCGCGGCCAGTGCGCCGCACGACGAATAGCGCTCGTCGGGGTTCTTCGCCAGCGCGCGGGCCAGCACCGCGTCGATCGCGGGCGGCAGTTCCGGCCGGAGGGCCGTAGCCCGCGGCGGCACCGCCATCAGATGCGCCTGCATCACCGCCACCACCGAATCGCGGGGGAACGGCTTCGTACCGGTGAGCAGTTCGAACAGCGTGCAGCCCAGAGCGTAGACATCGGCGCGATGATCCACGCGCTGTTCGGTCAGCAGTTCCGGCGCCGCGTAGGCCAGCGTCGCCACCACCGTTCCGACCGCGGTGAGCGCGGTGCCGTCACCGGCGGCCCTGGCGATGCCGAAATCGGCGACCAACACTCGATCCGGTGCGTCCTCGACCGGCTCGAGCAGGATATTGGCCGGTTTCACATCGCGGTGCAAGAGGCCGTGGCGGTGCGCCTCGTCCAGCCCGCGCGCGGTCTCGGTGACGATGTGCACGGCCCGCGGCGGCGGTATCGGTGACTCGTGGCGCAACAACGCGGCCACGTCGGTCCCCGCCACGAACTCCATCGCGATCCACAACTGGCCCTCGTGCTCCCCGCGGTCGTGCACCGAGACGATGTTCGGGTGATCGAGCCGGGCGGTGAGTTCGGCCTCGCGCAGGAAGCGCGCCCGGAACTCCTCGCCCGCACCGGCGTTCTCGGGCAACACCTTGATCGCATCACGGCGGGGCAGCCGCGGATGCGCGGCCACATACACCGTGCCCATGCCGCCGGTGCCGAGCACCCGCTCGATCCGGTAGCCGGCGAAAACGGTTCCCGGGGGAAGGGTTTCGGTCATCGCCTCTACTCGCTGTTCACCAGCAGCGCGTACTGCGCCGCCGCTCGTTGCTGGACATCCTGGTAGTCCCGGCTGAAAACCAGCGCGACGTAGCGGCCGTACTTCAGGCGGCAACTGAACTTGGTGATCGGCGAGTCTCTCGTCGACTCCGCGCAGTTGATGTCGACCATGCCCTTCGGTGGCGGAACCGCGAGCTGGTCGTTGTTGTTCGGCAGGTCGGCGAAGAAGGCGGCCGCTGTCGCCGCGTCGGCGAAGCGCATCAGGCGGTCGTACCGGTTCAGGCTGACCAATTCGGCGACCTCGCGGCTGGGTTGGTAGAAGTGGCCCGCACGCGGACCGAGAACGATGCCGCGCGCCTGCAGCAGGCTTTCCCACCCGGCGACCTCGCTGAAGTCGCCGAGAATCACCACCGGAAACGGCCACCGCCCTGGTGCTTCGGGCACCATCCGTCCCAGCATGCCGTCACGGTCGAGGGGCAGGTCGGCGAACTGCTCGGGCGGTGTGAGCGCGACATCGCGCAGCATCGGGCGCTGTTCCTCGAAAGCCCTGCCCGCCAGCGTTGTCAGGGCGGCGAGGTCGGGCGAGGTGTGCCCGGCCATGACCGTGACGACGAACGAGTCCACGGCCATCGTCGCCGCCAGCGTCGGAACCGTCGGACGCCAGTGCGCGCGAGCCGCCGGGTGCCCGGGGATCGTGACAGCCACATTGTCCGGGCTCACCGCCGCGTCGGCGGAGTCGATCTCCTGCGCGGCCAGTCCCGCGGCTGCCGCATCGGGAAATCGCAGCAGTGTGAGCTGCAGAATCCGGCTGCTGCCGATCGAGAATTGGGTGGAAGCATCGGTGGCGCCGACGGTGTAGCCGGCCAGCATGCCGTGACGCTCCAGGACCGCGCGCACCGGATTGGCCAGCAGCGCCGCCGCTTTCGCGGCGGTCGGCAGGGGGTCCGAACCCGATCGTGAGCGGGGCACGGTCAGCGCCGGGTCGACCCTGGCCGGATTGGCGATGGCCTCGCCGAGCCGAACCGATTCGACCACGCGCCCGTGATACTCGCTGCCGCGTTCGGGCGCGCGCAGCGGGAAGCGGCTGTAGGGGCCGACATCAAGGGTGGCGGGATCCGGCACGGGCATTGGATCACCGGTCATCGCGCAGCCCGAGACCGCGGCGAGGATCACAGCGAGCGCGAGAGCCAGGGGTGCGAGTCTCACAGCGGTGCCTCCGTCCACCAGGCGGCCCGCAGCTCGGTGCCGTCCCGCGCGCCGGTGACGACGATGTAGCAGAAGCTGCGGTCGGGATCGTCGAAGTACAGCCGCAGGTAACCCGTCAGCTGCGGGGCCTTGTAGAGGTCGAGATAGGTTCCCCAGTGCAGGTTTCCGTGGCTCGACGGCCTGGTCCACTGTTCGTCGCCCTCGGCGCGATCGTAGGTGGGCGGCGGGGCGATCGGGGTGCGGTCGGCGTTGCACACGAGTTCGATCGTCTGCACCGGTTCACGATTGCCGAAACACATGATCCGGCCGGTCGGGACGAAGACGTCGACGGGCAGGTCCCGCAGCTGTGCGTCGGAGGGCCTGCACCCCCACATCTCCTGGTACCCGGTCCCGAACTGTGAGGCAGGCAGCAACTCCGGAAATGCCTGCGCGACATAGGTGTACGCACCCCAGGACACCGGGTCGACCGCGGTTTGCGGTCCGAGCGCGATCGCGGTCGGCGCGTGTTCGGTGGAACCGGTTCGGCTGATACCGAGCACCGCGGCCGTCAACGCGATCAGGACAGCGGCGGCCAGCGCGCCGTAGACGAGCGGGCGCCGCCGGACGGGAGCCCGGACCGCTGCCAGCCGGACCGTCCCCTGCGCGGCGGCCGACGCGGCAGCGGCCAAGGCGCCACAGGTCGGATACCGGTCGCCGGGGTTCTTCGCGAGCGCGGTCGCGATCACCTGGTCGAATCCGGGTGGGAGCCCGGGCTTGTCGAGGGCCGGCGGGGCTTCGTTCAGGTGGGCGTACATGACCGCGGCCGGGGTGTCGCGGGGGAACGGCACCGACCCCGTCAGCAGTTCGTAGAGCACGCAGCCCAGCGCGTACACGTCGGATCGGTGATCGATCGCCCCGCCGTTGATCTGCTCGGGTGCGGCATAGGCCAGGGTCGCGCTGAGCCCGGCGCCGGTCGAATCCGTGGGCGCGTCGGCGGGTCTGGCGATGCCGAAGTCGGTGATCAGCACCCGGTCGGGGCGGCCGTCCTGTTCGGCGACAAGGATATTGGCCGGTTTCACGTCGCGGTGCAGCACACCTTTGCGATGCAGCAGGTCGAGTCCCTTGGCGGCCTCGGCGACGATCCTGACCGTCCGCTCCAGCGGCAGCGCGCTCGGTCCACGGCGGATCAGCTGGGCGAGGTCGACACCGTCGACATACTGCATCGCGATCCACAACCGGCCGCCGTGCTGACCGCGATCGCGCACCGCGACCAGGTTGGGGTGGTTGAGCCGGGCCGCGATCGTGGCCTCACGCAGGAAGCGCTCACGGAACACCGCATCGCCGGAGTGCCTGTCGGACAGCACTTTCAGCGCGTCCTTGCGCGGTAGCCGCGGATGCTGGGCCAGGTAGACCGTGCCCATACCGCCCATGCCGAGGCGCCGCTCGAGGCGGTACCCGGCGAAATCCATGCCCTCAGAAACAGTCAACCGTCGTGCTTCCCGAACCTGTCGGCGCCGGGACCCTTCCGGCGCAAGTCGACCGACCCGTGGTCGACCGGCCGACTATAACCCGACTGGCGGTTGGGTTACCGGGGGACAGTCGAGCTACCGGTCCACCCGGTAGTCGACAAGCAGGACAGCGGTTTACGACGCGGCACAGGACATCGTGCCCTGCCCGCTGACGTTCGATCACGATCATCGGAAGCCCTCCTCGCCACGCCGACGCGAAGCGCCTGCTGCATGGTTAGACGAGACGACCGAAGCGAATTCATCGCTGGCCCGATCCGACCGGTCGCAGCCCCACCTCGGCACAGCCCTGGAGCAGCGTGTCGAAACCGAATGCTTCGACCGGACCGACGACACCGTTGGCGCGAGGTGTCGTTGTAGCCAGTTGTTGGGCGGCCCAGGCCATGAGTTCCCCGGTCAAGCTGTAGGCGCTGGGGCCTTCGACGTGGACTTCGGCAGGGCGCGAGCCCTCGGCGGTGGCGACCGCGACGACATGTGAGCGCGTGCGTGCGCGCTCGTCGGCGTCGGGGCCGCCGGGCGGGCCGATCATCGGACGGGTCAGCGCATCGATGAGCCTGCGCCCCAGCGGGATCCGCGCTGTCAGGGCGGTGATCGCCGACAACGCCACGAGCGGGCGGCTGAGCGCGGGGAACCAGCCGTTGTAGACGGTCACGGAATCTAGGGTGGGGAGGTCGAGCGGTAGGAAGAGGACCTCGGTGCCGGAGACGAGTGTGGCGTTGCGACGCCGGCCGCGCACGTCGAACCCGCGAACCCGCGAACCTGTTCGCTCCTGGATGAGCTCACCGCGGCGTCGGCGCGGCGCGGGCAGGGTGAGACCGTCACGCAGGGTGGTGCGGGTGCCGTGACTGAGCCCTCGGCACAGGGAACCGATGGCGAAATAGCCGATGTCGACCGAGCGCACAGTGGGGCCCGCCTGCCGCGCCGCCAGGGTCGCGGCGAGCATGCCGGGCACATAGTCGTAGCCGAACGCGGGCAGCATCACCGAACCGGTCTCGCGGGCCAGCGCATGTAGTTCGCGGCGCAAATCGAGCACGAATCCGACCTCGCCGGTGGAGTCGATGTAGTGCGCGCCGGACTCCGCCGCGGCACGGGCGACGGCATAGCCGAAGCGTTCGAACGGTCCGACGGTGCTGATGAGTACGTCGCCGCGATCCACGAGGTCTGCGACTTCGGCGGAGTCGGTGACATCGACGACGGCGTACTCGAGGCCGTGGCGGTCGGCGATCGCGGCGAGCGCCTCCCGATTGCGTCCGGCCACAACGGGTTCGATCCCGCGCCGCAGTAGCGCGTCGAGGACGAGCCCGCCGGTGTAGCCGGTGACGCCGAGCAGCACGATACGACCGGTCATCGAGATTCTCCTTCGGAGCGAGGTATGCCCGTGATGCGGGTGATCAAGTCCCCGACTTCGTCGGGTGCTTCCCACTGCGGGGTGTGCCCGGTGCCAGTCAATACGGTGGTGCGTACGTGGCCCAGGTCGGCGAATTCGTCGGTGGGCAGGGCGAGGCGGGCATCGAGGTGGCCGAAGACCAGCTCGGTCGGGATCGGCAGGTTGCGGAGGCGGTCGGCGAGTGGGCGAGCGCCGAGATAGCTGTCGATCGCCCGCGAACTGCGGACGAAATTGCGCCTGCCGCGTGTTCGCGCGTCGGTGATGAACTGGTCCGGCACGGTGGCACCGGGAGCGAAGGCGCTGCGTTGTGCGGTGCGCTGCTGTTCGCCGGAGGCGAGGGCCCACATCAGCTCACCCACGCCGGGCATCGCCAGGGCGCGCTCGACCGGCCCACGTGCGGTCAGCCGAGCAGCGCGTGACCACGGCGGACACAACAGCACGAACGCGCAGACCAGGTCGGGACGACGCTCGGCCAGCGCGGTGGCGACCAGTCCGCCACGGGAGTGGCCGACAACCACGGTCCGCGTGTCGAGCAGGGCGGCCACGTCGCCGGCGTCGTCGCCGATCGAGCCGCTCGAGTCCAGCTCGACGGCGACAATCCGCGTCACGTACTCGAGCTTCGGCACGACCCGGTCCCAGGCGCGGTGGGAGCCGGCGAGACCGTGGACCAGGACGACCGTCGGCAGGCCAGGGTTGCCAGTGAGCACTGCGCCTGCGCTCACGACAGCACCGGCGCCTCGCGTCGCCGCATCAGATGCTGGGTGGGGTCGAAACGTAGTGTGCGGCGCCGGAAGTCGAAGGTCGAGCCGGGCCAGATGTTGGTGTTGCGGCCGTCCTCGTTCAGATACCAGCTGGTGCAGCCACCACTGGTCCACACCGTGCCCTCACCGAGGCGTTCGACATCGTCGGCGAACTCCTGCTGGGCTCTGGCGGTCGGTTCGACGGCGGCCAGCTCGTGCTCGGCCGCATAGCCGACGGCGCCGGCGATGTAGTTGGCCTGGGATTCGAACATGTGGATCACCGAGGTGTGGCCGAGACCGATGTTCGGGCCGTGCATGAGGTACATGTTCGGGAAACCCGCGACGGAAGTTCCCAGGTACGCGGTCGGGCTCGTGCCCCACACCTGGGCCATCGTGCGCCCGTCGCGCCCATGGGTGCGATCGGTCAGTGGCAGGCGCGAAGTCCGGAATCCGATCCCGAAGATGATGACGTCGACCTCGTGCTCGGTCCCGGCGTCGTCGACCAGTCCGGTTGCGGTGATCTCCCGGATTCCCGCTGTTTCGAGCGCGACGTTGTGCCGGTCGAGGGCGCGCAAATACCCGTCGGAGATGAGCACCCGTTTGCAGCCGAACCGGAAGTCGGGCACCAATTTCGCGCGCAGCAGCGGGTCGCTGACCTGTGCCGCGAGGTGGCGACGCGCACCGCGTTCGGGCAATGCCATGAGCGCGGGATTGCGGAAGGCCACCACCTGCCACTCGCGTCGTAGATACAGGCGCAGGCGCTCGAGCCGCTGGATCGCGGGCAACCGGCGATACAGCAGTCGGCTCAGCGCGCTGATGGGTCGATCGTGGCGCGGGACCACCCACGCCGGTGTGCGCTGGAAGACGGTCATCCGCGCGACATCAGGTGCGATCGCAGGGACGAACTGGACCGCCGAGGGGCCTGTGCCGATCACGGCGACCCGCTTGCCGGTGAGGTCGACCTCGTGATTCCACCGGGCGGAGTGGAAGCTCACGCCCTCGAAACGATCCAGCCCCGGAATCGCAGGGACGAGGGGGTCGGCGAGTGCGCCGGTCGCCAACACCACATGGTCGGCGGTGCGTGGCCCGTGTGCGGTCTCGAGCCGCCACCGCTGCGCGGCGCAATCCCATTCCAGCCTCGTGACCGCGCAGTCGAGTACCAAGTGCGCGCGCAGACCCTGCGAGTCCACGACGTCTCGGAGGTAGGCGAACAACTCGGGCTGCTCGGCAAAGGTATTGCGCCAGTGTGGATTCGGCGCGAACGATAACGAGTACAGGTTGCTCTGTACGTCGACCGCCGCGCCGGGGTAGTCGTTGTCACGCCACACACCGCCCACCTCACCGGCGCGTTCGAGCAGGACGACATCGGCGAATCCCGCCTGCCGCAGTCGCACGGCGGCGGCGATCCCGCCGAAGCCGGTGCCGACGATCGCGACATGATTGTGGGGGATGGGAGCACCGTGGGGGTCAGCGTGCTCCCGGGTGGTGGTCGATGACATCACTTGGCGGCCAGCCACTTCGAGTAGCTGCGCAGTGCGCGGGTTTGCACGCGCTGGTCGGCCAGCATGGCCAGCGCAGGGCTGACATCGATCGCGGGATCGGCGCCGGTGGCCATGCGCCGCATCTGGTAGCGGACCATCGCCATCTCGGTCGCCGAAGCCAGCGCCTTGTCCGTCCAGGTCACCGCTTTCATGGTCCTGGGGGCTTCGCGTCCCTCGCGCCAGCGGTGAGGCAGATCGGGCGTAACCGCGAGTGCTGTCGCCATGCCGATCAGCGCGACCTTGTTGTCCAGCACTCGTTCGGCGGTGTCCCGGCGCGAGATGCCGCCGGTCAGCATGAGCGGCAGGGCGCTGGTCGCGGCCAGTTCCGCGGCCAGTTCGAGGAAGTACGCTTCGCGTGCGGCGGTGCGTCCGTCGGCGGGTCGGCCCGACATCGCGGGGCTCTCGTAGCTGCCACCCGATACCTCGACCAGGTCGACACCGAGCGAGGCGAGCATGCCGATCACCGCGTGCGCGTCGTCGGCGTCGAAACCGCCGCGCTGGAAATCCGCCGAGTTCAGTTTCACCGCCACGGCGAACGTCGGCGATACCTCGGCGCGAATGCCGCGCACGATCTCGGTCAGCAGCCGGGCACGGTTCTCGAGTGAGCCGCCCCATTCGTCGGTGCGATCGTTGACCAGCGGCGAGAGGAACTGCGACAGCAGATACCCGTGTGCGGCGTGAACTTCCACGCCGTCGAAGCCGGCTTGTTCGGCGCGTCGGGCGGTGGTCACGAAACGCCCGATGGTCTCGTGGATCTGCCGGGCAGTCATCGCCACCGGCTGTCCGAAACGCTTGGAGTGACGCCCCAATTCGACCGCGATGTTCGACGGACCCCAGACCACGCCGGGCATGCGAGCCTGCACCTGACGGCCGGGGTGGCTGATCTGCATCCACATGGCCGCGCCTGCCGCCTTGCCTGCCTGCGCCCATGCCGTGAACGGCGCCAGCGGCGCCTGCGCGTCTAGCACGATGCCGCCCGGCCCGGTCAACGCCTCGGCGTGCACCATCACGTTTCCGGTGATCAGGAGCCCGGCGCCCCCGGCGCCCCATCGCCGATACAGCGCGATGAGGCGCTCGTCGGGAAGTTGGGACTTGCCCGCCATTCCCTCCTCCATCGCCGCCTTGGCGATCCTGTTCTGCAGGACCTGGCCGGATCGCAACCGCAGAGGCGAGAACACCTCGCCCGAGTCCGCACCGCTCGCCATTGTTCGCTCCTTTCGGCACGCATATTGACACTGCTTACATTCGCGTGCGGAGCCCAACGGTAGAGGTAAATGTAAGCAGTGTCAACACTTGCTAGATTTGTTTCCATGGCAATGTCGAACACGTCGTATCACCACGGCGATCTACCCAGCGCGCTCGTGCGCGCTGCCGTGGAGCTCCTCGAGGAGGATGGCGCGGCAGACCTCTCGCTGCGGGCGGCCGCCCGCCGTGCCGGGGTGTCCACGGCCGCGCCGTACCGCCATTTCGCCGATCGCGACGCACTGCTGTCGGCCGTCGCCGCGGTGGGCTTTCGTGAGCTGGCCGAACAGCTCGTCGCCGCGAGCGCGGAGCCGAGCACGCCCGAGGATCTCGCGACCATCGCTGTGGCCTATGTTCGATTCGCCTTGGCGCGGCCCGCGTTGTTCCGGGTCATGTTCTCGGACCCGTGCGATCCGACCAGTCCCGAACGCGTGGCCGCGACCACGGCGATCCACGACTACGTCCAGGCGATCGTGCGGAGGATCTATCCCACCGCCGACGAGGAATCGCTGACCAACGCGATGTGGGCTCTGGTGCACGGTCTCGCGTTCCTCTATCTGCAGGGCAAGTTCGATGCCGCCGCCGACGCGGAACTCGAAAGTCGTATCCGCGGTACGGTGTTCGCGATCGTCGAACTCCCGACGCTGCCGTCCGCGCACGGCTGAGCGCCGCCGCCGAGCGCTCGGCGCGGATGCGGACAGCCGTGTTGCGGTGAGGAACCAAGCGCTGCGCGACGGTGAATCTGCGCCGCGCCCCGGTGTTCACCCGATCTCAGCGGGCACCCACCTTCTTCATGCCCGCGAGCACGGTGGTCAGAGTGGTCGCCCACGCGCTCCGTGACAGACCTGCCGGTGCGTCGAAGCCGAGGAGGCGCTGGTGTGCGATCGTCTGCGGCTCCGTGTATTTCAGCATGCCGTCGGCGCCGTGCCTGCGGCCGAGCCCGGAATCGCCCATGCCGCCCATCGGCGAATCGACGCTGCCCCATGCCGCGGCGTAGGCATCGTTGACGTTGACCGTACCCGCGCGCACCCGGGCCGCAACGGCCCGGCCGCGGGCGCCGTCGCGGGTCCAGACGCTGGCATTGAGACCGTAGGCGGTGGCGTTGGCCCGCACGACGGCCTCGTCGATATCGGCGAAGGGGTAGATCGACACCACCGGCCCGAACGTTTCGTGGTCGTAGAGCGTCATTTCCGGGGTGACATCGGCGAGGATGGTCGGTTCGTAGAACAGCGGCCCGAGATCGGGCCGCGCCCGGCCACCGGCCAGCACAGTGGCGCCCTTGGCGACCGCGTCCTCGACGTGCGCGGTGACGGTATCGAGCTGGGACGGGTTGGTCAGGCAGCCGACGTCGGTGCTGTAGTCGTAGGCGGCACCGATGTTCATCGCTTTCGTCCGCTCGACGAACGCGGCCACGAACTCGTCGCGGATCGCCTCGGCCACATACATCCGTTCGATCGACACGCACAGCTGCCCGGTCGAGGAGAAGCACGCGGACACCGCACCGTCGGCGGCACGATCGATATCGGCGTCGTCGAGGACGATCATCGGGTTCTTGCCGCCGAGTTCGAGAGAAGCGCCGATGAGACGTTCGCCCGCGTCGCGGGCGATCCGGCGACCGCTGGCGGTGGACCCGGTGAACATCAGGTAGTCGGCGTTGTCCATCAGCGACGTGCCGATCGAGCTGCCGCGGCCGACCACCATCTGCCACACCCCGCTCGGCAGACCCGCCTCGTGCATCAGATCCAGGGCCCACAGCGCGGTGAGCGCGGTCTGGGTGTCGGGCTTCTGTACCACCGCGTTGCCGGCCAACAGCGCCGCAATCGCGTCTCCGGCCCCCATACTCAGCGGATAGTTCCACGGCGAGATCACCGCGACGACACCCTTCGGATGGTGCAGCTCGGTGGTGTGGGTCAGGATCGGTATGGCGCCCCGGCGACGCTTGGGAGCGAGCAGCCGTGCGGCGCTGCGGGCGTAGTACCTGGTGGCGATCGCGATGTCGGTGACTTCCAGGAACGCGTCGCTACGAGTCTTACCGTTCTCGGCCTGGATGAGGTCGAGAACCTCGGCCTGACGTTGCAGTAGCAGGTCGTGGAACCGCAGCAGGATCGCCTTACGCCTGGCCACCGGCATTGCGGCCCACGAGGTTTGGGCCGTGCGGGCACGCGCGAACGCCGCCTCGACGTCCTCGGGAGTCGAGACGGGCAGCGTGGCCAGCGGGTTGCCGGTATAGGGGACCGTGGTCGTCACCTGTGTGGCGTCCGGACCTGCCGCGATCCGTGCGGTCAACCGGTTGATCTGGGCCGGGGACAGGGAAGGCGGCAGGCCCTCGGTTCGGGTGGCGTGGTCGACAGACATGAAAGCTCCATGGTTTCGGATTCAGTGCAGTGCCGCGCGCAGGGTGTCCTGCGCCAGCTTGATGGCGGCGTCGGCCGCGTGCGTCGAGCGCATCGAATTGATCATCACGAAGTCGTGGATGATGCCGCCGAAGCGCACCTGGGTGACCGGCACCCCGGCCGCCCTGAGCTTGGCCGCGTATGCCTCGCCCTCGTCACGCAGGACGTCGGCTTCCCCGGTGATCACCAGCGCGGGTGGCAGGCCCGCGAGCTGATCGACCGAAGCGCGCAGCGGTGACGCGTAGATCTCGGCACGCTGGGCGTCGTTGTCGGTGTACTGGTCCCAGAACCAGCGCATGCCGTCGCGGGCGAGAAAGTAGTGCTCGGCGAACTGGTGGTAGGACGCGGTGTCGAAATCGGCGTTGGTGACCGGATAGAACAGCACCTGCTGCGAGATCCGCACATCGCCACGGTCCTTGGCCATCAAGGTGAGTACAGCGGCCATATTGCCGCCCACCGAATCGCCCACGGCCGCGAAACGCGTAGCGTCGAGACCCTTTTCAGCACCGTGTGCGAACACCCATTGTGCGGCGGCGTAGTTCTGTTCGATCGCCGTCGGATATTTCGCTTCCGGCGACAGGTCGTACTCCGGGAACACCACGGCGGCATCGGCGCCGACCGCGAGTTCGCGGACCAGCCGATCGTGGGTGTGCGCGTTGCCGAATACCCAGCCCGCACCGTGGATGTAGAAGATCACCGGAAGCGTGCCGGTGGCGCCCGCCGGTTTGACGATGCGGACTTTCACCGAGCCGGTCGGCCCGCCCTCGACGGTGATCCATTCCTCGTCGATGGCTGGCTTGTCGATGTCACCCGATTGGACCTCGTCGACCGCTTTGCGACCCTGCTCCGGTGGCAACTGGAAAAGGAACGGCGGGGTATCGGTGGCTGTGGCGAACTCCGCTGCCTCAGGCTCGAGAACCGGCTTGATTTCGGTCATCACGATCTCCTTCTGGTCGGGTGTTCATTCAGGCGATGTGGCGTCCTATGCCCTTGTCGGGACCGAAGTCGGAACCGGCATGTGCAAAGCGTTCTGGCCTTCGCTCATCACGTCCAGGCGCAGAGTCTTGATCGGCGCGAGTGATCGAAGATCTCGCGAGAGGCGGCCGTGCCCCATCGTCAGCGTGACGTCACGGGGCATCGTCGTGCTGCCGGCCGACAGGACGTTGGTCTGGCTCAGTGTCGAGTGCCAGCCGCCCTTGATCGAGGTGTAGGAGGTGAGCGTCGACACCCGCTCACCGCTGGGATATGCGGTCTGGGCAGGTGTGGCCACCGACAAGGTCAGATCTGTTGCGCCGCTGTCGTCGAGGACCCGGCCGGTGGTCCGGGCGCCATCGACCTCGAAGTCGATCTCGGTGACCCATTTGGGGAAGCCGTAGCCGTCGTGCCCACGGACCTGGGCGATCTCGGTGCTCACCGGCAGCGACAGCACATAGGAATCCAGGCGGTCGCTGTCGAGGCCGGTGAGCAGGTCGGCGAGACCGAGCTTGCCGTGTCTGGCCGGTCGGACCGCGATGCCCACGGCGGCCTCGGTATAGAAGTCGATATCGCAGACGTCGTAACGGAAGAACATGACCGAGACCACGCCGAATCCGGGGAACACTTCCAGCGGCGCCAGCTCAGCGGGCAGCCGGGAACGGATCGCGCGCGAACGGGCCAGCATCGTGAGCCTGGCACTGGACATCCGGTAGTAGAAATTCGGCGTGTAGGTTTCGCCGATCAGTGAGTCGACCTTGGTTTTAGGGAGTTCCCGGAAAAAGTCGACACCGCTGACCCGGGAATCGCGCGCTATCTCGTCCAGATCGGGATTCATGCGATATCTGTCGTAGAGACCGTCTTCCGGCACGGTGACCGTACGACCACCGAGATCTACCTGGACCGTGCTCTGTTGAGTCGTTGACATCGGCGCAGCTCCCTTTGTTTGCTTTTCGAGGCGATCCCGACGCTAACCGTCAATGTAAGCACTGTCAACACTGGTGTGGCGTGACCGTTAGACGGTCAGGTCAACGACCATGCGGCGCCGACGTCGGTGATGAGTCGGTCGGCGAGCTCTTCGGAGGATTGCGGGTTCTGTCCGGTGTAGAGGTTTCCGTCGACCACGATGTGTGGCCGTAAGGGGATGAGCGCCTTCGAATAGTCGACGCCCAGTTCTTTGAGCTTGTCCTCGAGCAGCCACGGTGCCTTCCAGGCGAACCGGTTGAGTAGCTCTTCCCGATTGGACAGCCCGGTCATCCGGCGACCGGCGAACGGATTCTTTCCGTCGGGTCCGGTCGCCGCCGTGATCGCCGCGGGAGCGTGGCAGAGCAGGGCCAAGGGCTTGCCAGAGGCCAACCGGGCGGCGAGCAGCGCGCCCGAGGTCTCGTCGTAGGCCAGGTCTTCCATCGGGCCGTGACCGCCCGGGTAGAAGACGACGTCGAAAGAATCGGAGTCGACAGTGTCGAGCGGGACCGGTGTGGCGAGCGCATCCTGAATGCTGTCGAGGTAGTGCTCGATGTCGCGGCGCTTGCTCGGCATTCCGCCGGACATGCCGAGGCTGAGTCGGTCGAGCGTGGGTTTCTTGCCGCCCGGGGTCGCGATGGTGATGTCCCATCCGGCTTCGGTAAAAGCGCGGTGCGGAAAAGCGACCTCTTCGGCCCAGTAGCCGGACGGGTGCACCGTGCCGTCTTTCAATGTCCAGCGATCCGCGGCTGTGATGACCATCAGCACTTTCGTCACAACATGTTCCTCCTGGGTGCGGTCGTACTCTCGACAGAGGGGATGCCAGGCGGCCGGAACGGCAGAAGAGTCCGTAGACCCGCAGCCAATGTTTTCGCTGCTAACATTAGCCTCGGGGTTGCCCGCCGTCAACGACCCGATGGGCGTATCGGACGAACGAAGGAGTGCATCAGTGAGCAGGTCGAGCAGTCGGCATTCGGGTGGAATCGAGTCGAAGGCGATATCGCCGATCGTCTTGATCGCGCCGGCCATGGCCATCGGTTCGCGCTTCTACGCCCCGCTCGTCGCGGCATTCGCCGACCTCGGCTGGAGCGCGCGGGCGCTGCCACGGCGGGGCTTCGAACAGGGCACGCCGCAGGCATCGCGGCACAACAACTGGTCCTACCGGGACGAGATCGACATCATCGCGCACGCGGTGGCCGAGGCCCGCAGGGAAGACCCCGCCCGGCCGGTCGTCGTCCTCGGACACAGCCTCGGCGCCCAACTCGCCGCGGGCCACGAGCTCAACCACCCTGGCGCCGATGGCATGGTGACCGTCGGCGGCAGCCTGCCATACCACCGGCATTTTCCGAATTTCGGCCTGCCCGTGGCGATCATGGCTTCGCTCGTGCCGGTCATCACGGCGGTCTTCGGTTATCTGCCCAAGCCTGCCTTCGGCGCACCTGGAGCACGCACGCAAATGCGCGAGTGGGCCGCCATGGTCCTGACCGGGCGGCCTCCCTTCCCTGCACTGGACACAATCAATACACCGACGCTGGTGATCGCCCTCGAAGACGACGCACTGGCACCGCGACGCGGTATCGAGGCTTTCGCCCGCCGGCTGTTCACCCCGGGCAGGGTCACTCGATGGGACTACCGCACCGCGGACGTACCGGCTGGTGCGTCCAACGACCACATCAAGTGGGTGCGGACACCAGGGCCGGTGGTCGACCGGATCGCCACGTGGTGGCACCAGGTGTCGATGACAGCGAGTCATTCGAGCGTGGCCGGCGTGACGGAGTGATCCGGGGCGCATGAGCATTCGCGAAGGGCGTTGTCCGAGTGGGTAACTCGCACGGGTTCAGATGATGCGGTCCGGTGTGATTCTCGGTGCGCGCCCCAGCAATTCGGGGCGTGCGCGCCGCGAGGACACACGGCACGGTGGAGCTATGAACAAGCTCGCGGCGTCGTCCGCACTCGCTCTCTTCCTGCTCGCGTCCGCCGTCGGCGCGGGTTCCGCGCACGCCCAGCAGCCGGTGGCGGACACCGGCTCGTCGAGTCTGGACGTGCTCTGCAGCCCGGTCGGGGGCCTGCTGGTCATGGTGGGCAGCGCCGAGAATCGGTACGGCCCGCTGCTCGGGATGGTCTGCCTCAATCGATGATCAGGGCGGCGTGAGCTCGGTGACCGTTCCGAGGAAACTGGTGACGTACAGGGCGTTCGGATCCCAGCCGGGTCCGGACCCGAACCGTGCCGACGACGACAACGGCAGACCGTCGGCGATCGCGCAGGTCCGGCCGGTGTCCACATCGACCTGCTGAACTGCGCCGGCCACGTTGAGGGTCACGTACGCCTTGCCGTCCGGGCCGACAGTCAGATCGTCGGCCGAGTTCAGTGGCCCGACACCGGGAATCACGGCCTGGCGTGGTGGGCTGTCGGGATCGGCGTAGTCGACGGCGGCGATGACCGATGTGGGGTTGAACGTCGTCGAGACGATGAGCCGATTGCGGTGCGGGTCGAACGCGAGGCCGTTGGTGGAGCTCAGTGACGGTACGTAGGGTGTCGCGATGTTGTCAGAGGTGACCCGAGTCAAGGTGCCCGCGCCGATGTCTCTGCTGACGACGAAGTCGCCGTTCGGCAACTGCGCCAACCCGTTCGGCATCGTCAGACCGGTGGCCACCGTCTGCACGGTGCCGCTGTCGAGGTGCAGGGCCTGAATCGTCCCGTCGGCGCGGTCGGTGAGGGCGGCGGTGACGCTGTTGCCCGTCGTGAAATACGCGGTGTCGCCGGCGGTCAGGATCGACCCGGGACCCTCCACGTCGCTCACCGCGACAGATCGCGAGCCGTCGGCACCGAGGCGTTGCAGGGTGCCGGACGATCCGGTGGCGGATTGCTCTGCCAGCAGCAGATTTCCGCGACCGTCGAACCCCAGGTTCTCGAGTATTCCGTACCCCGCCGCGACGGTGTGCCGAGTCCATTGCGCGCACGAAACCGGTTCGGCGGAAGCGGTCTGCGCGGCGGGAAGGGTGGAGGCTGTCGCGGTGATCGCTATCGCGGCGAGCGCGCGAGACATAATGGGGGAGAGGGGCATGGGGTTCCTCGGGTCCGGGCCGGCAGCTCTGCCGTTGTCGGAGGCGGTGTTGTCGACGAGATCGGGCCAAGCCTAGGGCGGCAGTCGTGGAACTCGCACCGAAACAACGGATCGGCCGCGGACGTCGGCGAAAGCCTCCGTGGGGTGATGAAGTCGGAGCTGTGGTCGGCGGGCCACGTCCGCAGCGTCAGAGGTCGCCCGCTTCGAGGATGGTCAGTAACTGGTCGGCCGCGTGGCGCGCTCGGTGGGTGATCTCTTCGGTGTCGGGCTGCGCTCCGCCGAGTAACACCTGGTCGAAGAGCCTGGCCTTCAGCAGTCCGCCGAACACCGCGGCCGCCTCGTACTTGTCGGCGATTCGCCAGCCCTGCCGCTCACGCCACCGGTCCAGATAGGACGCGAAGATCAGGCCGCTACGGCCGAGGACTTCCCGCCGGTAGATGCGCCCGAGTTCGGGAAAACGATCCGCGTCGTGAGCGACCACCCGGTAGAGCGCGAGCTGCTCGTCGGAAAGGGCATGGCGAAGGTACTCCTCGCCCGCGCGAACCAAGCCGACCTCGGGCGGATCGGTGTACCAGGCGGGGTCTCGGGTGGTGTCGCTGTCGGGTGCGCACAGTCCCGCGATGACGGCGGTGAAGAGCTCGTCCTTCGTCTCGAAGTGGCGGTAGAGGGTCTTGATCGAGACGCCGGCCTCGTCGGCGATCTTGTTGACCGAGCTCGCGGCGTATCCCTCGTCGAGGAAGGCCGTACGCGCGGCCGCGACGATCTGGGCACGCTTGCGCGCCATGAGCCCGGCCTTGGGATCGTCTGTCGCCCACGTTCTGACCATGTGTCCGCCTTCCGTCTTGACCGACCTTACGACAGTAGTTACTGTCGTTTCAAACAACAGTAACTACTGTCGTGAGGGTGGGTCGCCCGAGTGGGCGATCGCGATCTCGAACGACCACACAGAGGCGGGGCTCGGAACATGAAACTGGTGGTCTTCGGTTCGACCGGTATGGGCGGCAGCGCTGTTGTCGCGAAAGCGCTCGAACGCGGGCACGACGTGACAGTCCTCGCGCGCTCCGCGACAAGCGCCGACAAAGCGCCCCACGGCGTTCGCGTCGTGCGCGGCGATGCGCTGGATCCGGCGGCGGTCGAGCGCGCGCTGGACGGCACCGACGCCGTGATCCAGTACCTGGGGGTCGGCGGGCTCGGCGACGGCAAACCCAATGACCTCGTCCCCGACGCCACACGCGTGATCATCGAGAAGATGCGCGCGCACGGCGTCGAACGACTCGTGTGCGCGAGCAACATGGGACTACCCGGTTCCGGTGCCTTCCTTTTCCGCCGCGTCCTGGTGCCGCTGTTCGCGCGCCGCCTGCCGCCCATTCTCGATGCCAAAGTGGCGATGGAAGCCCAGCTCGCAGCCAGTGAGCTGGCCTGGACAGCCGTTCGCCTCCCGGCTCTGAAGGCAGTGGCAGACAAGGGAACCGTCAAGGCCGACCCGAGCGGGCGAGCGACGGGCTACTCCATCACCTGCGGCGATGCCGCCGACTTCATGCTCGACATCATCGAGCAGCGCCAACACCTGCGCACAGCAGTCGGCGTCTCCAACTGACAGCTCACAATCCTGGCCGACCTCGAGTCTCGCGGCTGTTCCGTCCCTGGCCGTTGGAGATCCGGGGCCTGGCGCGCCGCTCGATCAGCGGCCCCGATGCGGTCCTCACCCTGGAGGGGAGGGTGAGGCCCGTGTCGGTCGACGCGGCACCCGCGCGCAGGCTTAGGTGCGCGGGCCGCCGGATCTCACACCACCCGCCGATTGCCCACGTACACCCGGCCGTCGAAACAGCGAAGAGGACTGCCGAAGTCGAGTGACCAGAGCGGATTCGAGTGCTCGCCGGCCGGAATCGCGGTCACCGTTCCCTGACCGCCTCGCGGAACGGCCACGACTCGGGTGCCGTCTGTCGCCCAGGGGATCTGCTCGCTCGGCAGGACGCCGCCGTCGGCGGTGTACGCGTCGAACCACGCATAGGCGACGGCGTTTGTCGCATCGGCGAATCGGGATTTTTCCGTCGTATCCCATCGAACGAGAATCTTGCTGCCGATGCCCGCCACGGTCAGGTGGTGACCGTAGCTCGCCTCTTTGGGGACCTCCCTCGACCAGAGGGCGGAACCGGTCGCCGGATCGAACGCGCCGACGACACCGGTCTGCTTGTTCATCAGCACCGGCACAGCTGCCGCGGTAGCGGGCTCCGCGTAGTGCTCGGCGCCGCCGTTGGGCGAGGGGTCGTCGCCCTGAGTGGAATAGACGGCGTTCGGGATGACGCGCCAGTCGGCACCCACGCTCGACCGTTTCGTGCCGTCGAGCGCGTACATGTCCCGGCCGACAGCGAAGCCGCCGGGAAATGCCGCCCAGTCCGGCGCCCAGACGGTCGCGGAATCGGCGTTCTTCGGCGTCATCTGATACACGATCTTGCCGCTCTCGACAGCTCGTAGCTCGAAGCTCGCTGTCGAGAACGGATCACCCGAGACCGGATCCTTCTCCAGCGACAGCACACTCGCTCCGCGCACCAGACCGGCGCGAACGCCGTCGGCCTGCCAGATCACGGTGCCCGCGCTGTTCGCGACGGTCACCGAACCGCTGGAACTGCCCTTGCGTTCGGGCTCGAAGATCGCGAATGTTTCTCCCGCCGCGACGATTTCGGTCGCGGCGCCGAGCCTGCCGGAGACCGCCCCGGCCTCGATGTCGATGATCGTCGTCGCGTACGAGTCCGAGTCGATGTCCGCGGTTCCCGCCGCCGACTCGGCGTGGCGCACCCGGCATCCCGCGTAGCGGCCCGAGGGCGTGAACACGCAGGCGCCGATGCTCCCATGGCCCACATCGACACTACGGAGCACCGTCCCGTTCTCCGCGTCGAGGATGTCCAGAGAGTTCGTCCGCCCGGTTCGGGCGTAGAGCACCACGTCGTCCGAGCCGCCGACCGGGTACTCGGAGCCCGGCACCGCCGGCTGTCGCCACCGCTCGGCTGTGGGCTGGACGGCAAGGTCGGGACTCTGCGCGGTCACCGAGACGCGGGGCATCGCGCGGGCGGCATCGGTCGGCCCCATCTCGTCGGAACCACTCGACCACGCGACGATCGTCGTCACGACCGCGACGACGATCGCGGCTACGCCCGCCCCCACCCACCTGCCATGTCTCGGTCGAGCGGGTGCGTCGCTGTCGCGGATCACCGTCGCGATGGCGGCCTGTGGCCCGCCGGGAGGAGACGTCTCAGCGCCCCGCGATCCACTGCCGGACAACCCCAGCGCCGAACCCAGTGCGGTCGCGAAGTCCGACGATGATTCGAAGCGGTCGGCGGGCCGTTTCGCCATCGCCCGTGCGAGCGCCCGATCCACCTCGGGACTCAGCTCCGGTCGCGCGGTCCGCACGCTCGGCGGCGCGGCCGTGGCGTGCCGGGTGACCACCACCGCGGGGTTCGCATCCGCGAACGGTGGCCCGCCGGTCAGCAGGTGAAAGACGCTGCAAGCCAGTGAGTATTGATCACTTCGCCCGTCCAGTGGCAATCCGGTCAGCTGCTCGGGCGAGGCGTAGTTCAGCGTCCCGATCATGACGCCCGTGCCGGTCAGATCCGAGGTGTCCGAGACTTGTCGCGCTATCCCGAAATCGGTCAGGAGGAGATCGCCGGTCCGGCTCAGCAGGATGTTCGCCGGTTTCACATCCCGATGCACCAAACCTTGCGCGCTCGCGCGATCCAATGCTCCGGCAACGGATTCCGCGATCCGGACCACCTCGTCGGTAGCGAACGGCCCGATCGTGGACAGCCGCTGGGCCAGGTCCGCACCCTCGACCAGTTCCATCGCGATCCACAATCGGCCGTCGCACTCGCCACGGTCATAGACCTTCACGATCGCCGGATGCGACAAACCCGCCGCGAGATCGGCCTCCCGCTCGAACCGGACCCGGTACTGCGGATCCAGGGCGAACTCCGCGGCCAGCACCTTCACCGCGTCCGAGCGCGGCAACCGCGGATGCCTGGCCGCGTAGACCTCGCCCATCCCACCGGCACCGAGCAGCCGTTCGATCACATACCCGGCGAAAACCTCTCCTGGACGCAACATCAGTCCCTCCTCCGGCGACGAGGTTACCGACACTTCCCTGCGGAGCCGGAGCAACCTGAGCCGGGGTCCGGCCAAGAATGCGCAGCGCGGTCCAGCGTTGAGAGTCGGTCCATGACGCGTGATCTCTGGTGCGGTGGCAGTCGCAGCGCCGCCGGAACGATCAAACGATGCGCAAACGATGCATTTTTGCTCGATCGGTGTCACAATCGATGGGTGGATGCCGAACGAGTAGCAATCGCGCTTCGACCTTGTGAACCCGCAACCGGTGATGACGGATCCGCGCGGTTCGCCGACTGGCTCGCGCGCACACAGATCTCGGTCCGCGGTCATGTCGACGAGTTCGTCCGCGCGCGTTGCCGGGCAGAACTCGACCCGGCGGGATTTTCGTTCCCGGGCCGGTTGATGATCGATTTCGCGTCGGGCGGCAAGTGCGTACGGTCGGTGTTCGTCTATCTCGGCTGGCTGTGCGGCGGCGCTGGGGAATCCGAAGCCGCCCTGCGTGCGGCCGCCGGCGCGGAGCTCCTGCACGCGTTCGCGCTGGTGCAAGACGACGTGATGGACGAGTCGACGGTCCGGCGCGGACAGCGGTCCGCTCACCTCCGGCTCGCCGCATGGCACCGCGATCAGGGATTGTCGGGCTCGCCGGCCCGATTCGGCGAGTCCGCGGCGATCCTCATGGCCGACCTGTTCCTGGTGTGGGCTGAGCGCATGGTGCGCGAGAGCGGCCTGCCTGCCGCCGCGCTGGATCGGGCATGGCCGCGCTACGACGCGATGCGCAGCGAGCTGGCGGTAGGTCAGCTCGCGGATCTGACCAACGACGCGAACCGGCTACCGAGCGTGGGCGAGGTGATGGATATCGCGCGGCGCAAGTCCGGCAACTACACAGTGCGGCGCCCACTCGAATTGGGTGCGGCGATGGCCGGCTGCGACGAGACGGTGATGCGCGTTCTCGGCGAATACGGCGACGTGATCGGGGAAGCGTTCCAGCTCCGTGACGACCTTCTCGGCATCTTCGGCGACCCGTCGACTACCGGAAAACCCACCGGAGACGATGTCCGGGAACGCAAGGCGACCACCGTGATCGCGCTGGCCGATCAGCTCGCCGAGCCGTCGGATCGCGCCCGGCTACGAGATCTGTGGCGGGCCGAGTTCATCGACGAGCAGGCCGTAGCGCTCGCCCAGACCGTGATCATCGACAGCGGCGCACGCCGGCGTGCCGAGCAGATGATCGGCGAGCGCGTCGAGCACGCACGCCGGCTCCTCCGGAGCGCCGACCTCGAACCATCGGTGGCCGACGCGCTGCAGCGAATGGCGCTGTTGTGCACGCACCGCTCGCACTGACCGGCGAACCCGCCGCCCCACCGAAAGGAAGCAATGCGCACGATATCGGGAACAACCGATGAGGTGGTCGTCGTCGGGGCCGGCCTGGCAGGACTGGCCGCCGCGTTGCACCTGGCAGGACGCGGACGCAGCGTCACGGTGGTGGAGCGCGATACGGTCCCCGGTGGCCGGGCCGGACGGCGCGACGTCGACGGCTATCTGCTCGACACCGGACCGTCGGTGCTCACCATGCCCGACATCGTCGCCGACACCCTCGCCGCGGTCGGTGACAGCCTCGAGTCCCGGTTGGAGCTGTTGCCCGTCGCCCCGGCCTATCGCGCGCACTTCGCCGACGGCACCGCGCTGGATGTCCACAGCGACGCCTCGGCCATGGAGGAATCGGTCCTGGCGTTCGCCGGACCGACAGAGGTCGAGGGATATCGCCGGCTGCGTTCGTGGTTGAGCGAGCTGTACCAGGTCGAATTCGAACGGTTCATCGCCGCGAATGTCGACTCTCCGCTCGGGCTGCTGACGCCGGCGTTCGCGCGGTTGATCGCATTGGGCGGATTCCGGCGCCTCGACAGGGCCATCGGATCGTTCCTGACCGATGAGCGGCTGCGCCGCGTCTTCACCTTCCAATCGCTCTACGCGGGCGTTTCGCCACAACGCGCACTGGCGCTGTACGCGGTGATTTCCTACATGGACACCGTGGGCGGGGTCTCCTTTCCGCGCGGCGGCATGCGCGCACTACCCGACGCCCTGGCCGCCGCCGCTGTCGATGCCGGTGTGACGTTCTGTTACGGCGAGACAGTCAACGATCTGGAGCGGCGTGGATCCCGGATCACCGCGGTACTCACCGAGCGTGGCCGCCGAATCCCTTGCGACGCTGTCGTTCTGGCGACCGAACTTCCCACCGCCTACGAGCTGCTCGACCGCGTCCCGCGTCGGCCGAGCAGTTGGCGCCCCGCGCCGTCCGCGGTCGTCATGCACGTCGGTGTCCCCGAATCGGTGCCGACCGCCCATCACAACCTCGTCTTCGGCGCCGCGTGGGAGCAGACCTTCGACGAACTGATCGGTGCCGGAAAAGTGATGACCGACCCGTCGTTGCTGGTGACCCGCCCGACCGCGACCGACCCCACCCTGGCCCCACCCGGCCGCGACCTGTTCACTGTTCTCGCCCCGGTGCCCAACCTCTACCGCAGCGGTGACCTCGACTGGGATCGCCGTGCCACCGCCTACGGCGAGGAGCTGGCCGCGATAGTCGAGAACCGGTTGGTTCCGGGCTTCGTCAGCGACGCCCGGGTCGTGCATCTGGACACGCCCGCCGACTGGCAGCGCCAGGGCCTGCTGGCCGGAACCCCGTTCTCGCTCGCGCACACCTTCGCTCAAACCGGTCCCTTCCGCCCCGCGAACCTGCCGCGCGGTGTGAGCAATGCGGTGCTGGCCGGCTGCGGCACCGTACCCGGCGTGGGCGTACCGACGGCACTGTTGTCGGGCCGCCTCGCCGCCGACCGCGTCACCGGCACGGTGTCCGCGTCGCGGGCTTCGACCTCGACCTCGATCGGAGGCGATCGACGATGATTCGCACGGAACTCGACGCGGCCGGTATCCGCGATGCTCGATTGCGCGAGGCGTACCAGCGCTGCCGGGAACTCAACGCGCGCCATGGCCGCACCTTCTTCCTCGCCACTCGGCTGCTCGCGCCCGCCCAGCGCCCGGCGATCCACGCTCTCTACGGCTTCGCCCGGTGGGCCGACGACATCGTCGACGAACCGCTGACCGACGATGCAGCGGGCACTCCGGCGCAACGGCTGGACGCGGTGACGAGGGACCTGCACGACAGCCTTTCCGGTGCCCCGGTCGACGACCCGATTTTCGCCGCGCTGGCCGATACCGTCGCCAGATACGAGATCGACCACGTCCTGTTCGACGAATTCCTCGACTCGATGCGCATGGATCTGACTGTCACCGACTACCCCGACCGGGCCGCGCTCGACCGCTATGTGCGCGGTTCGGCCGACGTGATCGGTTTGCAGGTACTGCCGGTGCTCGGCACCGTCGGCGAACGAGCCGATGCTGCCCCCTACGCGGCTGCGCTGGGAAAAGCGTTTCAGCTCACCAACTTCCTGCGCGACATCGCCGAGGACCTCGACCGCGGCCGGGTGTACCTACCGGCCGACGAGCTGGCTGCCCATGATGTGGACCGCACCAGGTTGCAGTGGTGTCGTTCTCGCCGACGCACCGACGCGAAGGTCCGGTCAGCGCTGGCCGAGCAACACGCGATCGCGCGCGACTGGTATCGGTACGCCGACAGTGGAATAGCGCAACTACACCCGGTATCGCGACCCTGTGTAGCCACCGCGGCGGTGCTGTACGCGGAAATTCTCGACCGCATCGAGGAGAGCGAGTTCGCGGTGTTCACTGCGCGCGCCACCGTGGGCAACGCGCGCCGCACCCGCGTTGCCGGTTCGGCGTTGGCTCGTGCGCTGTGGGCGCGGCGAGGCAGCCGCGCTCGCGCGCTGACGAACGCGGCAGGCTGATCGTCAGCTGGACGGCACCGCGCCGTCGGCGGGGTCGTGTTCGGCGGTGCCGGTGATGTTGCGGACCATGCCGCCGAACACGGCGTTGTGAAACGGCGTGATCGCTTTCCAGTAGAGGTGCCCGGCGAGACCGTGCGGCTGGAAGATGGCCCGCTGCCGATAGCGGGAGCCGCCGGTCGGGTCCGATTCCACACCCAGTTCGAGCCACGCCAGTCCCGGGAGCTGCATCTCGGCGCGCAGCCGCAGGAGATGGGGCCGGTCGATGTATTCGACGCGCCACCAGTCCAAGGCTTCGCCCGAGTGCAGGTGGCGGGGGTTCTTGCGGCCGCGGCGTAACCCGACACCGCCGGTGACACGGTCGATCCAGCCGCGCAGCGACCAGGCGAGAGGGAAGGAGTACCAGCCGTTCTCGCCGCCGATGGCTTCGATCACCGCCCACACGGTTTCGGGGTCGGCGTCGGTGTGCTGCTCACGAAGGTCCTCGTAGAGTGAGCCGCCCGACCACGCGGGGTCGGTGGGCAGCGGATCCGAGGGTGCGCCGAATGTGCTGGCATCGGACCAGCGGGTGGGTACGTCGGCATGGCGAATACGGGTCAGCGCCAGTTCCACGGCTCGCGCGTAGTGGGTGAGACCTTCGGCGGGATCCGGGATGTGGGTGGCGATATCGTGCTCGCCGCACACGACTTCGTGCACGAGCGACTCGATGAGCGGTACGGCCAGCGCTCGTGGCACAGGGGTCACGAGGTTGACCCACTGCGCCGACAGCCACGGCGTGAGCACCGGAACCGGCAGCACCACACGACGAGTGAGCCCGGCTACCACAGCGTATTCACGCATCATGGTCAAGTAGGTCATGACGTCGGGCCCGCCGATATCGAACGAGCGATTGACGTCGGCGGGCAACTCCGCGGCCTGCACCAGGTAGTAGAGGACGTCCCGAACGGCGATGGGCTGGATCCGGTTGTGCACCCATCGCGGGGTGATCATCGCGGGCAGGCGTTCGGACAGGTATCGCAGCATCTCGAAACTGGCCGAACCGGATCCGATGATCACCGCGGCGCGCAGTTCCGCTGTGGGAACGCCGGATTCGCGCAGAATTTCGCCGACCTCGGCGCGGGAGGCGAGATGGCGTGACAGCGTCGCGTGCTCGGGGATGATGCCGCCGAGATAGACGATGCGGCGGACACCGGCTGAGTTCGACGCGGCCGCGACGAGCCGCGCCGCCTCGCGATCGATGTCGGAGAAGTCGTCCCGGGCCAACGAGTGCACCAGGTAGTAGACGACCTCCTGGTCGGCGACGGCGGCGCGCACCTCGTCATCGTCGGTGACATCGCCACGGACGATCTCGACCTGATCCCGCCACGGAACCTCGGCCAACTTCTCCGGGGTGCGAGCCACCACTCGCACCTGATGGCCGGCCTGGATCAGCTCGGGCACCAGACGTCCACCGATGTAGCCGGTCGCGCCGAACACCACACACCGCATGCTCATCACCCGTTCCCTGTGCTCGTCATCGGCATTGTTCGATGCATAAATGATTCATAATATCGGGATGGTGATCGTTGTGCGAGCTGTTGCCGTGCGCTGACCCGCGCGGACTATCCCCAGTCGCGTCGTGTCGCGGGCATCTCGGCCTTGCCTGTCGCTTCGGGCACCACGCCGAGGACCTGGTGAATCCCGAGTCCGCCGTCCTCGAAGCCCAGCGCGGAGGCGGCCATGTACAGCCGCCAGATTCGGGCTCGCCCATCGCCGACGAGCGAAACCGCCTGTTCCCACTCGTTTTCCAGATTCGCGACCCATTGGCGGAGGGTACGTTCGTAGTGCTCGCGCAGGGCTTCGACGTCACGGACCTCGAATCCGGCGCGTTGCATGGCGAGCACGACCTCGCCCACATCGACGAGTTCGCCGTCCGGGAAGACGTAGCGCCCGATGAAGGAACGATTGCGCATGACGGATCCGCCCGGCGAGGAGATGGCGTGGTTGAGCAGCCGTCCGCGCGGGTGCAGCAGTGCGCGCAGAGTGTCGAAGTATTCGGCGGCGCGCCCGGAGCCGACGTGTTCGAACATGCCGATCGAGGAGATGGCGTCGAACTGCTCGCCGCGCAGGTCCCGATAGTCGGCAAGCCTGATCTCGACACTGTCCGACAACCCCGCCTCGGCGACGCGTTTGCGGGCGAGCTCGACCTGGGCGCTGCTGATGGTGACGCCGACGACCTGCGCGCCGTAGGTCGACGCCGCGTGGATCGCCATGGACCCCCAGCCGCATCCCACGTCGAGCAGGCGCATACCCGACTGCTCGGCCAGGCCCAATTTGCGGCAGATCAAGTCGTGCTTGGCTCGCTGGGCGGCCTCGAGCGAGCCGTCGTCGTCCGGCACGAACCGCGCGCAGGAGTAGGTCATGCTCGGTCCGAGCACCAGCCGGTAGAAGTCGTTGCTGACGTCGTAGTGATGACTGATCGCCGCCGCATCGCGCCGCTTGGTGTGCAGGGGTCCGCGCTGCGGACGGGCTTCCTCCGGCGGCGGTTCCAGGCGGCGACCGAGCGCCCCGAGCTGGCGCGCCGCGCCGATGGCCTGCCATGTCGCCCCGAGACCGAGGCGGGCATCGTTCGGCGCGGTCGACTGGAGTGCTCGCAGCATCGTGAAGATATCGCCGTCGAGATCCACCGCGCCGGAGACGAAAGCACGCGCCAAGCCGAGCTCACCCGGCGCCCAGACCAGGTGACGTAGCGCGTCCTCGGAGCGCACGCGCATCGTGCCGGGACTTTCCCCGTCGGGATGGATCGTGCTGCCGTCCCAGAACTCGAACCCCACCGCGGGGCGGGGGCCCAGCGTGGCTCGCAGCAGGGGTTGGAACGCGGTAGCGATCGTGGACTGGTTACCCATCCGACCACTATGGCCCGCCTGCCGCTGCCACTGCGGCAACGACGCGGCTGTCTGTGCCAGAGGCGGCGGGACTGCGGAGTCGGTCGGTTCGGGGATGCGGTGATCGGCTCGTTCCGGGCGAGCCGGGAGCGGGCGTAGCGTCTAGCGATATGGCCGCGAGATCCAAGCACACCCTTCCCTCGGTGGGTACGAGGGAGCTGGTGGCCGCGTGCCGAACCGAGATTCCCGCGCTGACCAGGCAGTTGATCGCCGCGATCTTCACCGATATCCCGGAGTGGACCGACTACTCGCCGGTGAGCCGGGAGGACCTGCACCATGCGTGCTGCCGCTATCTGACCAGGGTGCTCGATCTGGTCGCCGGTGACGTGACGGGCCCGGATCGCGACGATGTCGCCGCCGCCATCGGCCGCAATCGGGCCGCGCAGGGCGTGCCCCTGGAGGTCATGTTGCGGACGTTCCGGCTCGGCGGTCAGATCGTGTGGGAGGCGCTGCTCGACAAGGCCGGCGAACTCCCGCCCGGTGAGGTCCGCAAGATCGGAGTGGCGACCTGGTCGGCCATCGACGGCATGTCGTCGTCGCTGGTCACCTCCTATCGCAGCACCGAACTGGAGCAGGTTCGTCGCGACGAGCGGCGACGGCACGGCGTGATCGAGGACCTGCTGGCGGGCAGCGCACGCGACGCGACTTTCGCCGCGCGGGCGGCGCGCGAGCTGAACTTGCCCGCCCACGGTGGGTATCTGGTGGTCGCGGTGCGCGGTGATCGTCCGCACGTGGAGTTCGGCACCGAGACCGCGTTGGCGGCCATGGGCATTCGGTCGGTCTGGCACGACCGCGTCGAGACCATGGTGGGGCTGGTCTCGCTCGAGCAGCGAGACGGTTCCGCTGTGCTGGACCAGGTGGGAAGCCGGATCCGGGGCAGGGCAGCGGCGTCACCGGTGGTGCAGGGATTGGCGCAGATCGAGACGGGCCACGCGCTGGCGATGCTCGGCTTGGAGACCCTGCCCGCGACAGCACGGGGTCTGGTGTCGTTGGAGCAGCGCTACCCCGAAGCGTTGTTGCTGCGCTCTCCCGACCTGACCGCGCTCATGGTCGCGCGCACCCTCGGCCCGGTGCTGGAACTGCCGGCCAAAGAGCGCGAGATCCTGTTGCGCACCCTGGCGATCTGGCTCGAAGAGAACTGCTCGGCGGCGAATGCCGCGCCGCGACTGCACTGCCATCGCAACACCGTGATCAACCGGCTCCAGCGAATCTCCGCCCTGCTGGGTCGGCGACTGGAAGGACAGCGGTCCTACCTGGAACTCTCCCTCGCCTTGGCCGCGCTGGAGATGGGCGTGAACCCACCCGGCTGAGCCATCCCGCAACCGTGACCGATTGGGCGCAGCGCCCATTTTTGGGGCCCGAATTCTGGGCTGTCGGTTGGTTGTTTGTGCATTTGTGGACCGTGAGACTCGACGGATGATCCAAGCCACGACCGTGGATGGGTTGATCGTTCGAGCTGAGGAGCACCACGAGTGCTGGAATTCGATCTATTGGTGATCGGTGGTGGGCCGGGCGGATACGTGGCCGCCATCCGTGCCGCGCAACGCGGCCTGAAGGTCTGCGTGGTGGAGAAGGAACGCCCCGGCGGCGTGTGCCTGAACTGGGGTTGCATTCCCACCAAGGCGATGCTCCGCTCGGCGGAGGTCTTCCAGACTCTCACCACCGCAGCGGAATTCGGCGTTCTCGCCGACAATGTGCGCTACGACTTCGGCGCGGTGCGCCAGCGCAAGGACTCCATCGTCAAAGAACTGACCGACGGTGTAGCCGGCTTGCTGAAGGCCAATGGTGTCACGGTCATCGAGGGTCATGCCCGGTTCGTCGAACCGACTGTCGTGGAGGTCCACGAAGTCGGCGCCTCACCGATCTTCGACGGCGGCCCCCGCTACGCCGCGCCCGCCGGAACGGCGATTCGCCGGGTGAACGCGCGCGACGTGATCGTCGCGACCGGTTCGGTGCCCGCGCGGCTACCGATCCCGGGCGCGGGATTGCCCGGCGTCGTCACCTCCGACGGCGCGTTCGGGCTGACCGAGGTACCGCGACGGTTGGTGGTCATCGGCGGCAGCGCGGTCGGCGCGGAATGGGCCAGTCTGTTCGCCACGTTCGGCAGCCAGGTCACGGTCGTGGAGATGCAGGACCGCCTGGTTCCGTTGGAGGACAAGGAGATCGGCGACGCACTCGGCCGCTCGTTCCGCAAGCGTGGCATCACCGTCCTCACCGGCGCCACCGTCACGGCGATCACCGAGGGCGACGCGCTGCGGGTATCGGTCGGCGGCCCAGCGGCACAGGAACTCGACGCCGATGTCGTCCTCGTCGGCGTCGGGCGACGCCCCAACACCGCCGAACTCGGTCTCGATGTGGCCGGAATCGCCACGGACGCGCGCGGTTTCATCGAAGTCGACGACCGGCTTCGAACCGGGGTAGAGCACGTCTACGCCATCGGCGACGTGACCGGCCGGGCCCTGCTCGCCCATGTTGCCTCCCACCAGGGCATCACCGCGGCCGAGGTGATCGCCGGGCACGACGCCCACATCGACTACACCGTCATCCCGGCCGCGACCTTCACCCACCCGGAGATCGCGAGTGTCGGTCTCACCGAGGAGGCCGCCCGCACGGCGGGCCACGAGGTGATCACCGCCAAGTTCCCGTTCGCGGCATTGGGCCGGGCCAAGACTTTCGGCGAGACCGAGGGGTTCATCAAAATCGTGGCGGGGCAAGCGCATCAGGAAGTGCTCGGCGTGCACATCATCGGCCCGTCCGCCAGCGACCTGATCGCCGAAGGCGCGCTGGCGATCTCGCTGGAAGCCACGCTCGACGAGTTGGCCGACACCATCCACGCCCACCCCACACTCGGCGAAATCGGCATGGAGGCGGCCATGGCCGGACTCGGACTGCCGGTACACATCGCGCCACGCAAGCGTTGAGGAGCTCGACATGACCACGACCACCGCGCGGAGCAAGCCCGCCCGCAAGCCGGCCGAAACCGCCGCGCCCGCTTCGGATGTCGACTCCGCTGTCGCGGCCGAGAATCCCGAGACCCTGCGTGGTCTCTACCGCGACATGCTGTTCATCCGGCGCTTCGAGGAGCGCACCGCACAGAGCTACCAGCAGGCCAAGATCGGCGGCTACTGCCATCTCAACCTCGGCGAGGAAGCAACGGTCGTCGGCCTGGGCGCGGCGATGCGCCCCACCGACTACCTGTTCACCAACTATCGCGAACACGGATACGCGCTGGCCAAGGGCATCGAACCGGGCCGCGTGATGGCCGAGCTCTACGGCCGCTCCACCGGCACCTCCAAGGGGTGGGGTGGCTCGATGCACATGTACGACACCGCGACCCGGCTGCTGGGCGGCTACGCCATCGTGGGCGGACAGGTTCCCCTGGCGATCGGCGCGGCGCTGGCTATCGACTACAACGACGGCGACGACGTCGTGGTGTGCCAGATGGGGGAGGGCACCACCAATATCGGCGCCTTCCACGAATCGCTCAACATCGCGGCGCTGTGGCGGCTGCCGGTGGTGTTCCTGGTGATCAACAACCAGACCGGCATGGGGACCACGGTCGAGAAGTCCTCGGCCGAACCGGATCTGTGGAAGCGCGCCGCGGCCTATCGCATGCGCGGGGAACGGGTGGACGGTACCGATGTGCTGGCCGTGCGCGACCTGGCGAGCGAACTCATCGAAGGTGCCCGCCGGGAGGGTAAACCCGCACTGCTCGAAGCGGTGAGCTACCGGCTCAAGGGTCATTCGGTGGTCGACCCGGCCAAGTACCGCAGCACCGAAACCGTTGCCACGGTGCGTGAACACGATCCGATCGTGTTGTGGCAGCGGCGTTTGCTCGCCGCCGGTGTGCTCACCGAAGCGTCGCTGGCCGATCTCGACCGTGAGGTGGCAGACGGTGTCGCCGCCGCCGTCGAATTCGCCGACGCGAGCCCGCATCCGGAGCCGTCGAGTCTGTTCGACTACACCTACGCCACCCCGGTGCCGGGCGATTCCCGCCGTCTGCCCGCCGATCCGCTCTTCACCCACTGAGGACTCCCACTGTGCCTGTCATGACCTATCGCGAAGCGCTGCGCGAGACCCTGCGTGAAGAGATGCGACGCGATGACGACGTTTTTCTGATCGGGGAGGAGATCGGCGTCTTCGAAGGCTCCTACAAGATCACCGCCGGTCTGCTCGAGGAGTTCGGCGAGAAGCGAGTACGCGACACCCCCATCGCCGAGGAAGGTTTCGTCGGTGCGGCGATCGGCGCCGCGATGCTCGGATTGCGCCCGGTCGTGGAGATCATGACGATCAACTTCTCGCTGCTGGCGCTGGACCAGATCGTCAACCACGCCGCGAAGATCTACGGCATGTTCGGCGGGCAGACCAATGTGCCCATGGTGATCCGGACTCCCGGTGGCGGCGGCCAGCAACTCGGGGCGACGCATTCGCAGAACATCGAGTTGTACTACGCCTTCGTGCCCGGTCTGAAGGTCGTGGCGCCCAGTACTCCCGCTGATGCGCGGGCGCTGCTCAAGGCCGCGATCGCCGACGACGATCCGGTGTTGTTCCTGGAGAATCTGTCGCTCTACAACACCAAAGGCGAAGTGCCCGAGGATCTTGCGCCTGTCCAGATCGGCAAGGCGGCGGTCACCCGGGAGGGTACCGACATCACGCTGATCGGCTACTCCCGGATGGCCACCGTCGCGACCGAGGTCGCGCAACGTCTTGCCGGCGAGGGGATTTCGGTGGAGGTGATCGACCTGCGCAGCTTGCGTCCGCTCGATCGCGACACCATCGTGGCCTCGGTCCGCAAGACCGGGTGCGCGGTGATCGGCGAGGACGACTGGCTCACCTACGGCATCGGCGCGGAAATCGCGGCCTCTATCTCCGACGGTGCCTTCGACTATCTCGACGCGCCGGTCCGCCGTGTCGCGATGGCCGAGATCCCGCTGCCGTATGCCAAGCCGCTGGAGAAGCTCGCCTTGCCGTCCGCGGAATCGCTCTATACCGCCGTGACGGAAACCTTGGCCGCTGTCGGCCGGCGGCGCTGAGAACCAGGAACAGGACGGACAAGATCATGCCCGAAATCGTCATGCCCCGGCTCTCCGACACCATGGAGGACGGCGTCGTCTCCGCCTGGCTCAAACAGGTCGGCGACCAGATCACCCGCGGCGAGATCGTCGCCGAGATCGAAACCGACAAAGCGCTGATGGAACTCGAAGCCTACGACGACGGAGTGCTCGAGAAGATCCTCGCCGAGCCGGGCGTTCGGGTCGCGATCGGTGAGCCGATCGCGATCGTCGGCGACGGCACCACCTCGACGGCGGATTCCGGTGCCGCTGCTGCGGTGACGCCATCCGTTGCCGTGCCATCCGCTGTCAACTCTCCTGCCAGAGACTCTGCACCACAACGTAGTTCGCACAGTGAGCCCGTCTCGGTCTCGCCGAGGGTCGTGGTCAAGTCCTCGCCGCTCGCTCGCAAGATCGCCCGCGAGTTGCAGGTCGATATGGACTCCGTCGTGGGTACCGGCCCTGGTGGGCGGGTCACCAAACGAGACGTGGAGGCGGCCCACAGCGTCGCGGCGCCCGCTGACATCTCGACGCCGTCACCTGAGGCGAGTGCGGTTGCCGTGCAGTCTGTTCCGGCGTCAGGGGAGTTCGAAGAGGTCGCGCTGACCAACATTCAGCGCGTATCGGCAACTCGGCTCACCGAGAGCAAGCAGCAGGCGCCGCACTTCTATCTGACCAGCGCGATCGACGTGACCGAGCTGTTCGCCTTCCGCGCGCGGATCAACGCCACCCTGGACGCGGCGGGCGAGAGCAAGGTCAGCGTGAACGACCTGCTCGTCAAGGCGGTCGCGACTGCACTGCGCAAGGATCCCTCGGTCAACGTGAGTTTCGCGGGCGACAAGCTGTTGCGCCACCAAGGAATCCACATCGGCGTCGCGGTGGCGACCCCGGTCGGACTCCTCGTCCCGGTCATCCGTGACGCCGACCGCAAGAGCGTCTCCGAGATCGCGACCGAGAGCCGCGACAAGGCGACCCGCGCCCGCGATCGCAAGCTCCGCGCCGAGGACATGTCGGGCGGCACCTTCACCATCTCCAACCTCGGCATGTTCGGCATCGAACAATTCACCGCGGTGATCAACTCGCCCGAATCCGCGATTCTCGCCGTGGGAGCGGCGGCCGACGAACTCCGCCTCGACAACGGCGAAGTGGTCGCCCGCAAGATCCTTCGCGTCACCATGTCCGCAGACCACCGGGCCATCGACGGCGCGGTCGCGGCCCAATTCCTGGCAACCCTGACGGAATTCGTCGAAAATCCGCTACGGATCGTGACGTAACAAGGACACCCGGTCTCTGCGGATGCATTTCCGCAGAGGCCGATTACCTCATCCCGCCCCCCATTCCCACAGCCATCCCGCCACCTGCAAATGCACACGGCAATCGTCCGGTCGGTGCTGGTTGTGCAGCGCCTGAAGCTCCAACGCGCGGGTGAAGGTCAAGCCGAGGAGCTGCACCTGGCACATGTGCTCGGCCAGCAGGCCCGCGGCATCCACGAACATGTTCTGCGCGTTCGGATCTGGCGTAGACATGGCGGATCGCCCTTCGATTCGAGATAGCGGTAAGTATGGCGGGCACTTGCGAGCTGCTGGCGAACTTCAATCCCAGAGCCTGGCGCACGGGAGGGGTGGTAGTTCGCGGTGAAGTTCGTCGTCGATCGTCACGACGAACTGCGGGCGGCCTCGAGTCAGTTCGTCGGCGACATGTCGAGCTTGGACTGGCTGGGCATAGCGTCTCCGGTTCAGCAGCTTCAGTGGCGGGATTTGGACGCACCCGGCACCGGGGCTTTCGCCACCGCCCTGCCACCCACGGGCAGACCGGTGCGCCGCGAAAGGGATTCGCGGCGTCGCCCGGTGCCGGATACCTGCCTCAGCCTTGTCGCCGAAGCCCCCCGGCGGTATGCCGCGACTTCGCCCCGGCGTATGCGCCGGGCGTATGGCCGGGGCTTCTGCTCGCTGCCTCTGACACCGCCCCTTGAGCCCGAAAAGCCCTTTAGTGCAGGGAGTGTCGAGGTATGCATGAAACGTATAGCGCCCCTGATCATGGGCTGGTACGGTCCACCTGACCAGGGGAAATGGCATCACCCGAGCGAATCCGGGAGTAGCAAGTCATGACGCGGGCACCCAGAACGCAGCGTTACTGCGCTCACTGTGGGAACAGACTCAGCAGTCACAACGCCCAGAAATTCTGTCATCCTTGCGATCTCGCCTTTCGCGAACAACTGGCTCACCCACCTCAGGTACCCGCCGGATTCTGGCAAACCGACCAAATGCGAGATGCGCTGTCTACTTGGCATATCGGCCGGGTCATCTACGCCTATCGGCTACATCCGCACCATGGTCGCGTTCTGCCACAGGAACTGATCGCCTCGTGGCTCGGCCTGACCCAAGCCCAGCTGAGCAGGATCGAGAAAGGCCCCGCCCCCGAACATCTTTCGCGCCTCACCCAGTGGGCGCAGGCGCTACGCATTCCGGCTGAGTTGTTGTGGTTCAAGTTGCGCCTGGCAGACGAGGACGAAGCCACCGCATCTGACCACCACGACGGCGATGCAGGTCTTCGTCTCGCGCGGTGGCTCCTCGCCGGTGGCCGAGGGACACCACCAGCTGCCAGCCACACCGGCGACCTCGGGCAGATCGCACTGGCACTGGATGATGCCTATCGCTACTTCGACGGTTCGGTGGTCGAGTTCTTCCGCGATCAGCTCGCCCGGTGCAAGGCCGATGACGGCCAACGTGGCCCGACTGGGGCATTGCCCCTGATGCTGGCGCTTCTCGGTGCGATCACGCGGCACAGCAAGGACGTGCGGCCCGATATTCGTCGGTCACTGCTGACGGTTGGCGCCGATGGTGCCGAATTCGCGGGCTGGCTGTACCGCGATCTCTACGATCCGGTCACGGCTACCTTCCTGTACGACCGAGCGATGGAGTGGGCGCAGGCGGCGGGCAGTCTGCCCATGCAGGGCTACGTCCTGCTCAAGAAGTCGCAGATGGCCTACGAGTCCAAGGATGCCGCTGCGGTGTTGGGGCTGGCGCAGGCTGCCGAACAGGGGCCGTGGCAGTTGCCTGCCCGTGTTCGGGCCGAGGTGGTACAGCAAGAAGCCCTGGGGCTGGCCATGATCGGCGAATCGGCGATCGCGGTCGAGCAGTACCTCGGCGAAGCTTCCGAACTGCTGACCCGAACCCACCCTGACGACGACCAACTGTTCGGCACCTACTTCAACGAAGGAACCCTGCAACTGCGCTCGGCGACCTGTTTCACCGAGGCAGGCAAACCGCAGCGGGCCGTGGAGATGTTCGGCACGGTGCTGGCAGGCAACGGGTTGTCTCGGCGCGACAGCGGCTTCTTCAGCGCCCGGCAGGCCAACGCCCTCGCCCTCAGCGGTGAACCGGATGAAGCTGCATCCCTGGCCACTACCGCCGTCAAGGTTGCCCGCGAGACGCGCTCAGAACGAACGATGAACGTGATCATCGAAGTGTTGCGGGTGCTCGAGCCGTGGCGGAACCGCGCCAGTGTTCGTGCCCTGCACGAGGTGCTAGCTCCTGCCCGATGAACCGGTGGTGAGCCACTGGGCCACGGTCTCGATGACGAATACCTGATACTGCTGGCTCTTCGGGTTCAGGTACTGCGGATCGTCGTGGACGGCGAAGCCGTGTTGCGAACCGTCGACCTCGACCAGCTCGACCGGGGCGGTGAACTGGTCGAGGGCCTGGCGGGAGCCGTCGATCGACACGAGTGTGTCGGCGTTACCGTGGACGATCAGGGTGGGAGTTCGGATCTCGCCGAGGACTTCGTTGGGCTTCAGCCAAAACACCTCGTTGAGCAGTGGGCGACCATGTTTGAGCGACGGGGTGAACTGGATGGCACCGGCCTGGTTCAGCTCCTGGGCGGCTTCGTCGCTGATGACCTCGTTCGTCCAGTACGGACGGCTATCGATAGTGCGCTTCTTGTAGTCGACCTGAGGATTGAGCAACACCAGCCGTGTCAGCTCGTCAGGACGCTTGGCAGCGTAATAGGCGCAGATGCCGCCGCCGAAGCTGGCTCCGAGCAGGCTCAGCGCCGCGGCACCGGTGGATGCCCGCAGTGCCGCCAGCGCAACCCGGATATCGTTGAGGATCGTCGACAGCGTCAGTTCTTCCTGTCGGCCCTCGCTGTCCCCGTGACCACGCAGATCGAACCGCAGCGAGGCAACCCCGGACTCGGCCAACCCATCCGCCAGCCGGGTGAAGAAGCCACCCTCCTCGCGGGTGACACCACCACCGTGCACCAGCAGCGCGGCGTGAGCCGGCGGTTGGTCAGGGGTGACGATGGTGCCTGCCAGGTGCAGGCCGTCGAGGGTGCGGATGCTGGTGATGGTGCTCGTGGAAACCACAGGGCCAGTCAACCAAACAATCGGCGAGGGTTCTATACGCCGGTGGCTGCGTCGTCGAGTATCGGCAGTCCGTTCACCGAGGACGCGCCGCATACTGTCGACGAGATCCGGGCCGAAGCCAAGGTTCAGGCGGTCATCGCCGAGGTCCGTGGCGCCGGCGCGGCAGGAGACGGAGCCATCAGCGCGACCATCGACGCAGGCGAACGCTGCCGGGTTCCCAGACGATGCGACGGACTTGTGCGCCGCCGGTCCACGCATTTTCAGCGGCCTTGGAGATGGGCTCGCTGTTGTGATCGAAAACAGGTGCGGGCCTATTCCGGTTGCCTCACAGTGGGACAGGGTCCGATATCGGTGACCGTGAATAAGGGAATGTTCGTATGCGACTTCGGCGAAACAGCGTCTCGGCATTGGTGACAGCATTGGCGATGGCCGGAATCGGCGTGTCTGCCGCAGCCCCGGTCGCGAGCGGTGAGGTGCCCGTCCGCACGGAAACGGTGTACTCGACTTCGTCGCCGGTGACGTCGGTCGTCGCATCGAAAGTCACTCTCGCGGTGCCGTTGCCGCCGGGCAGCCTGCCGCATCCGCAGGCGTGCGACACCCTGTCGTATCTGCGGTGGCGGGCGATCGACGGACCGCGGTCCTCGGCCGACGCCGAGCGTGTCCTGGTCGCGCAACCCGGCGTCTTCGAGGGGGCTGGCGCCTTCGACAGTGTGGCGCGCAACACTGTCGCGTCGGCGGCGGAGTCGGGACGATACATCGAATTCTGGGCACTGGATCGTCGGTCGAATTGCTTGGAGGACCACACCGGGGTCGCCGCGGCCTTACGGACCGGATCGTTCGATACCGCGGCGGACTATTACTTCCGCGGCGCCGAGGCCGACGGTCGCCGGTTCAGCGGATATGCCGACGGTGCGGCAACAGCGTGGTTGCGAGATCAGGGACTCGCACAAACCCTGCGCGACCAATACGACGTGCTGCGGATCGAATTCCCCGACCAAGCGGTGCGCAAGCGAAAGATACTGTGCGGCGGCCATTCGCTGGGCGGCTTCGTCACCGGCTATTTCGCGGAGTGGGACTTCGACGGGGATCCGGCAACCACCGATGACGCCGGATATAACCAGTGCTCGGGCTATTTCGCGCTCGACACCACCATTCAAGCCGGACTGAGCCTGCGCGGCCTTCAGGTCCCCGAGCTTCCCGCGCCGATTGCCGGATCGGTGGAAGCCGTATCGCTGCAACTCGATACCGCGCTGCCGGTCTTACGCCTGCCCGCGGTGATCAATCCCGAAACCACCAATCTGCTCGCCTTGGCAGGCCTCGCGGCCAGACTGAGTCCCGACGGCGTCAACGACCTCGTACGACGACTGCCCGACAATCCCAATGTCGCCGCAACCCTGCGAACCCTGCTCTCCCAGGACGCCGCCATGTTCGTCACCGGACAACCGGATGTGCGTGACCTGAACGCCACCAACGAAGCTGTGCTGGGCGCGATCCTCGACGACAATTCCCAACCACTCGGATTCCTCCAAGCGAGCGTGGGTTTCCCCACCGGCGGCCCGATCGGCCCGAAATCCTTTCCCCTTCCGGACTCGATCGCACTGAGCCCGCTGGCGATGGGGATGTTCGGCGACGCACCGAAGGTTTCGCCGACGGTCTACCACCCGGATACCCTCTATCGCTGGGCGGACTACGACGACACAGCGGAACTGAGTGCCCACTACACGTCCTCGACCAGCGAAGTGACCGCCATCGGTGAACTGGCCCGCAGTCTGTGCGAACCACCCCTTGACTTCACCGAATGGTATTTCCCCACCCGTCTCAGCCTCGACCTCCAACAGACGACGGCACCGTCGTTCGCCGTTCATCACATCCATCTCGACGGCGTGGATCGCAACCCCATCCTGACTTTCCGCAGCAGCGGCGGTATCCCGGTCGCGGACTCGGGAAGCCCCCAGGACGAAGTGATCCACCTCCCGGGCTACAACCACATCGACGTCCTCACTGCCGCGGCTCATCAGAACGACGGCAGACCCGAGGTGGTCTCCACTCGTCTCGCCGAATTCGCCACCGGCGCTTCCTAGTGCGGGTGTGCTGCGGCCGCCGCCGATCGGGGGGTGTCTGTGGGGCGAAGGCTCGCGTCGAGGCCGAACGCGTCGACCGGGCCCAGCGCGACCGGGGTGAGTAGCATCTGCCCATGAGTTCCGGTAAGTCCTCGGTCGTCCTGTTCCATGGCGTCACCATGTCGGCGGCGGCGTGGGAGGACGTCGTTCCGCGCCTGACCGATCATCACGACGTGGTCGCGCTGACAGCGCTCGGGCATCGGGGCGGGCCGGCGGTGCGCGAGCGTCCGGTCAAGGTGCGCGACATCGTTGACGCGGCGGAGCGCATGCTGGACGAGCGGGGTATCGGGAAGGCTCATCTCGCGGGGAACTCGCTCGGTGGGTGGATGGCCATCGAGCTCGCGTTGCGGGGTCGGGCATTGAGCGTCTGCGCGCTCTCACCTGCCGGGTTCTGGGATGGTGGTGGCCATGGGCAGACCGGCGCGGTCAGGAAGCTGCGCCGCTTGGGCGCCCTGGTCGAGCTGTCGCGACCGGTTCAACCGGTGGTCATGCGATCGGCGGTGGTCCGGCGGCTCGCGCTGCGCGATATCGCTTGTCGCGCTGATCGTTTGACACCGGCGCAAGCACTGACAGCGGCCGCCGACCTCATCGGGTGCACGGTCACCGAAGACGTGCTCGACACCAGGGAGCAGATCGCGTCGGTGTCGGAGTTGCCGTGTCCGATCACCCTGGCCTGGTCGGAGAAGGACGCGATCCTGCCGCCGGCGGTCAATGGCCGCATCGCCCAGGAGCGCTTCCCGCGGGCCCGCTTCGAGATCTTGCCGGGCGTCGGCCATGTGCCGATGATCGACGATCCGAAACTGGTCGCGGCGACGATTCTGGCGACGACGGGCGCCGTGCCCACCACGACGGGCGTGCCGTCGGCGAGCCTTGACGGCGACCGGTAGGAAGACGGTTAGGCCCCTCCGGCGCCCGCGTTCAGTCGTTCGACTCGAAGTGCTGCTTGAGGTTGCGCAGCGTGCGGCGGATGTTCTTGCGCTGGAATTCCACGAAGGTGTCGCCGCCGGTGGCGATCCGGTCGAAGACCTGAACCGCCGCGTCCGGCCATGACTTGCGATCGTCGTGCCAGGTCTCGGTGACCAGGGTGCCACCGTCGTCCGGCTCGAACCGGTAGTCCCAGGTCGCGATACCCGCGCGGATCCATGGCCGCCGGACGCCGATCGCCTCGACGCGGAACGCGAACCGCTGTCCCGGCTCGGCCGCGATCACCACGCAGCGGGTCACCCAGCGAGCACCGCCACGCTTGTTCAACCCTTCGAATTCCATTCCCACATAAGTGGACTCGCGCGGTTGGGCCACCTTGGCGCCACGGTTCTCCGGGCTCCACCGACCCATCAGTGTCGGATCGCTGACCTGCTGATAGATGGACACCGGATCGGCAGCGATGTCGATGCTGTCGAAGACGGTCGTGGTGCGGCTCATGGGCACGAACCTAGCCGACTGTGGTGCCGGCGCCGTAGCTCGGTGATCGCCGCCTCGGCGGACCGAGGACATCTCACAGCATGTCGTCCGAAAAACTATGTCCGATAGTAAATTGGGCGGGCGGCATCCGGTCCGGTGGTGTTGTCGCGGCGGACGAGGGGGAGTGATGAAGGGGCTCGGGGCGCTGGAGAGCCAGGTGATGGCTGTGCTGTGGGAGAGTTCGGCGGCGCTGTCGGTGCATGATCTGGTGGATCGGTTGGACAACGACCAGCGGGTTCCCGCGTACACCACCGTGCTGACCGTGGTGACGCACCTGTGGGAGAAGAAGTGGGTGCGGCGCGAGAAGGTCGGGCGTTCCTATCGATACCGGCCCAGCCGGACCCGGGCCGAGGCGACGACCGATCTGCTGCGCGAGATCCTCGACGCCAGCCCCGACGCTCCCGCGGTGCTGTTGCATCTGGTCCGCACGGCCAGTGCGCCCGAGGTCGAGGCGCTGCGCCGGGGACTCTCCGACGACGAGCGCGGACCATGATCCTGCTGACCGCGTTGCTGGCGGCCGGTATCGCGCTGGCTGTGCTCGCTCCAGCGTTCCTGTCCCGGGTCGATTTCACCGCCGCCCCGGTCGCCGGGTTGGTGGCGTGGCTGGGTGCGCTCGTCGCGACGATCGGCTGTGGGGTGCTGGCCGTGATCGCATTGGCGTGGCCGGGCGATCCGCCGGGAAATGTGTTGGCGGGCACCGTGGTGCGCAGTCTGGCCGCGGTCGAACCGGCGGTCGTCACCTGGGCGGCGGGGCTGATCATGCCGATCGCCGTGGTCGCCACGATCGTACCGACCGGACAGCTGGCACGGATCGTCGTCGGCTACCGGGGGCGCGGGGCCGCGCTGCGCCGCAAGCACTGGGAGTTGGTCGAGATGGTGGGCCGGGTCGATGGGGCTGGGGCGAAACTGGTCCGGCTCGATCATCCGATTCCGCTGGCGTACAGCGTCGCCGGGCGCGGTGGGTACGTGGTGGTCACCGACGGGCTGCGGAGCTGCCTGACCGAACCGCAGTGGCGTGCGGTACTCGCGCACGAACACGCGCATCTGCGCGGGTTCCATCACCACATTCTCGGCGTCTGTCAGGTTCTCGCCCAAGCCTTTTCGTGGATTCCGCTCTTCGCCGCGGCTCCGGTAGCCGTCGCCACCTTGGTCGAATTCGCCGCCGATCGGTCGGCCGCGGCCTCGACCGATTCGCGGGCGCTGTCCGGGGCGCTGCATACCGTCGCCTCCCGCATGCCGTCGATCCCGGGCACGTCGCTGCGGTTGATCGATGACTCGCTGTCGATGCGTCTCGAGTGCCTGGCGGCCGCGCCGGAGTCTCGTGCGGTCGCACGCCGAACGGCGATCACGATGCTGGTCGCCGTGATGCTGCTCGCGCCTGCGGCGGCGGTGGCCGTGGTCGGTGTGAGTGCGGCACTGGTGAGCGCGCTGGTGGTCTGAGAACCCGCCACAAAAAACTATGTTCCATAGTATTTTGACCGAGAAAGGTGAAATACCTCTAGTTCAGAATTGAGAAGTCTTGCGTTCCACCATCTCCCGTCGGGGACCAGCAGGTTCGACGTACCTACCGATACTCGCCGTCACCCTGATCGCCACAGGTCTCGCGGTGCCGGGGCACGCCACCGCTGATCCAGGACAGACCCGCTATTCGCTGGTCGACGGCTGCTACCGAATCGACACGCCGACAGGGCCGTTGGTCCCGGGAGCCGGGCCGTACCGGATGCGGGCTACAGCGCTCGGCGAATACCTGCTCTACGGTCGTAACGGCGACGTCCTGGCAGCCGGACAGGGGGTGATCAGCCCCGCGACGAACCCGACGCCGTCGGCGGTATGGAAGGTGGACGGCACCGGTGCGAGCGGATTCGTTCTCAGCAACAGCGAAACCGCGACCAGCACGCCCGCCACGTTCGTCCAGGACACCGGGTGCGCGGACTTCCCCGAGGCACAGACCGGCGCCCAGGGAACTCCGGGCCCCAGCGTCGGCGCCGACGGCGCGGTCGTGGGCGCCATCGACGCGCACGCGCACGTCACCGCCTACGAATTCATGGGCGGCAACTTTCACTGCGGCCGCCCGTGGCACCCCTACGGAGTGAGCTACGCGTTGCCCGATTGCGCGCAGTACCGCACCGGCACCAACGGTGTGATCGCCGACTTCCTCGACCACGGCGAACCGTTCCACGCCTCCGACACCCGCGGCTGGCCTACCTTCCGCGACTGGCCGAAACCGTCGGTTCTCACCGCCGAAGGCACCTACTGGACCAGCATCGAGCGCTCGTGGAAGGCGGGCCTGCGCGTGATGACCGTCGATCTGGTGGACAACGAATCACTGTGCGCCATGATGACCGATCGCCGAAACCCCTGTGACGACATGGCTTCGGTGCGCAGGCAGGCCGACAGCCTGCGGGCGTTGCAGGACTACATCGACGCCCAGGCCGGTGGGCCCGGGCAGGGCTTCTTCCGCATCGTCACCGATCCGGCCCGAGCACGCCACGTCGCCGCGTCCGGCAAGCTCGCCGTGGTCCTCGGCATGGAGTTGTCCGACCCGATGGGGTGTGGCGTGTTCCTCGGGCAACCGGAGTGCGGCCGAGCCGACGTCGACCGCTGGCTCACCGAACTTCGTGCCATCGGCGTGAGCAGCTTCTTCCCGGTACACAAGTTCGACAACGCGTTCGGTGGCACGAAAATGGATCACGATGTCACCGGCCTGCTGGTGAACGCGGGCAACTTCATGCAGACCGGCACGTTCTGGAACGTCCAGCCCTGTCCCGGACCCGAACAGGACAGCACCCAGCTCTCGGTGCCGCTCGCCGGTCATATCAACCAGTTCATCGCCGATCTCACCGGCCCGCTGCTCGGCGGCGCACCACTGCCGCTGTACGCGGCGGGATCTCACTGCAATGCGCGCGGGCTGACCGACCTCGGCGAGTACCTGATCAACGCGATGATCGACCACGGTTTTCTCATCGAGATAGATCACCTCAGCGAAGCCACCGCGGAGGAAGTCATGACGATCATCGAAAAGCGTGGCTACCCCGGTGTGCTGTCCTCACACGGCTGGGACTCGCCCACCACCACCGAACGGGTCTATGCGGCAGGTGGTTTCGCGACTCCCTATGCCGGTGGGCCCGCGAGCTTCGTCCAAGCCTGGCGGGAAGCCCGCGTGCTGCCCCGGCCCGGCGCGGAGTTCGGTTTCGGCTTCGGTTCGGATATGAACGGCATCGCCGGCCAGGGCGGCCCGCTCGGACCCGGCACCATCCGATATCCCTTCGTCTCCCACGACGGCGCGGTGACATTCGACAGGGAACGATGGGGCGAGCGCACCTTCGACATCAACACCGACGGCACCGCGACCTACGGAACCTACGCCGACTGGCTCGAAGCGGTCCGTGTTCTCGGCGGCCCGGAGATCATGGCCGACGTCTTTCGCGGTGCCGAGGTCTACCTGCGCCTCTGGGACGAGGTCAGGTCATGACGCGCCCAGGTGCTACTGACCCTGGTGCGCGGCGTCGAGGAGCGGCTGCCCGATGACACCCATCGCCTGCGACGCGCCACCGAGGACCCACCCGCCGTCAGCGGGAAGCACAACACCGGAGACGTAGTCGGCCAGCGGGGAAGCGAGGAAGCGGCAGACGTTGGCGACGTCGCGGGGGGTGCCGTAGCGGCGCAGCGGGACGCTGCCGGTGACCAGGGCCCGGTCCTGCTCGGTCGGGGCCAGCCTGGCCATGCCCTCGGTGCCATCGATCGGGCCCGGGATCACACCGTTGACGCGGATGCCGAACGGGCCCCATTCCATCGCCAGGACCTTGGTGAGCATGTCGACGCCGGCCTTGGCCGCACACACGTGCGCCTGGGTGATCGTCGGCAGCTCCGACTGCGGTGCCGAGATGTTGATGACGGAGGCGCCGGGCTTGCGCAGGAACTGGTAACTCGCGCGCAGGACGTTGTAGGTGCCGAGCAGGTCGATGTCGACGACCGACTTGAATCCGTTGGCGGACATGCCGACGGCGGCGGCGGGGAAGTTGCCTGCCGCACCGGAGATCATGACGTCGAAGTCGCCGAACTGCTCGTGCACCGATCGCAGGACGGCTTCGGTCGCGCTGTAGTCGCGGACATCGGCGCTCCCACCGAAGGCTTCGGCCCCGAGCTCGCGCAGCCGTTCGACGGCCGCGTCGACCTTGTCCGCGGAGCGGCTGAGCACCGCCACGCGAGCACCGGCCCGCGCGAAGTCCTCGGCCACGCCGAGATTGATGCCGCTGGTGCCGCCCGCGACGACGACGACCTTGTCGGCAAGGTCGATCTTCTGGATGAATTCTGACGCCATGCCGGGCAGACTATCAGTAGTACGAACTATTATCTGTAGCGATTATCGGTGATGATGGCTGCCGATGACCGACGCGGGTGTGGCGCCGACTACGATCGCCTCTGCTGTCCAGCTCAGAAATCGAGGTTTCCCACCAGTGACCGAACCGTTGATCCCGGACATGGTCGCCGACCACACCAGCTGCCTGCTGATCAAGCTCGGGCAGGTGATGTTCCGGGTGAGCGAGGATCGGCTCGCCACCCTGGGCTTGCGGACCAGGCACTTCATGATCTTGAAGGTGCTGGCAGGCGACCAGGCCAGCTCTCAGCTCGAACTGGGAACCCGGCTGCGCATCGACTCGACCACCATGGTCGCCGCGATCGACCATCTGGAGTCGGCGGGCCTGGCCGCCAGGATTCGCGATCACCGCGACCGCCGCCGGTTTCTCGTCGAGATCACCGAGCAGGGAATGCGCGCCGTCGAGCAGGCCGACGAGCTCGTCCGCACGCTGAACGACGACCTCTTCGACGGTCTGGATCAGGATCAGCGCGCGAACTTGCACCAAGCGTTGCTGGCGATGAATTCCGGCGAGGCGTTGCCGCGGGCTTACGACGCCGTGCGGCAACGCTGACCCCCGCGCGAGAGCGTTCCACCGGATCTCGGTGCCGGTCGATCCGGTGGAACGGGGTTTCGTCGCTGCGGCGAACAGCTAGCCGCGCAGGGCGGAGGCGAAGATCGCCGGTAGCTTGGACCACCCCGGCGCCGCCGAGAAATAGGCCAGCAGACGGCCCGTGGTGGCGGCGGTCTTGTTGGTCACGAACCAGGGCGGCTTGGGCGCCAACGTGAATTCACCGCGCGTGATCGACCTGGGCGCGGGTCGGAACGGCCCACGGACGACAGTGCGTTCGGGATCTTCGATCAGCAGCGCGTTGTGGACCACGCCGATACCGCTCTGCACATCGTCGAGGGTATGGCCGGGGAACGCACCCCAGCTCGCGCGGGCGGTCAGATAGCCGACTCCGGTCCAGGCGTTGATCGCGACGGTGCCGTATCGAAGGTCGACGATCGCTTCATCGAGCGCGGCGCCGAGCTGACGCAGCGTCTTCGGGTGGGCGATGATGTTCACGCCCAGGGTGCCGATGAACTGCTCGTTCGAGACCTCGACCGCGGCACGCAGGAACGCCGACCCGGTGCCGGGCAGTTCGGTGACACCGAAAACGGGGGAGAAGTACTCCTCGTGCAGCGCTGGTTCGTCCTTCGACGGCGAGATTCCGAGCACCAGCGTGCGGTCGTTGTTCGGGCCGACGCTCTGTGCCTGCGGATATTCCTTGCGCGCGTTGGCCACTCGACTCTCGCTGCCCGGGTAGTACGCCGGTCGCCCCGGTGCCCGCTCGAACGCCGCACGCAGCTCGGCGAGGAATTTCTCCTTCTGTGGCCAGTCCGCGCTCACGATGGCGACCTGGGACGCGACACAGTTGTACCCGTTGTTGTGCAGTCGCTGCGTCGCAAGGTGTTCGGCCTGGAACTTCAGATCCGCCTCCGACCACTGCCCGGGGATCACGATGGTGGGTGAGACGCCGCCGAGTTCGCTGGTGATCGGTTTCGTCAGCAGCGGTGTGTTCGCTGCTTTGCGTTGCGCGCCTTCGGCTCCCCGGCCGAACACGATGGCGTCGTGGGTGTTGCTGCTGCCGGTCATGTGCACCGAGGTCACGTCGGGATGGTTGACCAGCGCGGTGCCGACATCGGCACCGCCGGTGAGGATTCGCAAGAACCCGCGATCGATCAGCGGGGCGAAAATGCGCTCGAACACCGGAAGCAGCGGATCGGTGACGGGGTTGAGCTTCAATGCCACGACCCGGTTGTCCGCGATCAATTGGTACAGCAGGTCCAGCGGCGGAATGGAGAAGATGTTCCCGGCGCCGAGCACGACGCCGACACCGCCTGCCGTGCGTGGTGCGCGTGCGCCCGAACCTGCTCGTGCCCGGACGGTGGCGGCGTCGACGCCGGGCTTGGTCCACACCTCGGCGGTGAAGCCGTTGAGCAGCAGCCGATCGAAGATCCCGTGCGGGAGCACGTGCACGGCCGACCTGTTGCCGGGCGCCGCGGTGACCTCGAAGCCGTCGACCGGGCTACGACCGGCGTCGAGCGCGGCGAGGCTTTCGATCAACGCGCCGGTGCCGGTGATCACCGGATAGGGGCCGCTGATCCATTCCTCGCCGACCAGGGGTGAATCCTTCGGCAGGCCCTTGATGCCGATGGCGATGTCTACCCAGTCCTGCGCGTGTCGCTCGGTCAGGTCGTGCACCTGCTGCAGCAGCAGGCGACGGTCGGCGAGCGCAGTCGCCGCCCACCGCGCCGCGCCCTCGGTCAATGCCTCGATCGCGGCGTCGATTGTCGTTGCTGTGCTGGTCATTTCGTTCCTCCGGTGGTGGCGACGGCATCTTCGCGAATGAGGTCGGCGGCCTTCTCGGCGATCATGATGGTCGGCGCGTTCGTATTGCCGCGCACGACCGTGGGCATCACCGACGCGTCGACGACGCGCAAGCCCTGCAGGCCGAGCACCCGCAGCCGGCTGTCGACGACCGACCCGATGGCACACGTCGATGTCGGGTGATACAGCGTCTGGCCGTATCGGCGGGCGAAGGCGAGCAGGTCTTGCTCCGAATCCGACTCGGGGGCAACGAAGTCCGCGGTGATGTGCTCGGCCAGGGCGGCCCGGCCCGCGATGTCGAGGGCGATGCGCAGACCCGCGACAATGCTGCGCCGGTCCTCGTCGGTGGCGAGGTAGTTGTGCACGATCCTCGGTGCGGTGGTCGGCGCGGCCGAACGGAGCATCACCTTGCCGACGCTCGTCGGATGGAGCACACAGGGTCCCACGGCGAATCCGTGCGCGACGGGTGCGCCGAGTCCCTCCTCGTGGAACAGCACCGGTGCCAGGTGGAACTGCACGTCCGGACCTTCCAGGCCGGACCTCGTCTCGAAGAATCCGCCCGCCTCACCGATGTTCGAGGTGAGCGGACCACGGCCCTGCTCCTGCAACAACGCGAGGTTCTCCGGCGACAGCGCGGTCATCAGCGATTCGGTGTCGGTGCGGTAGTTGATCAGCGTCATGTAGTGGTCTTGCAGGTTCTCGCCGACCGGAAGGTCGCGCACCACCTCGATCTGGAACAGCGCGAGCTCATCGGCGGGACCGACGCCCGACAGCAGCAACAGATGCGCCGATCCGTAGGTGCCGCCGGAGAGGATGACTTCGCGTTCGGCACGAACCGTCTCGACCTCGCCGCCACGGCTGATCTCGACGCCGACCGCCCGATCGCCCTCGAACAGCACCTTCTGGGCGAGCGCATCGGTGATGACGGTCAGGTTCGGCCGCGTCATCGCCGGATGCAGATAGGCGACGGCTGTGCTGCACCGCATGCCGTCACGCTGGGTCACCTGATAGCGGCCCACGCCCAATTGTGTTGCGCCGTTGAAGTCTTCGTTGCGCGCGTACCCGGCCTGCTCGGCCGCTTCGACGAAGGCTCCGGCAATGGCGTGCTGCGAACGACTCTCCGAGACGCGCAGTGGTCCACCGGCGCCGTGATAGGCGTCCTTGCCCCGTTCGTTGTCCTCGGCTCGCTGGAAATACGGCAGGACATCGTCGTAGGACCAACCCTCGGCACCGGCCGCGGCCCAGGCGTCGTAGTCGGCACGGTTGCCCCGGATGTAGATCATCGCGTTCATCGAGCTCGATCCGCCCAGCATCCGGCCCCGGGGCAGGTACGCGCGCCGACCGCCCAGCTGCGGTTCGGGTTCGGTGTCGAGATCCCAGTCCCACTCGCTCTTGAACAAGGCGCCGAACGCGGCCGGGATATGGATCTCGTCGGCGCTGTCGGCCGACCCTGCTTCGATGACGGCGACCGATACCGCCGGATCCTCGGAGAGTCTGGCAGCCAACACGGCGCCTGCCGAACCCGCGCCGACGATGACGTAGTCGTACATTGCAATGCCTCTCGATGCGATGTAGTGAGGTGGATCACTTGTCTCGATCGTGGCCGACGGTGGGCGGGCAGCCTATGGTCCAGCGCTCCGGATTACCGTGACCTCAGTGTGCAAGTGCACAACGAAGCTGGTAGAGGCGCTTTTCGCAGCGCCTACAATAAGAGGATGACGACAGTTCCCGAGGTGTCGTCCGACGTATCGGTGGAGCTTGTCGACAGGCTGTTGCTGCGAGCGGACGAGCTGACCGACGTGCTGGTGGCGCAAATCCTGTCCGGCGACCATGCCTATGCCGAGGCGACCCGGTTGACCCACCAGGACCTGCGCCAGGCCACCTACGACAACCTGGTGACTCTGCTCGGTCAACTCGGGGGTCGCTGCCGGCCGCGGCTGGACGCCGCGCGCGCCGCCGGACGGCTCAAGGCCGAGCAACAGGTTCCGCTGGCGGCGCTGCTGCACGCGTACCGGCTGGCGGGCCGGTTGCTCTGGGACCGACTGCTCGGCGAGATGGGCGGCGAGCTCACAGAATCGTTGGCGCACAAGGGCTCCGAGCTGTGGAGCATCATCGACGACTACTCGAGCGCGGCCGCGGAAGCCTACGGTGAGGTGGCGTTCGAACGCGCCCATCGCGACGCGCAGACCCGCAGCCTCGCGTTGCGCTCACTGCTGTCGGCCGCCGTCGACGACGGCGCGCCACTGTGGGAAACCCTGCGCCTGCTGAACCTGCCGGAGACCGGGACGTTCCTGGTGGTCAGCGCCGAAATCGTCGAGCCGGTCGCGGCCCCACTGCGCGGCGTCGAGGAACGTCTGCGCTCGATCGGCGTGCACTCGATCTGGACGGTCGAATTCGACACCCACATCGGCTTGATCAGCCTGAAACCGGGCACGGCGCGGGCCGAAGCCGACGCGGTCCTCGCGGGCCTGGCCACCGGCCGGGTCGGGGTGAGCCGCCCGTTCGACGATCCGCGCCGAGCCCACGACGCGCTCCACGAGGCGAAACTGGCGTGCCGGTGCGCCCGGCCCGGCGATATCGAGGTCAACAACTTCGGTGACCAGCCGATCCCGTTGCTGATCGCGCATCTGCCGGAGGTGAGTCGTCAGCTCGCCACCGGAATTCTCGGCTCGGTCCTCGAGCTGCCCGCGATGGAGCGGGACACGCTGTTGGAGACGCTCGAGGCGTGGTTCGCCGCGGGCGGGGTGGTGGCCGATGCGGCGAAACGACTGCACTTCCACCGCAACACCGTGCACCAACGGCTGCGGCGAATCGAAGCCCTCACCGGCCGCAGCTGTACCGATCCCACCGCGGCCGCCGAGTTCTACTTCGCCTTGCAGACAACCCGACTCGTCCGACCGCGCCAGGCGGGGTCGGACGAGTCGGGTACCGCTATCCGGCGTTGACGACCTCGGCGGGCGGGTTCTCCGCGTAGAGCTCGTCGATCTGCGCGGTGTACTTCTCGGCGATGACCTTGCGCTTGAGCTTCAAGGTGAGCGTGACCTCGTCACCGCCCGCCTCCCAGAACGTGGGCAGAATGCGGAAGCGCTTGATCTGCTCCACCCGCGAGAGCTTGCTGTTGCCCTGTGCCACACCGGCTTCGATCGCGGCCCGCACCGTGGGATCGACCGCCAGCGCGGCGGCGGAGGCGTCGGGGAGCGCGTGCTCGCGCGCGTAGGGCTCGACGGATTCGGCGTCGAGCACGATCAGCGCGGTGTTGTAGGACCGGCCGTCGCCGAGCACGGCCATCGCGCCGATCAGCGGCGTGGCCGCCTTGATCGCGTTCTCGATGTTGGTGGGGGACATGTTCTTGCCCGCCGCGTTGATGATCATCTCCTTCTTGCGGTCGACGACGCGAAGGTAGCCCTGGTCGTCGATGCTGACGATGTCGCCGGTGCGCAACCAGCCGTCGGCGTCGATCGCCTCGGCGGTCTGCTCGGGCATCCCTCGGTAGCCTTTCATCACCAGCGGCCCGCGCACGTGCAGTTCACCGTCGTCGGACAGCCGTGATTCCATGCCGGGCAACAGCTTTCCGACCGCCCCGAGCTTGGCGTCGCGGGGATGGCTGACGCTACAGATGCACGACAGTTCCGACATGCCCCAGATCTCGGCGATCGGGATGCCGAGACCGGCGAAGAAGGCCAGCGTCTGCGGCGGGATCGGGGCCGCGCCGGACATGGCCCACCGCACCCGGTCCAGACCGAGGGCGGCGCGCAGCTTGCTCAGCACCAGTTCGTCGGCCCGCGCCCATTCGGCGGCGAGCTCGGCGGGTACCGGTTCATCGGCGAGCTGATGGGCGGCGCGGGCCGCGGCCACCGACATCGCCCACGCCATGCCCTGGCGGCGGGTCTCGTCGGGTTCGGCCGCGACCTTGAATTCGATGGCGGCCTTGAGCTTTTCCCACACCCGCGGCACCGCGCCCCAGATGGTCGGATGCAGGTCGGCGAGGGCGGCGGCGATCTGCTTGGGATCGCCGACACTGGTCACCTGGGTGCCGAGCACCTCCTGGACATAGAGCGCGGTCAGCCGGTCGGCGATGTGCGCGGTCGGCATGAACGAGGTGATGGTGTCACCGAATTCGATGCCGAGGATGTCGGCGATGCCGTACACCTGGAACAGCAGGGCGGCATGGGTGGTCTCGACGCCCTTGGGCGCGCCGGTGGTGCCCGAGGTGTAGATGAGCGTCGCGACGTCCTCGCCACGGACCGCGCGCCAGGCGGCGTCGAAGTCGAAATCGTCACGGCCCGCCGCGAGCAGATCCTTCACCGACAGGGTTGCCTCGGGCGCCTCGTCGACGCACACGATGTGGTCGACGTCGACCCCGGACGAGGCGATCAGCTTCGCGTACTGCGGCTCGCAGATCACCACGCGCGCTCCGGCATTGCCGAGCACTTGGGCGAGCTGTTCGGGGGAGAGCGTGTTGTACACCGAGAACGAGGTGGCGCCCAGATGCTGCGCACCGACTTCCAGGGGATAGAACTCCACCCGGTTGCTCATCATCAGTGCCACGGTGTCGCCGCGACGCACACCGAGACCGGCCAGTCCGGCGGCGACGGCGCGAACCTGGGTCGCGTACTCGGCCCAGGTGAGGGTCTTGGTGTCGCCGGGGGTGCGCAAGGCGATCGCGGTGGGGGCGATCGAGGCGGTGTGCTGGAACGCTGCGGGCAGGGTGTCGAATCGGGAAATGCTCACGAGGCAGGCGCTTTCTGGGTCATGACCGCGGGGGCGGTGTCGAGATGGGTGGCGACGAAGCGAGCCGCTGCGCGATAGGCGGTCCTCGACTCGGGGACGACGATCGGCAGGGTCTGGAAGGCGTGCATCTGATCCGGCCACACCTGCAGTTCGCACTGCGCCCCGGTGGCCTGCCAGCGCCGCGCGAGTTCGGTCGCGTCGGCGCCGAAGTACTCGGTGTCGCTGGCGTGGATCAAGGTGGGCGGCAGCCGCATTCCGTGGACAGGTCGCAGGTCGAACGGTTCGGCGGTGAACGCGGCGATCGCCTGCCTGGCGATCTGGGTGGACAGCAGACCGTCGCGGTGCTGGTTCCCGTGGCCGATGGCGGTGGCCAGACTCAGGTCGGCCATCGGGGAGAACAACACCAGCGCACCCGGTTCGGGCTGCCCGGCGCGGGCGTTCTCGATGGTCAGATGAGCGGCCAGGAAGCCGCCGGCGGAATCACCGGCGACGACGATCCGGTCCGCCGGACAGCGCCGCGACAGCCACTCGAAGGCGGCGGCCACATCGGTGGGTGCGGCCGGGAACGGGTGCTCGGGCGCGAGGCGGTAGTCGAGGGTGAACACCGCGAGCTTGGTCGCGGTGGACAGCCGGGAGGCGACGCCGCGGTACCCGAGAGCCGAACCGGCGACGAACCCGCCGCCGTGGATGTAGAGCACGACCGCGTCGGTACGGTCGGCGCGCGGCCCACGCACCCACTCGCCGCGGATCCCGTCCTCGTCCACCGGCTCGGTCGCCGTCGCGCGCAACGGCGGCGCGCCCGCCCGCAGTGCCTGTTCGATCAGCAACCGCGACGGCGGCAGCGTGTAGGCGTTCACCGGCGCGAACGCGGCCAGCTGACCCACCGTGAGCGCCGACACCTGCCGGACGGTGCGTGCCCGGAGCGACCCGCGTTCGGCGCTCATCGGCGTTGCTCGATCGCCCGGATCAGCGCGTGCACCGTGGAGTCGGCGGCGAGCCGGTGATCGAGCACGACGTTGATCGCACCGCGCAGCAACGCGTAGGGTTCCCACCCGCTCGGGGCGATGGTGCGTGGTGCGCGCCGGGCGATGCCGTCGGCGATCGTCTTGGCCGCGTACTCGGCGGTGATCCGCACATTGAGCGGCCACGGCAGCATCGCGTCGAGCTCTTTGCCCAGGTCGTCGGTGTCGAGCATGTCGTGGGTCATCGCGGTGTCGACGACGCCGAAGTACGCGACGCCGGCACTGGCCCCGCTCGCGGCGAGTTCCACGCGCAGTGCCCGCCCCAGCTGTTCGACCGCGGCCTTGCTCACCATGTACGGCGAGCCGCCCATCCCCGGTGCGAACGCCGCGCACGACGACACCACCACGACGTGCCCGCGCGCGGACACGATGTGGTCCAGGGCCGGGTGCACGGTGTTGAACACGCCGGTGAGGTTGATCCCGATCACCCGGTCGAAGTCCGCCGGGTCCATCGTGCGCACGGTGGCGGGCTCGGGCGTCACGCCCGCGTTGGCGACCACCACGTCGAGGGTGCCGAATCGGCGCACCACCTCGTCGACCACCGCTGTCATCTGCGCCCGGTCGGCGACATCGGCGCCGATACCGTGGGCGTCCAACCCCAACTCGTCGGCGGCCCGGCGGGCCGCGACCGCGTCGATATCGACCACCACGACCCGCGCACCACGGTGGGACAGGATCGCGGCCAGCTCACGGCCGATGCCCTGGCCCGCGCCGGTGATCAGGACGACCTTGCCCGCCACGTCGTAGGAACGCGCGAACCAGGAGGTCGGCGCGAGATCGGACAGGCCCATCATGCCGACACCTCATAGGACTCGATGTCGAATCGTCTGGTGCGGCGGCGGTATTCGAAGCTCCAGTTCGGGTACAGCCCGGCGTTGCCGCCCTCGGCGGTGGTGTAGTAGCTCTCGCAGCCGCCGGTGAGCCACACGGTCTCGGCGCTGCGCCTGCCCATCTCCTCGACGAAGTCGCGCTGGACCTGCGACCGCACCTCGATGCGGGTTTCGCCGCGGGCGCGCAGCGTGCTCAGTGCGTCGACGATGTAGGCGATCTGCGACTCGATCATGAACACCGCCGACTGGTTGCCCGCCGCACCGAACGGACCGAGGGTGCAGAAGAAATTCGGGAACCCGGCCACCGCGGCACCGAGATAGGTCTGCGGACGCTGCCGGAACAGCTCGGCGATCGAGCGCCCGTCGTGGCCGACGATGCGATCGAAAACACTCGGCGTCGAGGTGAAACCGGTGCCGTAGATGATGGTGTCCACCGGGATCTCGACCCCGGCGCGGGTCACGATGGAGCGTGCGCGCACCTCGGCGATACCGTCGGTGACGACGTCGACGTTGTCCTTGTCGAGGGCGGGGAGATAGGCGTCGGAGAAGATGGCTCGCTTGCAGCCGATCATGTAGTCCGGCGTCACCTTCGCACGCAGCTCCGGGTCGCGGATCTGGCGGCGCAGCTGGATCCGGCCCAGCAGCTCGAAGGGATGCCGGAATCGGTTGTCGACGAACCCTACCAGCCCGAAACCCTCGATGAGCGAGTACCAGGTCCCCCGAACAGCCTTCTGCGCCAACGGGATCTGGCGCAGCAGGCGACGTTCGAGCCCGATCGTCGGGCGGTCCATCCGCGGCACGATCCACGGCGCCGACCGCTGGAACACCGTCAGCGCGGCGACCTTCGGCTGGATCTCCGGTACGAACTGGACCGCGGAGGCGCCCGTGCCGATCACCGCGACGCGCTTGCCGGTCAGATCGTGGTCGTGGTCCCAGTGCAGGGAATGGAAGGCCGTGCCCTCGAAGGTGTCGAGACCGGGCAGCGACGGGTACTTCGCCTCCGCGAAAATTCCTGCGGCGGAGAGGAAGTAGTCCGCGGTGAGCTCGCCGCGCGAGGTCTCGATCCGCCACAGCGACCGCTCGTCGTCCCAGCGCGCGTCCAGGAGTTCGGTGCCGAGGCGCACGTGCCGGATCACGTCGTTGGACTCGGCGACAGTGCGCAGGTAGTCGAGGATCTCGGGCTGCTTGCCGTAGGTGCGCGACCACTCCGGGTTGGGCGCGAAGGAATAGCTGTAGAGCTGGGAGGGGACATCGCAGGCGCAGCCGGGGTAGGTGTTGGCCTGCCAGGTGCCGCCGAGGTCGTCGGCGCGTTCCAGCACGACGATGTCGTCGAAGCCGGCTTCGCGGAGTTTGATCGTCAGCCCGATCCCGCCGAATCCGGCGCCGAGCACGACGATGTGCGTGTGTTCTGCGGGCATGGGTCAGCCGATCCTTCCGTGCAGCACCGAGACCAGGCGATCGACGACGGTGTCGATCCGGGCGCTGCGGGTGAATGTCGTGAGCGCCAGCGGCGAGGGGAACCGCTGCCGCGTAGTCGCTTTGGCGTAGGTGAACTCGCGCAGACCGTCGGGACCGTGCACCCGGCCGAAGCCGGAGGCGCAGACCCCGCCCAGCGGCAGCGCCGGGATGGTGGCGTGCGCGACGAACGCGTTGATCGAGGTGGCGCCCGCGTCGATGCGGTCGGCGATGGCGTCGCCGTCGCGGCGGGCGAAGACGGTGGCGCCGAGGCCGTACTCCGAGTCGTTGACCCGCTCGATCGCCTCGTCCATGGACGCGACCCGGGTGACGACCAGCGTCGGGCCGAAGGTCTCCTCGGTGACCGCCGCGGCGTCGTGCGGCACGTCGACCAGGATGGTCGGCTGCACGAACTGGCCCTCGATGGCGTCGAGGCCGCCCAGCAACGCCCGCCCGCCGCGCGCGAGGGCGTCCTCGATGTGGCGGTGGATCACGGCCAGCTGTTTGGGCATGGTGATCGGACCGATCTTCGCTGTTCCCGACCCGGCTCGCAGGCCGCGGGCCCGATCGAGCAGTTCGGTGAGGAAGGTGTCGTAGACGTCGGTGTGGACGTACACCCGCTCCACTCCGAGGCAGGTCTGCCCGGCATTGGCCATGCCACCCCACAGCGCGGCGTCGGCGGCGGCGCCGAGGTCGGCGTCGGCGTCGACGACGAGTGCGTCCTTGCCGCCGCATTCCATGAGCACCGGCGTGAGCCGCTGCGCACAGGCGGCCATCACGCGTTTGCCCGTCTCGGTGGAACCGGTGAACCCGATCTTGCCGACCCGGCTGCGGCACAGCGCCGCGCCGGTCTCACCGCCGCCGGTGATCACTTGCAGCACCGGCTGTTCGGGGACGACGCGGGCGAACGCCTCGGCGAGCCAGACGCCGACTCCCGGGGTGTACTCGCTGGGTTTGAACACCACCGCGTTGCCCGCGGCGAGGGCGAACGAGATCGAGCCGAGCGGGGTGAACACCGGGTAGTTCCAGGGGCCGATCACCCCGACCACGCCGAAGGGGCGGTACTCGACCCGGCAGGCATGGTTGACGGTCAACAGGCTGGGCGCGACCGATCGCGGGCCGAGCACGTCTTTCGCGTTGTGCGCGGCCCATTTCAGGTGTTCGAGCGCCATCACGATCTCGAGCGCGGCATCGGAGTGGGGTTTGCCCATCTCCTGGCTCATGATGCGAGCGAGTTCGTCACGGCCGCGTGTGATCTCGGCGCGCCAGCGATCGAGACGACGTGCACGTTCGTCGAAACCCGCGGTGCGCCACCAGGTCGCGGCACCGTGGGCCCGTTCGACGGCGGCCTCGACGGCGCTCTCGTCGTGGCTGGGATAGGAACCGACCAGGGCACCGGTCGCGGGGCTGTGGACGTCGAAGCTGAGGGTGGTGGTCACGGGAGGCGTGCCTTTCGCGGTCAGAGGTCCAGCGTGAGTGCGCCACCGGCGGAACGGGACACGCAGGTGAGGAGGTGGTCGGCACGCTCGCCCGGGGGGAGTAGTCGGTCGCGATGATCGATCGAGCCCGCGAGGACCTTGGTCTTGCAGCTGCCGCAGAACCCCTGTCGGCAGGAGTAGACGACGTCGGGGCGCACCCGGCGGATCGCGTCGAGCGCGGTTTCGGTGCTCTCGACGCGCACGGTCCGCCCGCTGCGCGCGAGGGTGATGTCGAAGGCTTTGCCGTCGGTCACCGGCCGCGCCGAGAACAGTTCGGTGTGTAGCGAGGCAGTGGGATTCAGCGCGAACAGGCTGCGCTGGGCGGTGTCGAGCACCGGGGGAGGACCGCACACGTAGACCGCCGCACCGGGGGCGGCGGTGGCGAGCAGCGCGGGCAGATCGGGTGTGCCGAATTCGTCGTCGGGGCGCACCTCGGCGCCTGCCGGGAGCTCGGCCAGGAACGGCATGGTTTCGCGCGAACGGCCCAGATAGACCAGTTGCCCTCGGGAACCGGCCGCACGAGCCATCGGCAGGAGCGGCGTGATCCCGATGCCCGCGGCGATGAACAGATACGACGGCGCGGTCTCGACGAAGGTGAAGGCGTTGCGCGGACCGCGGATGCGCAACACGTCACCGGCGCGCAGGGTGTGCATCTCCCGCGATCCGCCGCCGCCGTTGTCTATGCGGCGCACCGCGATCCGGTAGCGATGCCGGTCGCGCGGGTCACCGCACAGGGAGTACTGGCGCTGGCGGCCCGAGGCGAGGAAGACATCGATGTGGCACCCCGGCCGCCACGACGGCAGGTACCCGCCCTCGGTGCCCACCAGGGTCAGACTCACCACGTCGGCGGCCTCGGCGTGCACCGCTTCCACCCGCACGTCGAGATCGAAACCGTTGTGCCGCACCGGATGTGGTGGCGACAGCGCGGGCTGGGTGAAAACCTTCTTGTAGATGTCGACGGCGGCACCGAGGGCTCGCAGGCTCGGTGTCGCGACACCCGCGGGAGGGTTCACGCGCGAGCCGCCGGCGAGTGCGCCAGATACCGCAGGGCGTTGTCCATCGAACCCAGCTGGGAGGGATGGAAACTCGGTCGCAGGTAGCGCGGCATCTCGGTGACGAACGTGGTGAAGCTCGGAATCACCCCGCGCACGGTGGCGCTGACGAATTGCCTGGCCCAGGAGCGGCCCTTGTTCTTGCTCGGATCCTGGCGATACAGGTACGCGGTCGAGATGACGAACAGCGGCAGCAGGGTGCCGCTGGCGAGCAGCCCGGTGCGCAGTCGGCGGGCGTAGCCGCCGTCGACGTGCATGTAGGCGTCGAACACCACGCTGCGGTGCTCGACCTCCTCGGCGCCGTGCCAGCGCACCAGGTCGAGCATGGTCGGGTCCATCCCGAGCTCGGCGAGTACGTCCGATTCCAGCAGCCATTCGCCGATGACGGCGGTGAAGTGTTCCATCCCGGCGAACAGGCCGAGGCGTTCTTTGAGCCATTGCTCCTTGGCGCGGCCGGTGAGTCCCTGGTCGCCCAGGATCCGGTCGACCATCCAGGCGATCTTGGCGACATAGGACTCGACATCGAGTCCGATCGACTGCAGATGCCGCCGCGCGCCCTCGTGGCTGCTGGCGTGCATCGATTCCTGGCCGATGAACCCGGTGACCTCCTCCCGCAGCCGCTCGTCCTCGATATAGGGCAGGGCTTCGGCCAGGCAGGTGGCCATCGCCCGTTCGCCCTCGGGGAGGACGAGATGCATCACGTTGGTGACATGTGTCGCGAGGACTTCGCCCGGGATGTAGTGCAGGGGCACCGACGAGAAGTCGAAATGCACATCCCGCGCGTGAATTGCGTGCGCTTGTTCCTGATAGGAGCGCGCCGTTGCACCGTTATCAGCCATATCGGAACCGTACAGTGCAACAAATAGTATCGCAATGTTGCAGGCGGATCTGATCTGCGGTTGTGATCGGGACCCGCCGCGCCTGATACCGTCGAAGCGTGCTCTCCACCGCCGCGACCTCGGGAAATTCGCCCACCGCCGACTCCGTCGAAGAACGAATTCTCGATGCCGCCCTCGTGCAGTTCGAGCGGGTGGGCGTGCGCAAGACGACGATCGAGGACATCGCCAAGGCCGCCGACGTCGACCGCGCCACCGTCTACCGGCGGATCGGTTCGCGTGACGATGTGGTGAGCGCGGCCTTCGAACGGGAGGTGCGCAGGCTGCTGGCCGATCTGGGTGAGATCCCGGCGCGCCACGACACCTTCGACGACATCGTCGTCGACGTGTTCACCACCGTGATCACGCGCTGGCGGGCGCACCCATTGGTCGAGCGGCTGCTCACGCTGGAGGCCGACCGCCTGCTGCCCCAGCTCACCGTCGACGGGGCGTCGTTCTTCCTGCTCTCGGTCGCGGCGTCCACCGAGATCCTCCGAAAGGTGCTCGAGGACAGCCGATTCCCCGACATTCCCGACCTGAGCGCTCGGGTCGAAGTGGTCTGCCGCGTGGTGCACTCGCTGATCCTGCAGCCGGTGGGCACCATCGACACCGGCTCGGAGCAGGCATTGGCGGCGTTCGCCCGCACGTATGTGGTTCCGATTCTGGTAGCCGGGTTGTAAGCGCGGGCTCCGCGTCGGGGGCCGGTCCTCGGTGACCCGGTCGGCCCCCGCGTAGCTGGTCTCGAGTTCTGCACTACTTTGTTGGCCGTATGTCAATAGTGTCGGTCCCTGCATTGACAAACACCGGGCCGGACTGCGAAGGTACCAATTACTTGGACATCCAACTATTGGAAACCCTCCAACTGCGCACACCGCGCGACCGACATCAACGGAGTAGGACTGGCATGGTTCGCGAACTCACGCACTTCATCGGCGGCAAGCACGTCACCGGCACTTCCGGCGCCTTCGGCGACGTCTTCGATCCGAATCTCGGGCAGGTGCAGGCCAGGGTTCCGCTGGCGAATGCCGCCGAGGTGAGCGCGGTGATCGACAACGCGGCCGCGGCTCAGCCGGTGTGGGCGGCGTTCAACCCACAGAAGCGGGCCAGGGTGCTGATGAAGTTCGTGAACCTGGTCAACGACGAGATGGACAGCCTGGCCGCGCTGCTCTCCTCCGAGCACGGCAAGACCATCGCCGACGCCAAGGGCGACATCCAGCGCGGCCTCGAGGTCATCGAGTTCGCCATCGGTATCCCGCACCTGCTCAAGGGCGAGTACAGCGACAGCGCGGGCACCGGTATCGACGTGTACTCGATGCGTCAGCCGCTGGGTGTCGTCGCCGGTATCACGCCGTTCAACTTCCCGGCGATGATCCCGCTGTGGAAGGCAGGTCCGGCGCTGGCCTGCGGTAACGCCTTCGTGCTCAAGCCGTCGGAACGCGATCCGTCGGTGCCGCTGCGCCTGGCCGAGCTGTTCCTCGAGGCGGGTCTGCCGCCGGGGGTGTTCAACGTGGTCAACGGCGGCAAGGAAGCCGTCGACACGATCTTGGGCGACAAGCGGATCAAGGCGGTCGGTTTCGTCGGCTCGACTCCGATCGCCCAGTACATCTACGAGACCGCGACCGCCAACGGCAAGCGCGCGCAGTGTTTCGGTGGGGCCAAGAACCACGCGGTCGTGATGCCCGACGCCGACCTCGACGATGTCGCCGATCAGCTGATCGGTGCGGCGTACGGGTCCGCGGGGGAGCGCTGCATGGCGCTGTCGGTGGCTGTGCCGGTGGGCGCGGAGACCGCTGATCGGCTGGTCGCGAAGCTGACCGAGCGGGTGCACAAGCTCAATGTCGGGCGCTCCGACGACGCGGGCGCCGACTTCGGGCCGCTGGTCGGGCTCGACGGGGTGAACCGGGTCAACGACTACGTCCAGATCGGTGTCGACGAGGGCGCCGACCTGGTGGTCGACGGCCGCGGCCTGAGCGTCGAGGGTGCCGAGAACGGCTTCTTCGTCGGCGCGAGCCTGTTCGACAATGTCACCGCCGATATGCGGATCTACAAAGAGGAGATCTTCGGCCCGGTGCTCACCGTGGTCCGCGCGGGCGACTACGAAGAAGCACTGAAGCTGGTCGACGAGCACGAATACGGCAACGGTGTCGCGATCTTCACCCGCGACGGTGACACCGCGCGCGATTTCTCCGCTCGTGTGCAGGTCGGCATGGTCGGGGTCAATGTGCCGATTCCGGTGCCGATCGCCTACTTCACCTTCGGTGGCTGGAAGGGCTCGGGCTTCGGTGATCTCAACCAGCACGGCCCGGATTCGATCCGGTTCTACACCAAGACCAAGACGGTGACCCAGCGTTGGCCTGCCGGGCTCAAGGAGTCCAACGCTTTCGTCATCCCGACGATGGACTGAGGCGGCGATGTTCACCCTCGATGCGGACGAGCGCGCGATCGGCGAGACCGCGCGCCAGTTCGCCGACGAGTTCCTGGCGCCCAACGCGCTGGATTGGGATGAGCGCAAACACTTCCCGGTCGACGTGCTGCACAAGGCGGGCCCGCTCGGGCTCGGCGGCATCTCGGTGCGCGCCGATGTCGGCGGCTCCGAACTGCGCAGGCTCGACGCGGTGCGGATCTTCGAACAGCTCTCGACCGGGTGTCCCTCGGTCGCGGCGTACATCTCCATCCACAACATGGCGACCTGGATGATCGATGCCTATGGCACCGAGCAGCAGCGCCACCGGTGGGTGCCGGGAATGGCCGCGCTGGAGCTGCTCGGCAGTTACGCGCTCACCGAACCGGGCGTCGGATCCGACGCGGCGGCCCTGAGCACCAAGGCCGTTCGCGACGGCGAGGACTACATCCTGTCCGGCGCCAAGCAATTCATCTCCGGCGCCGGCGCCAACGACGTGTACGTGATGATGGTGCGAACCGGCGGGGACGGCCCGCGCGGCATCTCGGCGCTGATCGTCCCGGCCGACACACCGGGTCTGACGGTGGGACCGAACGAACGGAAGATGGGCTGGAACGCGCAGCCGACCCGGCAGGTGATCCTCGACGGTGCCAGGGTGCCGGTCGCCAACCGCCTCGGTGAGGAGGGCGACGGCTTCTCGATCGCGATGAACGGCCTCAACGGTGGCCGCCTCAATATCGCCGCCTGCTCGATCGGCGGCGCGCAGGCCGCGCTCGACAGGACGGTCCGCTACCTCACCGAACGCCACGCCTTCGGAAAACCCTTGGTGCGCAACGAGGCACTACAGTTCGAGCTGGCCGACATGGCCACCGAACTGGAGGCGGCGCGGACGCTGCTGTGGCGGGCCGCCGCCGCGCTCGACGCGGACGCGGCGGACAAGGTATCGCTGTGCGCGATGGCGAAGCGATTCGCCACCGACACCGGGTTCGACGTGGCCAACAAGGCACTGCAATTGCACGGTGGCTACGGCTACCTGCACGAATACGGCCTGGAGAAGATCGTGCGCGACCTGCGGGTGCACCAGATCCTCGAGGGCACCAACGAAATCATGCGGGTGGTTGTCGCCCGCTCGCTGATCGGAGCAGCATGACCGACGAACCCGAGGTGCTGATCGCCGTCCGTGACGGTCTCGGCGTGATCACCCTGAACCGGCCCAAGGCCATCAACGCGCTCAATCACGCGATGACACTGGCCATCACCGACGCACTGCGCTCCTGGGCTCACGACGACGCGGTGCGCGCCGTCGTGGTCACCGGCGCGGGGGAGCGCGGGCTCTGCGCGGGCGGCGACATCGTCGCCATCCACGCCGACGCGAAAGGCGGCACGGCGGGCGCCGATTCGCCCACCGGGCGGTTCTGGCGCGACGAGTACCACCTCAACGCGCTGATCGGCAGCTATCCCAAGCCGTATGTAGTGATCATGGACGGCATCGTGATGGGCGGCGGGGTCGGCCTGGCCGGACACGGCAGCCACCGCATCGTCACCGAACGGTCCAAGATCGGGATGCCCGAGGTCGGCATCGGATTCGTCCCCGACGTCGGTGGCACCTACCTGCTCTCGCGGGCACCGGGTGAGCTCGGCACGCACGTGGCGCTGACCACCGCGCGGATGTCCGCGGGCGACGCGATCGCGGCCGGATTCGCCGACTACTACGTGCCCTCCGACGCACTACCCGAGCTGCTCGACGCGCTGGGCACCGTCGGTGTCGACGCGGCGATCGCGAAGTTCGCCGAGTCCGCGCCGGCCTCGGACCTGCTCGCACAGCAGCGCTGGATCGACGCTTGCTACAGCGCGGACACCGTCGAGGAGATCGCGGCGCGGCTCCAGGCCGACGAAGCGCCCGAGGCCGTCGAGGCAGCCGCTGCTCTCCTCGCGAAATCCCCTGTCGCGCTGAAAGTCACGCTGCGGGCCTTGCGTGCCGCGCAGGACCTGCCGAGCCTCGAGGCGGTGCTGGACCAGGAATATCGGGTCTCGGTCGCCTCACTCGGCTCGCACGACCTGGTCGAGGGCATCCGCGCCCAGGTGATCGACAAGGACCGCAATCCCCAGTGGCGGCCCGCGACCCTCGCCGAGGTGACCGACGAGCAGGTGGCGGCGTACTTCGCCGGTCTGGGTGCGGCGGAACTGGGTTCGACGACAGCGGAGGCACAGCGATGACGAAGACGATCGGTTTCCTCGGGCTCGGCCACATGGGCGGCCCGATGGCGGCGAATCTGGTGCGGGCGGGCTACGACGTGCTCGCCTACGACCCGGTGCCCGCCGCGCAGGAGCAGGCGCGCGCCGACGGCGCGACGGTGGTGGCCACCGCCGTCGAGGCCGCCGTCGACCGTGACGTGGTGATCACCATGCTGCCCAACGGCAAACTCGTCCTCGACGTCTACGCCGAGTTGCTGCCCGCCGCCACGCCGGGCACCCTGTTCCTCGACTGTTCCACCATCGATGTGGCCGACGCGAAAGCCGCTGCGGCCCAGGCTGTGACGGCCGGACATCGACCGCTGGACGCACCGGTCTCCGGTGGGGTGGCCGGTGCCACCGCGGGCACCCTCACCTTCATGGTCGGCGGCACGGCCGCCGACTTCGCCGACGCCGGCGATGTGCTGGAGGTAATGGGCGGCAAGGTGGTGCACTGCGGTGACTCCGGCGTCGGTCAGGCCGCCAAGATCTGCAACAACATGCTGCTCGGAATCTCCATGATCGGCCTGTCGGAGGCACTGGTTCTCGGTGAGCGGCTCGGCCTGAGCCATCAGTCGTTCTTCGACGTGGTCTCCACCGCATCCGGCCAGAGCTGGGCACTGACCAGCTACTGCCCGGTGCCCGGCCCGGTCCCCACCAGCCCGGCCAACAACGACTACCAGCCCGGCTTCGCTACCGCGCTGATGTCGAAAGACCTCACCCTGGCCGCGAACGCGTTGCAGGCCAACGGGGTCGACGGCCGGCTCGGCGAACTCGCCGCCGCGATCTACGCGCGGTTCAACCAGACCGACGCCGGGCGCGACTTCTCCGCCATCGTCACCGACATCCGGGACCGTTCCGCGGAGGCCGACCGGTGACCGAGGCAGACAGCTAGGTGCGAACCGACACGTCACCGCTCGGTCTGCGGGGGCCCGCCGCGCGGGCCCGCCGCAGACAGGCGGTGTTGGTCGCCGCGCAAGACGTGTTCGTCGCGCACGGCTACCACGGCGCCCGGATGGAGGAGATCAGCGCGCGGTCCGGGATCAGCAAACCGGTGCTCTACGACCACTTCGCGGGCAAACTCGACCTGTATCTCGCTGTGCTGCAGCACAATCTGGACCGGATGGTCGACGGCGTCCGGGCCGCCGTCGCCCGCGACACCGACCCACGGCAGCGGGTGCGCCGGGCGGTGATGTCCTACTTCGACTTCGTCGAACACGACGTCGGCGGGTATGTGCTGGTGTTCGAATCGCCGGTGCCCAGCGAGCCGTCGGTCGAATGGCGGGTGCGCACCGCGATGCGCGACTGCGCCGCCCTGGTGAGCGTGGAACTGCGCGCGGGCGGGGTGGACGAGGCCAGGGCCGAGATCCACGCCTGGGCGCTGGTGGGTATCAGCCGCCTCACGGCCGGCCATTGGCTGGAGGCAGGGCGGCCGATCTCCAAAAGCGACGCGGTCGACACCGCGGCCGCCCTGTGCTGGAACGGATTATCGACAGTCGATCGACAACAGGAAGAACAAGGACAGTTATGGCTCAGGCTTTCGCATTGACCGAATCCGACGACGCGTTCCTCGCGAACGCGGCGAACCGCTACGTCCACGTCATCGACATTGCCGCGCCGCCCTCGGCGGTGTGGGCGGCCCTGGTCGCCGATGACGCGCTGGTGTCGTGGTCCGGGCTGGTCACCGGCCTGCGGTGGACCACGCCGCGCCCGTTCGGCGTCGGCACCTGCCGCGTCGTCACCCTCGGGCGCATCGCCGCGCTGACCGAACGCTTCTACCGCTGGGACGACCAGCGGCGCATGACCTTTACCGTCGACTTCGCCTCGATCCCCGGCCTGCGCCGCTTCGCCGAGGACATCGAGCTGACGCCGACCGCCACGGGAACCCGGCTGACGTGGACCTTCGCCGTGGAGGGCAAGCCCGCGCTGCAACTGCTGCTGCGCTCGACGAGCGCGGTGACCGAGCGGATCACCGGCTCCATCGCCAAGGGCATCGCCGGCAGTGTCGCCGCGACAGCGCCGAACAGCGGCCCTGCCGTCTGACGGTAGGTCGTCTGCGGCTCATCCCTTGAGCCGCAGCACCGCCAGCACCCTGCGATGGCGGGTATCCGACGGTGGCAGATCGAGTTTGGTGAAGATATTGCCGATGTGCTTCTCGACGGCCCGCTCGGTGACGGTGAGCGAGGTGGCGATGGCGTTGTTGGTGAGGCCCTGCGCCATCAGCTCGAGCACCTCCCGCTCGCGCGGGGTGAGCCGGGCGAGCGAATCCTGTTGCCGGGACGCGCCCATCAGCTGACTCACCACTTCGGGATCGAGTGCGGTGCCGCCGGTGGCGACCCGGTGCAGCGCGTCGACGAAGTCACCGACGTCGGCGACGCGATCCTTGAGCAGGTAGCCGACGCCGCTGGCTCCGGCGGCGAGAAGCTCTGTGGCGTAACGGGTTTCGATCCACTGCGAGAACACGAGCACGCCGGTATCCGGATACTTCCTGCGCAGTTCGATGGCGGCCAGCAGACCCTCGTCGGTGAAGGTGGGCGGCATCCGCACATCCACCACCGCGACATCGGGCCGGTGGGTGCCGACGACCTCGCTCAGCGACGTCGCGTCGCCGACCATCGCCACCACCTCGTGACCGCGTTCGGTGAGCAGCCCGGCCAGCCCGTCGCGCAGGATCGCGCTGTCCTCGGCGATCACCACCCGCAACGGTCCGTGCGCACCGCCCGCGATCACTGCGGGCCCTCGTTCGGCAGGATCATGGTCACCACGGTAGGCCCACCGGCGGGACTGTCGACGGTGAGCGTGCCGTCGACAGCGAGAGCGCGGGCGGCGAGCCCGGCCAGCCCACTGCCGGTGACGGTCTGCGTGCCGGGACGGGGCGCACCACCGATTCCGTTGTCCCGCACGGTGACCGCGATGGACCGCAGACTGTCGGGCAGCACCGACACCGCCACCCGGTTCGCGTGCGCGTGTTTGACCACATTGGTCAGTAGCTCGGCGACGGAGAAGTAGGCGATCGCCTCGATGGCCGGGCTCGGTCGCCGCAGGATCTGCACACGCAGGTCGACCGGCACCGCGCAGCGGGCAGTGAGCGTCTCCAGCGCCGGGCCGAGACCGAGTTCGAGCGCGGGTGGATGGATGCCGCGCACCAGTTCGCGCAGTTCGGTGAGCGCCTCCTTGGAGTTGGCGCGCGCCTCGGCGATGAGGTCACGGGCGTCGCCGCCCGCGGCCAGTCGTTCTTCGGCCCTGCCCAGCGCCATGGCGATGGTGACCAGCCGCGCCTGCGTGCCGTCGTGCAGGTCGCGCTCGACCCGGCTCAACGTGGCGGTCGCGTCGTCCACCGCGGCGCGCCTGCTGGCCCGCAATTGCGCCAGTTGCCGGTCGCGCGGTGTCGCCGCCAACAGGTGCACGATCAGCATCCGATGCACCCAGCAGATTGCCCGGATCAGCCACGGCAGCGCGAAGCACAGCAGAATGCCGATCCCGGCCATGGCGAGCGCCCGCGGCCAGGTATCGATGTAGAACGTTCCGAACTGCGCGAGACTGTGGTGCTCCACGCCGTTGTCGTCCACCTGCACCGGATCGAGCAGCGCCCACGGCACGGGGGAGATCGCCGTGAACCCGACCATCGCGATCGTCACGAGGACGACCCAGCCCACCGCGACACCGAGCACCGACTGCGCGAGCAGGAACAACACCGCCCGCCAGCTCGGCCGATCGGTGAACGCGCTCTTCAGGAAACCGAACAAGCCGCTCGACCTGGTGAAATCCGGTGGTGATTCGACGTGGGCGCCGAGCAGCCCGCGCCCGAGGAACCGGTAGATCCGGCCCCAGACCCGCCCGCCGAGCAGCACCCCCGCCAGCAACGGGATACCGATGAGCACGATCGACGCGTACAGCCCGCCGCCGAACCCGAAGAACAGGTAGCACACGGCCACACAGCCCAGAACGAACGACAGGACCAGATAGGCGAGCTCCTTCCACGTCCTGGCCTCGAACGGTGCGCGCAGGATCGCCCCCAGCGGGCCCGTCCGGCGCTGCGGTGTCTCCTGCGTGGCATCGAGCGCCACGGTGGGTTCGCCGGCGATGTCGACCACGAGTGTCTGCTCGGCTGGTGTCTCGGTCATGACTCCATGGTTGTCGTCGCGGGCCGGAAATACGATCGAGCTGTCCACCGAGTCGATGGTGTAGCGAGCTACAC
>NZ_JBHTUD010000004.1:215507-446544 GCF_042794235.1 Nocardia sp. NPDC056541
GTGGTTGCTGGGTTGGTTTGTCGTTTTTGACACCTGGTTTGTGGTCGGGGGCCGTATATCGTTGGGCGGTTCCCCCTGTGTCTTTGTTTTAGCGAGCTACACCATCGACTCGGTCGAGGGAGAACGACCGCTGGCCGGATTGTCCGCGTCCGTGTTTGAATGCGGCGCAACCACATTCGTGGGTGGAGGAGGGCGCTATGGGTCAGGATGTCGACTTTCCGGGGCTGGCGGAGGGAGTGAGGTCTCGTTTCGTCGACGACGTCAACGGGTTGCGCGTGCACGTTCTCGAAGCCGGCCACAGCCGTTCCGGTCGTCCGCTGGTGGTGCTGCTGCACGGTTTTCCCGAACTGGCGTACTCGTGGCGCAAGGTCTTGGCGCCGCTGGCCGACGCCGGATTTCATGTGGTCGCCCCTGATCAACGCGGCTACGGCCGAACGACGGGCAGCGATGTCACCGACCTGGCGTCCTTCCGAACCGACAACCTGGCCCGCGACGCGCTGAGTCTGGTTCGCGCACTCGGCTATGACCGGGCGCATCTGGTCGGGCACGACTTCGGCTCTGTTGTCGCGGGATGGGCCACGCTCGGCGGCGAACACGTCATCAGCTCGTTGACGATGATGAGCGCGCCGTTCGCGGGTGCGGGAATCCCCAAGTCCTCGACCGAACTCGACGACGCCCTGCGCGCGCTGTCACCACCGCGCAGGCACTACCAGCATTATTTCGCGGGAACCTCGAGCGCCGCAGACATTTACCATGCCCCGCAAGGGATCGCCGACTTTCTGCGCGCGTATTTCCATATGAAGAGCGCTGACTGGCCGGGCAATGCGGACGCCGGAGAACTCCCGGGACCGACCGCGGCCGATTTGGCACTCCTGCCGCGGTACTACGTCATGGACGCGGGCGTCGGCATGCCGGAAACAGTAGCGCCGCACTTACCCTCACCGCAGGAGCGGGCCGGCTGTTCCTGGCTGACCGACGAAGAACTGAATTTCTACGCTCGAGAATTCGGTCGCACGGAATTCCAGGGCCCACTCAACTGGTACAGAGCTCTCACCCTGCCGCTCACAGCAACGCCGACCGTCCCACGTATCGAAGTGCCCACCCAATTCATTGCCGGCCGATGCGATTGGGGTATTTGGCAATCGCCCGGCGCGCTGCGCACCATGGCGGAAGACGTGTGCGCGCAGTTCACCGGTACCTATTCGGTACCCGATGCCGGGCACTGGGTCCAGCAGGAGCAGCCACTCGCCGTCATCGAACAGCTCTCGAGATTCCTCTACCACACCGGAACCGGACGGCGCTGACTCCCTCGTCGGTCTCGCATTGCCCGGTCTCGAGCACGTCGACCTCGACGTCGGTGTGCCTGGTCGGTGTCGATCTGGCTATCGGGGCCGGCACGATCACTGCATAGCTCTGTTCCTGATCCCGCCCATGATCTCGGTCCACCATGACTGCAACGGACTGGGTTCGGGCCAGTGGACGAATGGTGCTTCAGGTTCCGATTCGGGCACGGGATCAACGAAGTCGAGTGCGAGATGGTCGGAATAGCGCATGACAACTTCCTCGGTCTTTCTGGAACTGTGCTTTCGCCGACGCTGCGGGGACTGTGGCCGGTGATCCGGTAGGACTACTACACCCCGAGTGGGATTTCCTCGGCACCGGCAGGATTCGCGGTGTCCCGGTTGTTCCTGCGTTCTCACGAGCGGTTGGTAGTACCCATTTGAGCACGCGAGTATTCGTCTGTCAGGTGTTGTGACCGTCCTGTTGTAATAGCCCATGGGGTACGGATTCGACCGAGTATCCGACGTACTTTCTGTCGTGGAGGTGAATACTGGGGTGATCACTTCGGTGGAGGACGGCGGCGCGTTCTCGAGTCACCACCGCAAACTGGGTTCTCGGCTCGGCGATGGACCGTATTCGGAGCGCCGAGGCAGGAGGGTCTGGTGATGGATGACTCTTCCTGGAATCGGCGCGTTCGTGGCGAGACCGAGATCCAGCGGCTCGACCGGAACTGGGCAGCACTGCTGCAGGAATTGCGCGTGGTGCAGACCGGCGTTCAACTGCTCACCGGGTTTCTGATGGTGCTGCCGTTCCAGCCTCGATTCGAATCGTTGAGCACGTCGATGCGGGTGCTGTACCTGGTCGTTCTCACCGCCTCGATCTGCGCTACCGCGCTGCTGGTCGCCCCCGTGGCCGCGCATCGGCTGCTGTTTCGCCGGCATCAGCTCGCGTGGCTGGTCTCGGCGTCGAATCAACTCGCGCTCACCGGAGTGATACTGCTCGGCGTGGCACTTGTCGGAGTGGCGGTGCTGCTCTTCGATGTCGTGGCGGGCCCTGTCGCGGCGGCGGTAGCGGGGGTGGTGTTCGGTGCACTGTTCATCGGGACCTGGCTGGTTCGACCGTGGCTCGCACATCGCCGATCAGCGCAGGGCGCCTTCGACGACCAGCAGCTCGGTGTCGAACGGGCCGACCCACCCGAACACTGACTCCTCCGGCGCCGGAGTGGTTGGCGGTTGCCGGGGCCGTCGTGTGGGACAGCGCCCGAACGGGACGCGCTGACCCCGGCAACCGCCCGCCCGCCGGTCAGGAGGTCGGCCATCCTGTTCCCGGCGGCGGTCTGTGGTTCGATCTACAACCGCGCGATACCCGAGCGCATCAGGTCGAAACAGGGGCGCCGATTTCCCCGACGTCTCGAGTCAGTTCTGCTTCAGACTGCCCACGGCGAGCGATCCGTTCGCCAGGGGCTCCTGCTCCTCCACGGCGCGGACATAGCTGCCGGGATCCTTGTCGACCGGCCGGACACCGGCGTAGTGGCGCGCCTCGTAGGCGGCGAACGTGACAGCCAGCCGGTGGCGTTGCAATACCGGGGCCAACCGGCGGAATTCGGTGAGGCCTTCGCGTTCTTCCTCTGCCATGTGGTCGCTGTTGGCGAGGTTGGCCGCCGCGACGGCGGCATACCAGTCATCGGTGCCCACGTGGTGACGCGCGACGTCGGCCACCGCGTCTCTGATCTCGTTGTGATCGTGGATGGCATCGAGCGTCTCGTCCTCCACCGCGCTCGTGCGCCTGGCCGCGATCCCCGTCTCGAGCAGCGCGGGGTAGAAGATCTCCTCTTCGGCCTGCGCGTGTAGCTCGAGGAAAGCCGCGAGTCTGTCCCAGATCGATGACAGCGCACCGGTGTCGGTGCGATCGATCTGTTCCACGATCGCGAACAGCCGCCGCTGCTCGTGGTGGTCATCAAGGATCAGCTGGGTAACGTCCACGATTCCTCCCTGATTGTCAGGTCAGCATGGATGGTCGGGGCAGCTTGCTTCTTCGCCGGTAGCCGACGATAACGCACCGCCGCTGCCTTCCTGGTCAGCGTCGTTGTTGTCCCCGCGCGACGGTGCGCGGCGCGGGCCAGTCCAGCGGGATCCCCAGGATGGAGCCCACCCCGCGGACCGCCGAGATCACCGCGCGCACCTCGTCGATCCCCTGTCCGAACGCTTCGGTGCGATCGTCGATCCGGAAGGGGCAGAGAAACGTGTGCGGTCGATCGGGGTCTTGGCGGGGTCGTCCGAGCGTGATCACCACCGGACCCCCGGTGGTGTGCACGGCCTTGGCCGCCAGCGGCGGACCGAACTCGCGGGCCTTCGCGGCGGATGCCGAGGTGCCGACTACCGGCAGGGGAGGATGCACGGGTACTCGCGAGTGGTCCGAGTCGTCAGGGCGGCCCGACGAGCTGACGAGCGTCGCGGCGTGCGAAATGTCGATCAACGCGGCATAGATGGCAGCCAACCTGTCCGGTCCGCGAGCTTCGCGAACGGGACTGCCGACAACGCGGTACGTGCACCGCCATCCCTGTGTCGCATGGTCTTGGCGAGGATCGCCGACCTGTACACGCAGTGCACGGTGTCCGGCCTTCACGGTGCTCGCGATGGCTATCTCGTCGAGTTCAGTCTTCACAGATCCTCCAATGGTTGTGCGCAATCGCGACGGACTTCGCTGCGCGCAGACCCGCGGATGGGTGTTACCGCCTATAGGCTGGATCGGTTCATCTCCGACGTACCACTTCCACGACGAGAAGGGGATACACGTTGTCGACTCACAGAATCGCGTCCGCCCTGGCGATCGGCGTCACCATCGCTTTCGTGGCGGCCGGAACAGCGGCCGCTGCGCCCCGATCACTTCCCCCGACGCAACTGCACCACGATGAGAGCGCCCAGATCGGCAAACGCGCAGCCGAAGCCATCGGCGACAGTGACGAAGGCGGTAAGCCCGACAGCGACGCCGGCGGTAAAGGGAAGGGCAAGGGGAAAGGCAAGGGCCAGGGCAAAGGCAAAGCTGGAAGCCCGGGCGAGGCGGATCGATGACCGCGATCGGGTTGATCTTCACCGGAGTCGCTGTGCTGCTGCACGGCTACATCTTCGTGATGGAGTCACTGCAGTGGACGTCGGCGCGGACGCGAGCGACCTTCGGAATATCCGCCGCGGAGGCCGAGGCCACCAAGGAAATGGCCTTCAACCAGGGGTTCTACAACCTCTTCCTGGCCGTCGTGGCGGCGATCGGCATGGGGTTCACCGCGTTCGGGGACAAGGGAATCGGGCTCGCGCTCGTGCTGGCCGGGGCCGGTTCGATGGTGGCTGCCGGCGTGGTGCTGCTCGCATCCTCGCCGGACAAGACGCGTCCGGCCCTGATCCAGCTGGTACCACCACTGATCGGTTGTGCCGCCTTGGTGATCGCCCGGCTGTGAGCGCGTCATCCACGACCCGACATCGGCGTGCGGCTGTTTGGGACGCGGATTTCGAGGTAACACGACGATGCGGCCGTAGGCCGCGCGAGCAGGTCATCACATCGTCGGAGGAGGAGAAGTTCATGGATCCCCTGGACATCATCGCTCAGTGGCGTCGCGACATCGAGCTCGCCGATAGCGGTGGCGAGGAAGCCGCGATCCAGCGGTTGCGTGGCGAGTGGTCCGTGTCGGCAGGCCTCGACCCGCAGGACGCACTGACCCTGACTCCTGAGAGCGACGAGTTCGGTCGGCGTACCGGAACCACCGACGACGATCGGACCTGATCGGCTCGGCGTAGCCGGTCGGCAACGCGCTGGACAATCAGTGGGGAAGCGGTGCGGTCGCTGGGCCTTCCAGCACCGCGCCGTCCGGTGCGAAACGGGACCCGTGCAGCGGACAGTCCCAGGTCTTCTCCGCGTCGTTCCAGTTGAGGATGCCTCGCAGGTGTGTGCAGACCGCCGACACCGTGTGGGTTTCACCAGCGACGGTGCACAGCGCGGTCGGGTGCACGCCGCGACGCTCCACCCTGCCCTCTCCCTCGGGCGGCGTCGTTCCCGCGTCGGTGCCGAGCAGGTGCAGCCATCCGGTCGACAGGTGCCGTGCCACTGCGGTATTGGCCTGCACGCCCGCGACCAGGGACTTCACCGCACCGGAACGCCAGCCGTCGTAGGCTCGCGACCACGCGGGCTGCCGCTCGGTCAGCCTGCCGGCCAACACCAGTGCGGCGGCGACGCCGTTGGTCATGCCCCACTTGGCGAAACCGGTCGCGCACTGCACCTCGACGGCACCGAGCTGCACCGCGCCGACGTAGGGCAGTTCGGAGATCGGGTGGTAGTCCTGCGCGGACCAACGATCGAGGAGTCGCGCGCCGGGGAACCAGCGATTCGTCCAGTCCAGCAAGTCCCGGACATGATCGGCCTCGGAATCGACGCGGCCGACGTCGTGGCCGCTACCACCGACCAGCAGGACGTCGTCGGCCTCGGTGGGGCACCAGCGCAGCGAACGGATCGGCCGGCCTGCGCTGATGAACATCTCTTGCGGAATCGGTCCGGGAACCTGGAACGCGGCCAGGTAGGACCGCTGGGCCGTGAGTTGTGCCGCGAGGCCGAGCCGGTCGAACACCGGTGATCCGGTCGCCACGATCGCGTTCGCCGCCGAGACCTCGCCCTGGTCGGTGCCGATCACCACGCGACCTTCGCGTCGGCGAAGTCGCCGTGCGCGCGTCGATTCGAAGATCCAGCCGCCGCTCGCCTCGATCTCGGCCGCGAGCGCGGTGAGAACCGCGACCGGATCGACCTGCGCTTGCTCCCTGAGCCGGACACCGCCGTGCGTGGGGAAAGGGACGTCGAACTCGTCGATCAGCTGGGTGGGCAGTCCTACCGCTCGGGTGGCCTCGTACTCGGCGCGGACCGCCGCGAACTCGCCGGCATTCTGTGCGTAGGTGGCCGCGGGAACGCGCTGAGTCGCGATCTGGTGGTCGATACAGAAGTCGAGCAACCAGTCGAAGCCCGCCTGATTCGCGGCCAGATACGTCGACAGAGCGTCGGTGCCGTGCCGGCGGGCGATCGCCTGCGCGCGGGTTCCCTGCAGCAGGGAGATCTTCGCGGTGGACGCGCCGGTTGTCACGGCGCCGATCTGGCGTGCCTCGAGGACGGCGACCTGGCGGCCCTGCTCGGCCAGGAGCAAGGCGGTGGTCAGTCCGACGATCCCGGCACCGATCACCACGGTGTCGACCTCGATGTCACCGGCGAGCGGAAGCCGGGCCGGCGTCGGCGTACCTGCGAACCACCACGATGTCATGCGGGCCGCATACCCCGATACGCCGAACGAAACGACGCAATTCGACAGCGATACCAGCGCCAGGCGACCGCCGCGAAGCGGAAGTGCCGCTTACCCGGGCCGAGTTCAGTGTCTGCCCTCGGCGAATTCCTCGACGATCTTGGCGCAGAAGGCGGGCAGGTCGGCGGGATTTCGGCTCGACACCAAGCCGTTGTCGGTGACGACTTCCTGGTCGACCACGGTGCCGCCGGCGTTGCGGATGTCGGTGCGCACGCTGGGGTAGGAGGTGAGGGTACGGCCGCGGACGGCGTCGGCCTCGACGAGGATCCACGGTCCGTGGCAGATGACGCCGATCGGTTTGCCGGTGGCGGCGAACTCCTTGACGAAGGCGACCGCCGCGGGGTCCTGGCGGAGCTTGTCAGGGTTGGTGGTGCCCCCGGGGAGCAGGAGCGCGTCGAAGTCGTCGACGGCGGCTTCGGCGACGCGTCGGTCCACCGGGAAGGTGTCGCCTTTCTCGACGTCATGGTTCATGGCCTGGATGGCGCTGTTCGCCAAGGAGAGCAATGCGGTGGTGGCGCCCGCGTCCTCGACGGCGTCGCGTGGCTGGACGAGTTCGACCTGTTCGACTCCGTCGGTGGCCAGGATGGCGACGTGCTTTCCGGTCAGTGGTTGCTGAGGCACCGTGCACTCCTTCGGATCAATGGGGTTGCGTTCGTGGGCATGGCCGTCACCCGTCCCGGCCCTCGGCTCTCGCATCCGGGTACCCGCCCTCGGCAAGGTCGGCGAGCCGCGACAACGATTCGCGATTACGTGGCACGAGCGGCAGCGCCTGGACCGCGTGCGGCAACAACCGGCTCGGTCCGCGAACGGCGCGTTCGGTCATCACGGCCTCACACGACGTGGGATCGATGGCGCGTAGCTCCACCCGGACTACCGCGGCGCCGATCGGCCAGAGCCTGGCGTCGAGTTCGATGCTGTGCGGCGAATCGATGGCACGGACCGACGTCGTGTCCTGGACGGTGCACGGCCACGGTCCGACACTGTGATGAATGCGAGCTCCCACCTCCGGCCATGTGTCGTCCACGTCGCGGATGTGGGAGGCGCCGACGACCCAACTCGCATAGGACCATCCATCGGCGAGCACCGCGAACACCTCTTCCACCGGGGCATGGATCGTGCGCGTCACCTGGACCATGTCGTGGATCGCCTCCTCGGCCGCGTTGTTCTCGCTCGGTCACATCGACGCGTACCTGCTCTTGCCTGCACGCTCGAACGGAAAGCGTCAGCTCGTAGTCGGCGGAGGTGCGCGATACCGGGCTATACCCGGTTATCGGCCACCCACACCGGAGCTGATCCACCGGCCGTGGTGATCGTCAACCGTCCAGCCGGACGTGCCCGTGGCGGTGCGCTGCGCGGCGAACTAGGTGCAGCAGTTCGGATCCAGGACCGTGCACAGCGCGGACAGTGCGTCGCGGCGGGCACGGTGAATCGTGTTCATCCCGCGCCGCTCGGACTCCACCAGGCCGGCCTTGCGTAACTGGCCGAGATGATGCGAGACCGTGGACTCGCTCAGGCCGACCGCGGCGGCGAGATCGCCGCCGTTCTCCTCGCCGAGCGGGCTGGTCAGCAGCAGCGACAGCAATTTGACCCTGGCCGGGTCGGCGATCGCCTTGAGTCGCAACGCCACCTCCAGCGCGGCGGCGTCATCGACGGGCCCCGCCGCGACAGGGGCGCAGCAGACGGGGGTGGACATGTCGATCACGGGGAGTGCCTTGGGCATGAAACCGACCCTACCCGCGGTATTGACATATGTCGAAAAGGTGAGCAGACTCGGCACCACAAGTTCTTCGATATATGTCACACAAGTGGAGGTTCGATCATGTCTCGTATCCAGCTGGCCCTCAACGTCGACGACCTCGACACCGCCGTGCGGTTCTACTCGACCCTGTTCGGCACCGAACCTGCCAAGCGCAAGCCCGGCTACGCCAACTTCGCGATCGCCGAGCCCCCGCTCAAGCTCGTACTGATCGAGAACGCGGGTCAGGGCGGGTCCATCAACCACCTCGGCGTCGAGGTCGACACCTCCGAGCAGGTGCGCGGCGAGATCGCCCGGCTCTCCGCCGCGGGCCTGTTCACCGAGGAGCAGATCGCGACCACCTGTTGCTTCGCCACCCAGGACAAGGTGTGGGTGACCGGGCCGGGCGCTGAGCGGTGGGAGGTCTACACGGTGCTGGCCGACAGCGAAACCTTCGGCACCGCGCCCGAACTCGGCCTTACCGACGCCGAAGCAGTCGACGTCTGCTGTGGAACCGCCGCCGAAGCCGAAGCTGACGGTGCCTGCTGCGGAACCGAGGCCAAAACGAAGGCCGTGGCCTCCGGGGCGAGCTGCTGCGGCTGACCCGATCCGAGAGCGAGCGAGTTCACTCGACGTTCGCTTGCTTTCTTGATTCGATATCGATCAATATCGACATATGTCGAATCAAGACTTGCCGCTGAGTGTGGCCTCACCCTCGTGTGAGGCCACACCTCGCACCCGCCCACCGATGAGCGGCGAGACCGCCGCCGAACTGGCCGTGCTGTTCAAGGCGCTCGCCGACCCGGTCCGGCTGCGGCTGCTCTCGGCGATCGCGTCCCGAGCAGGCGGTGAGGCCTGTGTGTGCGACCTGTCGACCGGTATCGACGTCACCCAGCCGACCATCTCCCACCACCTGAAGGTGCTGCGCGAGGCCGGATTGCTCACCAGTGAACGCCGCGCGTCCTGGGTGTACTACCGGGTCGTCCCGCACGCGCTGGCGCGGCTGTCGGACGTGCTCGCGACCGAGGCCGGAGCGGTGACCGCGTGAGCACCACCACCGACCACCCGGCCGACGTGGGAAAACTCTCGACGCTGGACCGGTTCCTGCCGGTCTGGATCGGCGTCGCGATGGCTGCCGGACTGCTACTCGGACACATGATTCCCGGTCTGGGCGACACGCTGAGCGCCGTGGAGATCGACGGCATCTCGTTGCCGATCGCGATCGGGCTGTTGATCATGATGTATCCGGTGCTGGCGAAGGTCCGCTACGACCGCCTCGACGCCGTCACCGGCGACCGCAAACTCCTGATCAGCTCGCTGGTGCTGAACTGGATCCTGGGCCCAGCGCTGATGTTCGCCCTGGCCTGGCTGTTCCTGCCCGACCTGCCCGAATACCGCACCGGCTTGATCATCGTCGGCCTGGCCCGCTGCATCGCCATGGTCATCATCTGGAACGACCTCGCCTGCGGTGATCGCGAAGCCGCCGCCGTCCTCGTCGCGCTGAACTCGGTCTTCCAGGTCTTCATGTTCGCCGTGCTCGGCTGGTTCTACCTCGCGGTCCTACCCGGCTGGCTCGGCCTGGAACAAACCACCATCGACGTCTCCCCATGGCAGATCGCGAAATCGGTGCTGATCTTCCTGGGAATCCCGCTACTGGCCGGGTTCCTCACCCGCCGTCTCGGCGAACGAGCCAAGGGCCGCGACTGGTACGAGTCGACATTCCTGCCCAGGATCGGGCCCTGGGCGCTCTACGGGCTGCTGTTCACCATCGTGATCCTGTTCGCTCTGCAGGGCGACCAGATCACCTCCCATCCACTCGACGTCGTCCGCATCGCGATCCCCCTGCTGGCCTACTTCGCGATCATGTGGGGCGGCGGCTATGCCATGGGCGCGGCCCTCGGCCTCGGCTATGAACGCACCACCACCCTCGCCTTCACCGCCGCGGGCAACAACTTCGAACTGGCCATCGCCGTCGCGATCGCCACCTACGGCGTCACCTCCGGCCAGGCGCTCGCCGGGGTCGTCGGTCCGCTGATCGAGGTCCCTGTCCTGGTCGGCTTGGTCTATGTCTCCCTGGCCTTGCGCAAACGATTCGAGCCCACCACCCACACTTCGCCGGCCTCGGCCGGCTGAAAGGCACCACCCATGACTACCAAGCCCAGCGTGTTGTTCGTCTGCGTGCACAACGCGGGTCGCTCCCAGATGGCCGCCGGATTCCTCGCCCATCTCGCCGGTGACGCGATCGAGGTCCGGTCGGCGGGTAGCGCGCCCGCCGACACGATCAATCCGTCCGCGGTCGCCGCGATGGCCGAACTCGGCATCGATATCGCCGAGCAGACCCCGAAGATCCTGACCTCCGACGCGGTGGAAACCTCCGACGTCGTGATCACCATGGGCTGCGGCGACACCTGCCCTTGGTACCCCGGCGTGAGCTACCGGGATTGGGTCCTGGACGACCCCGCGGGCAAGGGCGTCGATGCGGTCCGCCCGATTCGCGACGAGATCAAGTCCCGCGTGCAAGCCCTGATCGGGGAGTTGTTGCCACAGACCATGCGGTGATTTCGGCGCCGGTGCGTATTCGGTCCCGGTCGGGGTAAGCGCTTCGTACTTCTGTTCTCGATGATCGGAGGCGTCATGGTGGATCACGACGAGAAAGTGTCGACCGGGACCGTCGGGCGATTGCGTATTCCGCGTAGCCGGGGCGCGCTGGGCGGGCTCGCGGTGCTGCTCCTCGGCATCTGGGGCGCACTCATCCCGTTCGTCGGGCCGTACTTCGATTTCGCGTACACCCCCGACGAGCCGTGGGTCTGGACCTCGGCCCGCGGCTGGCTGCAGGTTCTGCCGGGCGTTGTCGCGATCGTCGGTGGACTGCTCATGCTGATGAGCAGGAACCGGGTGGTCGCGAGTTTCGGTGGCTGGCTGTCGGTCGCGGCAGGCGCGTGGTTCGTGATCGGGCCGTTCCTGGCCGATCTGCTGCGTCTCGGGGACATCGGCGAACCGGTCGCCACCTCGGATCTGAAGCGCGCGCTGCTGCAGCTGACGTTCTTCTACGGACTCGGCGCGCTGATCCTGTTCTTCGCCGCGAGCTCGCTGGGCCGGCTATCGGTGCTCAGCACCAGAGACATCGCGTTCGCTGAACGCGCGCGCAGTGTCGAGCAGCGTCGTGTGATCGAGAAAGAGGGACCCGCCACCGGCGGTTACGCCGCGCCTCGACAGCCTTACCCCGCCGATGTGCGGCATCGGCCGGTCTGACGGGCTAGGCCGTTTTGACGGTGACCATCGTGTCGGCGCTCGGGAAGTCGAGCACGCGCAGGCGTCCGGTGACCAGGTCGACGGTGTCGGCGACCACCCGGCCCGCGCGGCGGGCGTCGTCGGCGAAGCTGGTGCTGACCACCCGGTAGCTGCGCTTGGCGGTGAGCACGATGTCGCCCGCCCGTAGCGACCCGGCCGCGGTCGGGGGCTCGGTCGGGACTGTCGCCTGTGCCGGTTTCCGTATGAGCTCGATCAATTTCAGCAAGCTGTTCTCCACCCTGTGAACGTCCGCCAGGACGCCCCGTTCGCCGGATTCGCGAACGGTGTCGAGCTTTCTTTACCCGCAAGCGTCACGGTTGAACCCTCGAATCCGCGCCGTCCGCTCGGGCGGCGCGGATGCGGCCGTGGGTCACCGTTCGGTCGCGTCGGCCCGTGGGCGCGTCCGGAATATCACCCCGCAGTCCGATTCGATGTCATACCAAGGGATTACGGCCGACGAGAATTCGCTCGATAGCTTCGGGAGATGACGACACCTGCTCTGGTTCCCGAGTCACCTCCACGGTCGCCGCGGCGCCGCGCCGACGGCGATTACGCCCGCCTGTTGCGCAGAATCTCCGACGCGGGGCTGCTGCGCCGCCGCCCTGTCTACTACGCGATGCGGCTGAGTCTCGTCGGGGCCGCGTTCGTGGGCGGCTGGGCGGCGTTCGTCCTCGTCGGCGACTCGTGGTGGACCCTGCTGGTCGCGGCGTTCATGGCCGTGACGTTCGCGCAGGTCGCGCTGGTGATGCACGATGTCGCCCACCGGCAAGTGTTCCGGCTGCGTCAGCCCACCGAGCTCGTGGGAAGGATCGCGGGCAACGCCGGCATCGGCCTCGGCTACGGCTGGTGGCAGGACAAGCACACCCGCCATCACGCCAATCCGAACCACGAGGAACTCGACCCCGATGTCGCACCCGACATCCTGGTCTGGTCACAACAGCAGGCACGTTCCAGCCGCGGTCTGCCGCGTCTCATCGGACGGGCGCAGGCGTTCCTGTTCTTCCCCCTGCTGTTGCTGGAGGGCCTCAACCTGCACCTGGCCGGTGTGCGGGCGCTAAAGAATCGTTCGGTCAAACATCGCGGCTGGGAGGGCGCGCTGCTGTTGGGTCACTTCGCCCTCTACCTGACCGCACTGTTCGCGGTCCTGCCCGCCGACAAAGCTCTCGTGTTCCTCGCCGTCCACCAGGGCCTGTTCGGCCTGTACATGGGCTGCATCTTCGCCCCCAACCACAAGGGCATGCCGACCTTGACCGGTGACGACCGCCCCGACTACCTCCGTCGACAGGTGCTGACCTCCCGCAATGTGCGCGGCGGTGTGGTGACCGACCTCGCCCTCGGCGGGCTCAACTATCAGATCGAACACCATCTGTTCCCGAGCATGCCGACGCCGAATCTGCGTCATGCCCAGGTGATCGTCCGCGACTACTGCGCCGAAATCGGCGTGCCGTACCACGAGACCGGCCTGATCGCCTCGTACCGCGAGGCGCTGACCCACCTGCACCACGTCGGCGCGCCCCTTCGTGCCGCCGAGCCCCCGGATGCCGACGTGCTCCGCCGCGATCGCTGAATCCGGCCCCGGTCACGCTGGTGATCGGGGTTCGCCCCGGCTGAGGTCAGCGATGAATGATGCAGGTGGTGGTGGCGTGGGCGACGAGTTTGCCTGCCTCGTCGAACACCTTGCCTTCGGCTGTGGCCGTGGTGCGGCCGACATGCAACGTCGTGCCGGTGCCGATGAGGCGGCGCCCGTCGGTCGGGACAGATCGGATGTAGTTGACCTTCAGCTCCAGCGTGCCGTATCCGACCCCGGCATCCAGTGCGGAATGAACCGCGCAACCCATCACGGAGTCCAGCAGGGTCGCGCAGATACCGCCGTGGGTGGTGCCGAGTGGGTTGGCGAAATCGGGCCGCGTGACGAGGCTGAACGACACCCGCCCGAACTCGAGTTCCTCGACCGTCATGCCGAGCAGCGTGCCGATTCCGGCTCGATCGGGCATCGCGGTCGCCGCGCGCAGCAGTTCGAGTCCGCTCATGGTGGCGAAATCCGGGGTTTCGGGGTTGTGCGTTGCGGTAGTCATCGTGCCCTCTCTGTGGATAGACCAATCGTTCTATCGTCGACGACGATACCGTAGGATGAACTGATCGGTCTATTGCGGAAGGGTTGCCGATGAACACAGTGGCGGGGCCACGAGAACGCCTCATCCGCAGCGCGATAATCATGATGCGGGAACACGGAGTCGCCGCGACCGGGCTGACCGAGCTCCTCGCCCACAGCAAGACCGCCCGAGGCTCGATATACCTGCACTTCCCCGGCGGCAAGAACGAACTCATGGAGCAGGCGACCCTGCATGCCGGGCAGCAGATCAGTGCGACGATCGACGCGCTGGTCGCTGCGTCGTCGTCACCGGCGCAGGTCGTTCTCGGACTGGTGGAACTCTGGAAGCGGGTACTCGACACGTCGTCGTTCACCGCAGGCTGCCCGATCGTGGCCGCCGCGCAGAGCGGCGCCGACTCGCCGGCCGTGCAAGCGGCGTCGGCCACTGTCTTCGCCGACTGGACCCGCCGACTGGCTGATTTGCTGATCTCGACGGGCATGGACTCCGCCGCGGCAGCGTCGGTCGGTAGCGTCATCGTCAGCACGATCCAAGGCGCGATCATTCGAGGTCGCAGCGAGAAATCTCTTCAGCCGCTCGACGACGCGGGGATCAACCTCGTCAAACTTCTCGAACTCTGAAAGTTCGCCGCACACCCGATCGGCGTCGACCTGAGACCGGTGGCGCTAGCCCGTCGGTGTGAAGAGAGCGCGGACGAGAGGCGTCGCAGGGTTCGGAGGTAGCAGATCCTCGGCATTGGCCAGTACCGATTCCAGCGGCAGCGTTCGGTCGGCGTGGTGTGCCGGGTTCTCCATCACCGCGTCGGCGTCGGCGATGCCCTGCTCGATGGCGAGCCGAAGATCGGCCGGCAGCTGAGCGGTCTTCTCCGGGTTCACCGGCTGGTCGAACCGCAGTGGCGTAGGCGTCGAGTAGTCCGCGCGGTCGTATCCCGTTTCGATCAGTACCCGCAGTGCGGGCTCCATCAGGGCGGCCGCGGGTTCTGTCACCGCCGAGTGGTCGGTGTGTTTCCCGAGTGCACGCAGCGGATACAGCAGCGGCAGCGTTCCCTGCGGGTTGGGCAGCGAAATGTAGGTCGTATCGCCGTGGTGCTGGCAGTTCCCGGGATGCGCGGCGCAGTTCTGTTGCGCGATGTAGTCGGAGCGGTCCGGGTATCCGTAGACGGCCGCGCCCGCCTTGGGTTGGCTGCCCGCGCCGTTGCCCTTGGGTTGCAGATACGACGGATGGATCAGGACAGTGCCCAGCACGGCATTCGCGTCGGCGAGCACATTGAGTGGATACGCCGGAAAGTCCGAGATGCCGTCGTACTGCATCGCGATATCCGTTGTCCGGATGCCGGTATCGGTGGGGGTGGGTGGGCCGAAGCTGATATCGGCGATCGGGAGACGACCGAAACGCACCGGCCGTTCGATGATCCCCCCGTTGGGCCGGTTCGGATTCGCGATGAGTACGAACGACAGGCGGTCCTTGTCCGTCTGCGACAGTTCGGCCGAGGCAGCCTTCTCCGCGCTGGCCACTGTCGCGCCCTGTGAGTATCCGAAGATGACAACGGTGGCGCCCGGATTCGAATCCATGACTCGCGTCGCGATCGCGTCGAGGTTCGCCACACCGTCGGCCACCGAGGTGTCCCATTTCGCCGACGACGCGTCCGGGCCTTTCGACGAGATGACCGGCCACAGCGCCGCGTCATACGGGACGGGAACGAAGGCGACGCCGGGACACTCGTTGTCGGTGCAGCCGCGAGCGCCGGGATCGATGAAGTTCTGGTACGCGTTGCTTTCGAAGTTGTGCGCCACCGCGGGGTCGCTGGTACCGGTTCCCGGAACGATCAGCGCCGTCGTCGCCAAGGCCACCGTGCCGAAAGCCTGTGCCTTGATCCAACTCACGCCCAGCGCCGCCAGCACTGCCACGGACGCGCTGTCGCGGATCATCGACCGCCGTCGACGGTCACCACCGAATCCGGTCGCGACGGGCGGTGTATCGGCAACTCGCGCTCTCGACGCCTGCATCATTGACTATCCCTTCGATGGGAGGAAGTGCGAGGTCAGGGCAATTCTGGCGGACCGTGCTACCGGGCAAGGAGTGTTACGGAAGATCGTCGAAACGCACGTCGTGGGCTACGGCGGTCGCGTGTAGACCGTCGGCGCCCGGTTGGATGGCGGTCAGGCGGGCACCGAGCGGCAATGCTTGCAGCGGCACGACGAAGGTCAGCGATTGGCGCAGCAATGCCAGGGAGATCGTCGGTCCGCCTGCCGCCGCCTGGACCGAGACCGGGGTGACCTCGATGCCCGCCTCGGTCGGTGCGACGGTGACGAAAACCGTCGCGGGCACCGAGATCCCCGCCACCGAGAACGACCCGGTGGCGCGCAGCCCTTGCGGACTGTCGGAGATCGACTCCACGCCCGCCGGCGCGAAACCCAGCACGACGTCGTAGGGGACCACCGCGGTCGCGGTCGCGGTAGCCGCGACAAGTTCGGACGTGCGGTTGTTGATCAGGTCGCCCAGCGGTGCGGAGACGTCGGTCAGCGCGACGTCGAGATCGTGGACGGAAATGTTGTGCCCACTCCAGTCGCCGATCCTGATGTCGATGTCGGAATAGGTACCGGCGACCGCCTGGGTCAGGAACGGAAACCCGGCGATCTCGACATCCGGTCGCTCCGCCAGGTTGTACTCGGCGGCAACCTGGCGTCCGATCTCGTTCTGCGCCACCACAACTGCGACCCGATCGCCCACAACCAGCCCGATCGCCAGCACAACGATCAGGATCAGCAGGGCACGCATACATTCACCATCTCGGCCATCCCCCCATCATGCTGTGGATCGCGGCCGAATGCTGCCCTCGACCCGCCAGATATTCCTCTACCGTGGGTGGTTGCGGCGTTCACCGAAGGAGAGCCGAGTTGCTGAGCCCGTGGGATGGCCGACCGACATTCGTGTTCGTGCACGGCGCGCACGGCAACGCCGGATACTGGACACCTCTCCTGCGTGAACTCGGACTGTGTGGACACAGAGCGATCGCCGTCGACCTCCCGGGCCACGGCGCCGACGCCTACTTCCCGATGTCCTACCAGGCCCCGCAGGACCTCGCCGCATTCACGGAACTGCCGGCGCCGACGGCTGCGGTGACACTGCAGGACAACGTTTCTCACGTCGAAGCCATCGTTCGCAGAGCCAGGGTGTTCGGGCCGGTCGTGCTCGTGGGGACCAGCGGTGGAGGCGCCACGATCAGCGCTGTCGGCAACGCGATTCCCGAGGCGCTCGCCCGCGTCGTCTACATCTCCGCCTGGTGCTGCGTCGAACTCCCCAGCGTGGCCGCCTATCTGGCAACCCTCGGCCACCACGACGTCGCCACCGTGCCGGTCAACTGGCGTACGGCTCACCCGGACACACTGACGGCGCTCAAGGACGGTCTGATGGCCGACGCCACGGACGAGCAATTCCGCGCCTGCCTGAACCTGCTGGAACCGGCGGATTCCCCCTCTGTACTGACCGCCGATTCGCGCGTGCACGCCAGCACCTGGGGAACGATCCCACGCACCTACATCCGGCTGTCCAGGGACCGGGCGATCCCACCCGAAATGCAGGACAAGATGATCGCTGAAGCCGACGCCCTCACACCCGGCAATCCTTTCGACGTCCACACGGTCGACACCAGCCACATGGGGATTCGCCTGCACCCCACCGCGATAGCGGACATCCTCGACCGCCTCACGAGTTCGGATGACCGTGCCGGCTGATGCGACGACCTGAACTGAAATGATCTGGGGTGGCGTGCTGCCCGGACGGGGTGGCCCTGGGTGGAACGGGACTTCGTGAGCTCCGCTGTAGTGCTGATAGTGATCGTGTTGGTTGCGGCGGTGATGTTCGCGGTGCCGTGGTGGGTGCTGGTTGCCGCGCCGACCGGGCGCAGTGGGTTGCGGTATCGGGTCGGGACCGGGGTCTGCGTTGCCGGCTTCGTCGGTCTGCCTGTCGCCATGTTCTTCGGGCACGGTCCGCCGCAGTTCGACCCGGCGGCGATTGCCGGTGACGTGCTGCTCGGGGTGTTGTGGGTGGTGTTCGTCTGGTCGGTGATCGGGTCGGTTGTCCGGGGTGTGCTGCGTGTTGCCGGGGTCACCGGGATGCGCGTTACCCAAGGGGTGGCTCTGGGTGTGGTGGTGGTGTCGGCGGTGCTCACGGGGTACGGGGTGTACGAGGCGCGGCGGGTGCCGCAGGTTCGGACCGTCGACATCGCGATCCCGGGCTTGGCCGAGGGGCTCGACGGGCTGCGGGTCGTGGTGCTCACCGATACTCACTTCGCCGCGATCGACCGGGAGGGATGGTCGCGAGAAGTCGTCGACGTGGTGAATGCGCAGCGGCCCGACATCGTGGGGCTGGCCGGGGATCTCGTCGACGGTTCGGTGGAGCAGCGCCGCGATCAGGTCGCCCCGCTCGCCGACGTCGAAGCGCCGCTCGGCCGGTTCTACATCACCGGCAATCACGAGTACCTCGACGACGCCCAGAGCTGGATCGACTACATGGCCGGCATCGGCTGGCAGCCGCTGCACAACGCGCACCGGACCATCGACCGCGACGGTGACCGGTTGGTTGTCGCCGGTATCGACGACCCCACCGCCGATGTGCCCGGACACGGTCCCGACCTGCCCGCCGCGCTCGCGGGCACCGACCCCGCCGCACCGGTCGTCCTGCTGGCCCACCAGCCCGCACAGGTCACCGACAGTGCCGCGGCCGGGGTGGAACTGCAGATCTCCGGGCACACCCACGGCGGTCAGATCTGGCCGTTCCACTATCTGGTCCGACTCGATCAGCCGGTCGTCTCCGGCCTGAGCAGGCACGCGAACACCCAGCTCTACACCAGCCGCGGCACCGGCTACTGGGGGCCGCCGATGCGGGTGTTCGCACCGAGTGAGATCACCGTGCTGGTGCTGCATCCCCAGCAGTGAACGCCTGCGGCACAAGATGTTTCGCCGCGTTCAGGTGCCGAGTCCGAGCCGGACGATGCGGTCGTCCCTGTCGGTGGGATCACCGCGGCCGTCGGTGTTGTTCGTCAGCAGCCACAGGGACCCGTCCGGCGCGACGGCGACATCGCGAAGGCGTCCGTACTCGCCGACGAGGAGCTCGGTCGAGTGGGCGAGGTCGTCGAGCGGGATTCGGCGCAGTCGCTCACCGCGCAGATTCGCGAGGTAGACGAACCCGTCGACAGTCGTCATCCCGCTCGGGCTGGCCTCAAACGGTTTCCACTGCTGCACAGGGTCGATGAAGCCCGCCCGCCCCGCGATGCCTTCGACCTCGGGCCACCCGTAATTTCCGCCGGGTTGGATGAGATTGAGTTCGTCCCAGGTGTTCTGGCCGAATTCGCTGGCGAGCATCCGCCCGTCCGGCGCCCAGGTGATGCCCTGCGGGTTCCGGTGGCCGTAGCTGTAGACGAGTGATTCCGGCAGAGGGTTGTCGGCGGGTGCCCGCCCGTCCGGTGTCATGCGCAGGATCTTTCCGCCGAGGGACGCGCGATCCTGGGCCGTTCGGCGATTACCCGCGTCGCCGACGGTGGCATACAGCATTCCGTCGGGTCCGAAGGCGATCCGGCCGCCGTTGTGATTGGTGGCGGCGGGTAGGCCGGTGAGAATCGTTGTGCCGCTGCCCAGTCCGAGGTTGCCGGGCTGCCCGGTGAGGTCGAATCGTTCGATGCGATTGTCGTCGGCGGTGGTGTAGTAGGCGAACAGGTGCCCCTCGCGCACCGCGATGCCGAGCAGACCGCCCTCGCCGGACGGCTCGACGTCCTCGATGACCCCCACCTCGTATTGTGTTCCGTCGGTACCGATTTCGAGGATGCGGGCGCTGTCACGTTCGCTCACCAGTGCGGTCGAGCCGTGGAAGGCGATCGACCACGGGGCGTCGAGCTCCTCGGTGACGGTGGTGTCGGGGCCGGACGCGCCGGTCCGGGTGGTTGCCTGCTCGGCCCGCTCGCTGGGGGCGCAGCCGCACAGCAGAGCGATGGCCGAGCCGAACGCCACGAGACACGCTCTGGTGCGGAACTCCATGTCTTCGAGACTAAACCCGCCGTTCGATCGCTCACCAGGTGTGGCGAGCGCCTGAAACCGGTGACCGCGTCAGGCGAAGACAGCGCGCGCAACGGACTCGTCGCCATCGATCGCGACCAACCCGAGCGCGAGGGCATCGCTGAGAGTGATCGCGCCGGCGGCGAGGCCGAGGATGTAGCCGGGGTCAGCGCGGACAGTGGCGTCGAGTGCGCGGCCGTCGTGCGCGCCGACCTCGAAGCCCGAGCGCGACGCGCGGAGCTGGAAGAGTGAGTCGCCGATCTCGAGACCGACTGTCGCCGACGGACGAACCTCGATACGGGCGTCGAGCAAGGCGGGGACGGCGAGGGCGAGCCATCCGGGGCGGAAGGCGTCACCGTCGGCGGGACCACGAACCATCAACGGTGTGGACCAGCGAATCAGGCTCTCGATCGGTCGGCGCAGCTCGGCACCCCACGGCGTCAGGGCGTACTCGACCACGCTGCCCTCGCCGGTCAGTCGCCGCTCGACCACACCCGAGGCCTCGAGGTCGCGAAGCCGGTCGGCGAGCAGGTTGGTCGCGATGCCGGGCAGGCCCTCGATCAGGTCCCGGTAGCGAGCGGGGGCAAGGAGAAGCTCGCGGACGATGAGCAGGTTCCACCGGTCACCGACGACTTCGAGGGATCGGGCGAGCCCGCAGTACTGACCGTAGCTACGCATCGTTTCCTACCATCGCTTGATCTTCTCAAGTGCACGTGAGATCCTCAAGTATACCCTGATGCCGAGCCCTGAGGGGGGCCACCATGGTCGACACCACCAAGCGCGTGCGGCCCGGTTGGGTCGACGACGAACTGTTCCCGTTCGAGAGTCGATTCGTCGAGATCGACGGGCACACCGTGCACTACGTCGACGAGGGATCAGGCCCCACTCTGCTGCTCCTGCACGGCAATCCGACCTGGTCGTTCCTGTGGCGCGACGTGATCGGTGCACTGCGCGCCGACTTCCGTTGCGTCGCACTCGACTACCCGGGATTCGGGCTGTCCTCGCCGCGGCCCGGCTACCGCTTCCTGCCCGAGGAACACGCAGCGGTGGTCACCGGGTTCGTCGACGCGCTCGGCCTCGAGGGAGTCACCTTGGTCGGGCAGGATTGGGGCGGCATGATCGGCCTGGCGGTCGCGCAGCGGCGGCCGGGCGTCTTCGATCGGCTGGTTCTCGCCAACACGTGGGCCTGGCCGGTCAACGGGGTCCTCCACTTCGAGGCCTTCGGTCGCATCATCGGCGGCCCCGCGATCCGCTTCCTGGTCCGGCGGCTCAACCTCCTCGTGAACGGGTTCATTCCCACCGGCCATCGACGGCGAAAGCCGACCGCAGCCGAAATGACGCACTACCGTCAGGCGCTCGGCACCCCTGAGCGGCGCCAAGCCAGCGCCGTGCTTCCCGGCCGGGTTCTCGCGAGCCGGGACTTCTTCGCCGAGGTCGAGGCCGGGCTCGGCGACGTCGCTCAGCTGCCGACGCTGATCGTGTGGGGCGATGCCGACATCGCCTTCCGTGCGCAGGAGCGCGAGCGTCTGGAAGCGACGTTCACCGACCACAAGACGGTGATCGTCGAGGGTGCGGGCACCTACGTCGAGTCCGACGCACCCGAGGAGTTCGTCGCCGCGATCCGCGACTGGACGGCGATTCAGCCCACTTTGTAAGTGCCGCCGCCCGCCGCGATCAACCGACCGTCATCGGTGGCGACGATGTCGACCCGGCAGGTGCTGAGCTGGCGGCCCGCGCGCAGGCGGGTGCCGATGATGTCGATGCTTTCGGCGCGGGCGGGCTGGATGAAGTCGATCGACATCGAGACGGTGACGCCGCGCAGCTGCTCGGGCAGGCGCGCGCCTGCCCAGGACGCGGCCATGATGCCGATATCGATGCAGCTCGCGAGGGCGCCGCCGTGAACCATGTCGCCGACCGTGACGAGTTCGTCCCGGAACGGCATGCGCAGGCGGGCCCGGCCTTCGTCGATGTCGATGAGCTCGATGCCCATGTGCTGGACGAAAGGGGATTGGGGCAGGAACAGCGACATTGCTTCGCTGCCGGTGCGGGGGGAGGTGATCATCGAGACTCCTATCGGAAGTTGACTACGATATCGGAATTAGACTACGGTATTTCGTATGACGTTGGAACCCCCGACAGACCGACGAAAACGCCGGACACACACCGCCGTTCTCGATGCCGCGCAGATCCTGTTCCAGCGAGAGGGCTACCGCGGCACCACCATCGACATGCTCGCCGGTGAGGCCGACGTCGCGGTCAGTTCGATCTACGCCAACTTCCGTGCGGGCAAGGCCGATGTGTACGCCGCGCTGGCGTGGCGCATCGCGACCCGCCATGCGGAGGCGATGTCCGCACCGACCGGCGACGAGCCGATTCCGCGCGACGAAGTGGCCGCCGTCTTCGACCGCTACGTCACGTTCCATCGGGAGAACCCGCTCGCGCTGCGCATTCTGGCGCTGACCGACGTCGATATCAGCGAATCCGAACTGGCGGCGAAAGCCAAGACGCAGATCGACGGTGTGCTGGGCGGGTTGGTCGAATCCTTCGCCGCCGCAGTGCGGCGCGGGGGATGCGATGTCGACGCCCGTGCGCTGGTGCTGGTTTCGTGGGCCGCGGTGAACGGTGCCTACTCGTTGTTCCAGCGACGGATGGTCGACCGATCGACCCTGGATGTCATGCTCGGTATCGCCCGAGCCGATCTACTTTCCCATGTGGGCGGCCCCGATGAAGCGTGACGGCGAGCTCAGCCGACGGCAGCAGATCCGTACTGTGAGTGCGGCATCGGTCGCGCAGGCCACGGCCCTGCCCCATCTCGTTCGCGGGCTGCGTCGCGGCGGCGACGTTCCGGGGTGGCCTGCCCCGGTACCGCCGGATTCGCGGCTGTGTCGCTCCGCGCTCGACGAGGCGACGGAAGTGCTCACTCCGGCGCTGCTCGCGCACAGTCTGCGATGCTGGGAATTCGGTACGGCCTTGGCGCAAGTGGACGATCTCGCGCCCGATCCTGAGGCGCTCTACCTCGCGTGCGTCCTGCACGATGTCGGAGTGGGTGCGCCCGACGATGCGACGACGGGGTGTTTCGCCCTGCTCGGCGCCAACCGGGCTCGCGCGTTCGTCACCGACCGGGGCGCTACCCCCGAGCTGGGCCAGTGCGTCCATACCGCCATCGCCCGGCACATGGATCCGCGTACTCCGCGCGAAGACGGCGCCGAAGCGAGGTTGCTGCACGACGCCGCCCACCTGGACGTCGTCGGGCTGCGCGCCCACCACCTCGATCCCGGTCAGATCGCCGAAATCCACGCCCGCCACGGACGCGACGGATTCAGTAGGGAGTTCGCCGCCGCGATGCGCCACGAAGCGCGCGTCCGCCCACGCTCGACAGCGGCGACACTGTGGTGGGCGGGAATGCCGATCGCCATCGCGCTGAATCCCCTCGATCGCTGACGGCGGTCGAGGGGGTAGGCAGCGATCAGGAAAACCGAATCAGTCGGTGCGGACACCCCGGGCCGGAAACAGGCTGTCCCACAGTCGCGTCGGGGTTCGCTCGGGATCCATCAAGTCGTTCTCGGCCAGGGGACTGTCTTCGTTCTCGACGGTCGCCGGCTCGAATCGTTTCAGGGTCCGGCCGTCGCCGCGCAGTGCCTCGACGGTGCACACCAGCGAGGATGTCTCGGCGAGCGTGGCGTCGAACTTCGCGGGTTCGGCGTCGAGATGTTCGCACAGCAGCGTGCGCCGGATGCCGAGGATGGTCTCGCGCAGTTGCTCACCGTCTGCGGTGGCAGGGGTGACCTCGACGGCCAGATCGCATTCGGTGTCGAATCCCATCGAACGGTTGTTGAGATTCGACGATCCCACCCGCAGCAAGCGGTCGTCCATCACCAACACCTTGGCATGGACATAGATGGGCGCACCGGCGGCGGTGACGGGATAGTAGACGCCGAGCCGATTCTCGGTGTCGGCCTTCCACAGCAGGTGCAGCAGGCGGCGGCGGGCTCCATCCATGGCCTGTTGCTCGAGCCAGCCGTCGGCGTTGCGGGGCAGTACCAGCACGACCTCCGGGCCGTTGCGCTCGCGCAGGCGGGTCGCGATCGCCTCTGCGAGCGTGCGCGAGGCGAGGTACTGGCTTTCGATGTAGAGCGACCTGGTGGCGCCCGCGATCGCCGCCAGATACAGCGCCTCGATCTCGCGAACTTCGGCGCGGTCGGCGAGTTCGGGCAGCGTCCGCGCGATACCGACATCGACCGACCGCATCGTCGGTTCCAGGCCCTGCGGCCACGGAGTGTCCCCGGCGATCTCGCCGAGCGGGTCCAGTTCCCGGCCGGTGGCCGCTTTCCATCTGGCACGAGCCAGCTCGCCGATGGCTTTCGCCGCGTCCCCGTCGACGGCGGTGGTCGCGTCGTGCCAGGGACCGTAGCGGTTGCCGTTCGGCGCGGTCCGGAAACCGTTGTCGTCGCGGTGGTCGCTGGTGTCCCAGCGATCGACAGTCATGTCGATGCCGCCGCAGAACGCGAGCCGGTCATCGATCACCACGATCTTTTGATGATGTGCCGACCCGATCGGGTGCGCGGCGTCCATCTCGAAGTGCAGCCGACGGTCGGTCAGCCAGTTGACGACGAAGATCGGTGTCATCCCGCGGCTCATCGCGGTGAACGCGCCGATGTTCCATTTCAGCAGATAGATCTCGAGGTCCGGGCGATGCCGCGGCAGCCAGGACAGGAATTTGCCCAGCCGCTCTGGTCCTTCGAGGGTCTTGCCGTGTGGTTCGAATTTGATCCGGGTGTCGAAATCCCAGCCGATCAGCACGATGCGCTTGCGGGCTTGCAACATCGCCGACTTGGCATGGCGGAAGTAGTCCGCCGCGTCGACGATGCATGCCAGCCGGTCCGCCTCGGCGATCTGCCAGCAGGTTTCGCCGGGAGAAAGGATCGGTTGCTCGTCGCGCATGGGTAGTCAGTTCTTTCGTCCGTCCGGCCACCCGTCCCCGCAGGTGAACGATTCACACTACTGCGTGGACCCCCAGGTCGTGGGCCGCGGCGACCGCGGCGTTGGTGAGGTTGCCCGCATGGGTGTTCAGGCCCAGCGCGAGACCGGGATCTTCGGCGCAGGCGCGTTCCCAACCCTTGTCGGCCAAGGCCACCACGTAGGGCAGGGTGGCGTTGGTGAGTGCGTAGGTCGAGGTGTGCGGTACCGAGCCCGGCATGTTCGCCACGCAATAGAACGTCGTTTCGTGGACCGGATAGGTCGGCTCCGCGTGGGTGGTGGGGTGGGTGTCTTCGAAGCAGCCGCCCTGATCGACCGCGATATCGACCAGCACCGAACCCGGCTTCATCTGCGCGACGAGGTCGTTGCTCACCAGTTTCGGGGCGGCGGCGCCGGGGATCAGCACAGCGCCGATCACCATGTCCGCCGCGCGGACCTGCTCGGCGATCGCCAGCTTCGACGACGCCAGGCCGCGCACACGGTTGTTGTAGCGCCAGAACGACATCCGCAACTTGTCGAGATCGGTGTCGAGCAGGGTCACGTCCGCGCCCATACCCAAGGCGATGTTGGCCGCGTTCTGGCCCGCGACGCCCGCCCCGATGATGACCACCTTGGCCTGGTCGACACCGCCGACACCGCCGAGCAGCACTCCGCGACCACCGTAGGGCTTCATCAACGCGTGCGCGCCGACCTGCGGCGCCAGACAGCCCGCGACCTCCGACATCGGATACAGCAACGGCAGCGCCCCGGACGGCAGTTGCACGGTCTCGTAGGCGATGGCCGTAACCCGGTGCGCCAGTAGCTGTTCGGTCAACGGCCGATCCGCGGCCAGATGCAGGTAGGTGAACAGGGCGAGTCCTGCGCGCAAGCGGTGATACTCCTGGGCGACTGGCTCTTTGACCTTCAACACCAGGTCCGCCCCGGCCCAGACGTCGTCGGCCGCGGTGAGGATCTGTGCTCCGGCCGCGAGGTATTCGGAGTCGGGAATCGACGATCCCACCCCGGCCCCGGCTTCGATGATCACGTGGTGACCGTTCGACACCAGTTCGTGCACGCCGATCGGTGTGATCGCCACACGAAACTCGTTGTTCTTGACTTCCTTGGGGACACCGATGCGCATGGAAGCTCCTCCTCGAGGATGTTCGGGTTCTGACACGAGCATCAGCGATAACCACAGCAATCAGCGATAAACTCTGCACAATCAGCGGAATCAGGCGTCTCAGCTGAGTATCCTGCGGTGATGGCGTCGCGACAGCAACCCCGACCGCGCCCCGTGCAGCCGTTCCGGGGGTCGCCGTCGAGCCTGGACGACATCGACCGCCAGCTGCTCGCCGAACTCGCCGAGGACGCGCGCGTACCCAACAACGTCCTGGCCGCCCGGGTGGGCATCGCCGCGTCGACCTGTTCGCTGCGGCTGCGCAGGCTCCGCGAACTCGGTGCGATCCGCGGCTTCTACACCGACATCGCCCCGGAGGCGCTGGGGCTGCCCCTGCAGGCGATGATCTCGGTCCAGGTCCAGCCGGCGGCGCGGGCGCGAATCGGTGAACTCAGCGCCAAGCTCGCCGCGCTGCCGGGTGTGGTGAATGTGTACTTCCTCGCCGGGACGGTCGACTTCTTGATCCAGGTGTCGGCGGCCTCACCGGACGCGTTGCGCGAGTTCGTCACCCAGGAGCTCAGCGCGACCCGCGAATTCGCCTCGACCGAGACGAGCTTGGTCTTCGAACACATTCGCAGCCCACCGCCCACCCGCTGAGATCGGATCACGCCGAGCCTGTGCACTGTGCCCGCGTGGACTCTCTGCGACGATGTGCCCATGAGCACCACCACCCGACCGGGTGTGATCACGGCATGCACGCTGGTTCTGTTGTCGTCGCTGTACTTCGCGCAGGGGCTGCCGTTCGGCTTCTTCACCCAGGCGCTGCCGGTGGTGTTGCGCGAATCGGGCTATTCGCTGGTGGCGATCAGTGCCTCGGGGGTGCTGTTCCTGCCGTGGGCGCTGAAGTTTCTCTGGGCGCCCTACGTCGATCGCTACGGCACCCGGCGCACCTGGCTGCTGGTGTTGCAACTGCTGTCGGCCGCGGTCGCGCTGGTGCTGGCCTGCCTGGATCTGTCGTCCTCGCTGCGATGGTTGTTCGCGGGCATCGTGGTGGTGAATCTGCTGTCGGCAACCCAGGATGTGGCGACCGACGGTGTGGCCGTGCGATTACTCGGGCCGCGAGAGCGTGGGCTGGGCAACGGGATCCAGGTCGGTGCCTATCGCATCGGGATGATCGTCGGTGGTGGCGCCCTGCTGTGGTTGTTCGCACTGGCCGGGTGGCGGGCACTGTTCCTGGCCATGGCGGCATTGATCGTGCTCACCACGGTGCCGGTATGGCTGATGCGCGAGCGGGTCGCGGACCGGCTGCCGGCACCGAAGCCCGCGCGGTTGCTCGGCGCCTGGTGGACCCGATTGCGCCGCCCCGGCATGCTGGCCTTCATCGCGTTGATCGGCGCCTTCAAATTCGGTGACTCGATGGCCGCGGCGCTCACCGGTCCCTTCCTGTCCGACGCCGGACTCGGCCTCAGCGAGATCGCGCTGATCAAAGGCGTCCTGTCCTCGGCGGGTGCGCTGGCGGGCGCGGCCATGGGCGGCTGGCTGGCCTACCGCTACGGCCGTCGGCAGGCGCTGCTGATCGGCGGTGTCACCCAGACCGCGAGCATTGCGCTGTATCTGGTCGCGTCCCTCGGCCTCGGTGGCTTCGAACTTCTGGTCGCGGCAAGCCTGGCCGAACACATCTTCGGCGGTGCCGCCACCGTCGCCGTCTTCGCGCTCATGATGGACGCGTCCGAATCCGAGCACGCGGGCAGCGACTACACCCTGCTCGCCTGCGCGATCGTCGTCGTCCAAGGCATCGCCGGGATGGCCGCGGGTCTCATCGGCGACCTGGCCGGATATCCCACACTCTTCGCCACCGGTCTCATCCTCTCCGGACTCGGTTGCGCCGCGATGATTCTCGGCCTGTCGCGGGGTCTCGGTCCCACCGGCCTGCACCGAGCCCTCGTGCCGACGGACAGTCCACGACACGACGGCGACCGCAGCGCCGTCCGGTAGCCCGGCGAACGCGGTCCACCTGGTCGACCGGAAATCCCGGCCTTGCCATCGACGCCGATCAGAGGCCGTACCGGGCTCGCTCGGCTATCTTGAGTCCGATGTGCTCGCCGGAGATCGTTCGTCTCGCCCACGAGAGTGCGCCGCAGCCGAGTCGGCGGGCGGTGTTCGGTCTCGCGGGCCTCACCGCATTGGCCGCGGTGGCGCCCGCCCCTGCGGTCGCCGCGCCGCGCTCCGGCGTCGTCGACCTCACCCACACGCTCACGCCGCAACTGCCGGTGTGGCCGGGTAATCCGCCGATGGCCATGGTCCCGGTGGCCTGGCACGCGGCGGGTGGGTTCGGGCAGTTCGCGCTCAGGTACTGGGAGCACACGGGAACCCATCTCGACGCGCCCGCGCATCGGATCCCCGGCGCCACGACCACCGATGTCCTCGCTGTCGAGGACCTCGTCGCGCCGCTCGTCGTCCTCGATATCAGCGCCAAAGCCGCCGTCGACGTCGACGCGGTGGTGACCATCGCCGATATCGACAGCTGGCGATCACGGCACGGTGACATCCCCGAGCGGGCCTTCGTCGCGATGTATTCCGGCTGGGAACATCGCCTCGACCGACCGTCGACCTTCCTCAATCTCGACGAGCGCGGCACACCACACGCGCCGGGATTCTCCGCCGAGGCCGCGCGATACCTCGTCGCGCACTGCGGAATCGTCGGCGCCGGAGTCGACACGCTCAGCCTGGATTGCGGTGCCGATCCCGAATACGGTGCGCACACAGCCTTTCTCGGCGCGGGGCGCTACGGGGTGGAGATGCTCGCCAATCTCGCCACGGTCCCGGCGACGGGCGCGACGATCGTCGTCGGCGCACCGAACCACGCGGGCGGCACAGGCGGACCGTGCCGGGTGCTCGCCCTCACCTGACCACCGTCACCAGTCCGGTCGACCGATCGACAGTCGGTGCCGGAAAATGTTTCCCGGATCCGCGGCCGCCTTGACTCGGAGCAGTCGCCGATAGTTGTCGCCGTAATAGAAGGCGTGCCACGGCAGACCGGAGGTGTTCCATTCGGCATCGGCCAGATCCGGGTCCGGGTAGTTGATGTAACTGCCGCCGTAGGCCTTGTTCGGCACCGGAACACCACCGGTTTCGGCGTGGACGTCGCGATACATCTCGCGCGCCCAGCGCACATACCGGTCGTCATCCGACGGCAGCCGCCACGATGCGTGGATCAGCATCTTCATGAACGAATCCCGGGCCGGCATCGCCGTCGCGTCGCCGGCGACGGCATTGATCGCGCCGCCGAACGGCAGGAATTCGAGCTGGGACTCACCGAGGAAACGGAGATCGGTGATGGAGCGGTAGAAGATTCGGAGTTGATCGGCCGAGTACGCCGTGCGCAGATAGGCGGCTTTGACCTTGACGCGCGTGGTGTTCACGCCCTTCGCGTAATACACCTGGTTCACAGTGTCGGCGTAGGACAGCTGGGCGAGCGGGGTGAGAATGGGCGGCGGGAACACGCCGTCGCTCACCGTGGCGACGAATTCGTCGAAACGGGTTCGCGCGTGCGGTGTTCCGGCATCGAGCAGGATCAGCATCTCGGCCGCGCCGGTGCCGGTCGTCCGGATCATCAGCGGCGCGTAGAGACCGGCGAAGTCATTGCCGGGGGCGCTGTGGCGTTCGAAGAACCCGAGATAGTTGGTGAGTAACCGGACGAACGAATCCTCGGTCGTGATCGGCAGGATCAGTCGCGCGTTGAGCATGCTGCCCGGCGGCTTCGGTAGCGCGTGTGCCGGGTCCGCGCCGTCTGATTCGGGCGACCGGAGCAGATACCGGGTCACCACACCGAAATTGCCGCCGCCGCCACCGGTATGCGCCCACCACAGATCGCGGTCTGGGCCATCGCCGGTCGCGACCACGATGTTCGCCGTGCCGTCGGCATCGACGGTGACGACTTCCACCCCGGCCAGGTGATCGGCCACGAGTCCGAAGCGCCGCGACAACGGGCCATAGCCACCACCGCAGACGTGACCGCCCATCCCGACGCCGAGACAGATCCCACCCGGCACGGTGACGCCCCAGCGGTGCAGGGCGTTGTAGACGGTGCCGATGTCGGCGCCGGCGTCGACGGAGAACGCGCGGTGCCGCTCGTCCCAGAACACCGCGTTCAGCCGGCCGAGGTCGATGATCGAACGGGTCCGGTCGTCGTCGACGAAATCATCGAAGCAATGTCCGCCCGAGCGCGCCGCGATCGGCGAGCCCTCGGCCACCGCCCCGGCCACCGCGCGACGAACCTCCTCGGCGCTGGAAGGCACGAAGATCTTCGCGGGTCGAGCCACGAAGCGCCGGTTGTAGCCGCGCGCGGCCAGCGACTGGAACTCGCTCGTGCCGAGCACCGGCTCCTCGGCGCGGCTCACGGGCACACCCAGCGCGGCCGCTGTGCCACCGGCCGCGGCCGCGGCGATCAACTGTCGACGGGAGAGCACCACCGGGTTCCTTTCGCGCCGTGTTCGAGGATCTGCTCGGACAGTAGCGGAATCGCCAGGGCGTGGACGCCAGAAATGCGGCGTGGTCGCAGTGGTTGTGAGGTCGATATCGAAGCCGGTGGCGTCAGGTCGGCGGATCGCTGGGGCGCAGGTAGACGGGGTGGCCACCGGTGAGGCTGTTGTACAGCACGCTGAGGTCGAGGGAATCCGTGGTCGGCTTCGTCTTCGGGGGTGCGCTCCGGTCGACCTGGCGGTGGAGCGCTTCCATCTTCTCGTCGAGCTGGGTGGCGACCTCGGCGGCCTGGGCCAGGTCGGTGCGCAGGTTCGGCGGGACCTCGCCGCGGTACTTGTAGTAGATCTTGTGCTCGAGGCTGGCCCAGAAGTCCATCGCGATCGTGCGGATCTGGATCTCGACCGGAATCAGCTCGGTGCGGTCGGAGCGGAACACCGGGATCGACACGATCAGGTGCATGCTCTGGTAGCCGTTCGGCTTGCGGTGGGTGATGTAGTCGCGCTCCTCGAGGACCGTGATGTCTTCCTGACCGGCCAGCATGTCCCGGATCGTGCCGATATCGGAGATGAAGCTGCACACCACCCTGACCCCGGCGATATCGAGCACGTTCTCGCGGATCGCCGCCAGATTCATCGCGTAGTTCTTGCGACGGACCTTCTCGAGAACACTCTCGGGCGACTTGAGCCGCGACCCCACATGCTCGATCGGGTTGTACTCGTGGGTGTTGTTGAAGTCCTCCCGCAAGATGTTGATCTTGGTCGTCACCTCGTCGATCGCGAACTTGTAGCCGAGCATGAAGTCGACGAACTGCTCCCTGAGGATCCGCAGGTCATCGATGCCGACGTGGCCTCCGTCGCCGAGCGGGCCGTCATCGGAGCTGGGGTCGCGCTGCCACTGTTTCATCGTCCTCCATTGTGCCGTCCTTCCCGCGAACACCTGGACCAGTGCGTGCGGCATCACGTTGGCACCTCTCACAGCTGCTGGGTGATCCGGTTCGTTCGGTGACCAGAATCCGTAGATATTTCGTTTGCCCACGGGCGGGCAGGCCGATGATGACTTCTGGTGCAGTGCCTGACGACGGGCACCGTCACGGCACGGGGGCCGAGGCGAGCAGGCACTACCCGGCAATGTGGCCGGGCTGAGGAAAGCGCGCAGCAATGCCCAGTGATGTCGTCGATGTGTCCGTGGAGTTCTCCATCCCACGCCGGGCTCTGTGGGATGTGTTGCTCGAACCGCAGAGTTATCCGCGGCTGTGGGCCGGGATCGGGGGGTGCGATCGGCTGCTCCAGCCGGACGGGAGCACCGTGTGGGAGGTCAGAATCGGGGACCGGGCCGTGGGCGTGCGGCGAACGGGGCTGGCACTGACCATCGGTCGCTGGTACGAGAGTTTCGAACTGCACAACCCCGAATCGGGCAGTTTCGCCCTGGTCCGGCTCACCGGCGACGAGCAGCGCACCCGGGTGAGCGTGACCGTCTTCGCGGCGCCGCGGCTGCACCCGACGCTCGCGGGGGTGACGAACTCGGTGATCATCGGGTGGGTCAAGGACGGGCTGCGGCGCGCGGCCGATGTCGTGGGTGGCGCACGGACCTCGGTGGTGGCCAATGGCAACCGGGCACCGATCCGGCGCAAGTCCGAAATCGTGCGCTGGTGGGTGCAGTCGGGCCAGGTGTCGCCGCCGCTGACCTCGGCCAGGCAGCTGCGCTCGCTGTACCGGTGGGGATTCAATCTGGCGGGCGGCTACGCCGCAGGCGCCGCGCACAGCCCGGACCAGGTCGCGCTCGTCGACGACACCAGCACCGCCACCTTCGCCGAAACCGACAAGCGGACCACCGCGTTGGCGGGTGCGATGTACGAGGTCGGGCTGCGTGCGGGCGACGCGGTGGGGCTACTGGCCGGAAATCATTGCGGCATGGTCGAATCGATGGTCGCGGCGGGCAAGCTCGGGGTCGACGTCGCGCTGCTGAACTCGGGACTGTCGGGGCGGCGGATCGAGGACATCGTGCAGCGGCACCGGCTCTCGGCGTTGTTCGTCGACACCGATCTGGCGCATCTGGTGCAGTACCTGCACACCGATCTGCCGCGCTTCTTCACCGACGACGCGCCCGCCGACCCGACCCGGATCACGATCGAAGACCTCATCGCGGTCCGCCACACGAAGTTCCCCGTCCCGACGGTGCCCGGACGTCAGATCGTGCTCACCTCGGGCACCAGCGGCACCCCGAAGGGAGCGCGGCGCCCGCACCCGAAGGGTTTCGACACGTTGGTCGCGCTGCTGTCGCTGATTCCGATCCACGCCGGCAGCACCATGATGATCCCGGCGCCGCTGTTCCACACCTGGGGGCTCTCCGCGCTGCAATTGAGCACCGCGGTGCGAGCCACAGTGGTGCTGACCCAGGGCTTCGACGCCGAGGAATGCCTGCGCCGCGTCGCCGAACACGGGGTGCACACGCTCATCGCGGTGCCCACGATGGTGCAACGCCTCGTCGACCTGCCCGAGCAGGTGCGACAGCGGTACGACCTGAGCAGCCTGCGGCATGTGATCAGCTGTGGCGCGCCGCTCGCGGCGGTCACCGTCGACCGGTTCCTCGACGACTACGGCGACGTCCTCTACAACCTCTACGGGTCCACGGAGGTCTCCTGGGCCAGCGTGGCCGGGCCCGACGACCTGCGCGCCGCACCGACGACGGCCGGACGCCCGCCGCTGGGCACCAAGATCGCCATCCTCGATGCCGAGCACAAGGCGGTGCCGGTCGGTGTGGTGGGGCGGATCTTCGTCGGCAATCACATGCTGTTCGACGGTTATGTCAGCGATTCCCCGCCCGAGGAATCCGACGGCATGATGGACACCGGTGACCTCGGCTACCTCGATGCCGAGGGCAGGCTGTTCGTGGCGGGCCGCGACGACGAGATGATCATCTCGGGCGGTGAGAACGTCTTCCCGCGCCCGGTGGAGGAGGCGCTGGCGCACCTGCCGCAGGTCACCGATGTCGCGGTGGTCGGCGTGCCGGATCGCGAATTCGGGCAGCGTCTGGCCGCGTTCCTCGTCAAGCACGAAGGCTCCGGGCTCGACCCTGACATGGTGCGCACTTACGTCCGAAACCGCCTCAGCCGCTTCTCTGTTCCGCGCGACGTCACCTTCCTCAACGCGCTGCCGCGCGGTGAGACCGGCAAGGTGCTCAAGCGCTTGCTGGTCGATCCGGAGGGGCTGGCCGGTTGAGCCGCCACGGCCTGCCCCTCCGTCGGGGTCGCTACGGGCGTGGGTTGGCCTGGAACAACTGCCACATCCGGTTCAGCATCTCGGTGCGCCGCGTGCCTGTCGGCCAGGAATGGCTGCCGCCGTTGTAGACCCGCCACAGCACTTCGGTGCCGGATTCGCAATCCCAGTGCCGGGAGTCCTTGACGTCGGTGCCGCCGTCGGGCTGCTCGTTCTGGCACGGACGGTTTTCCCAGCTCCAGTACATGACGTGGCTGTAGGCGATGGGTTCGATGACGGTGGTGTCGTTCGCCGAGGCGAACACGCCCCACGAGACCGCGCGCGCGGGATCGCATCCGGTCGGTGGTGGCGCCGGTGCGTACACCGCGCCGGACGCGAAGACCTCGGGCGCGGTGCAGGCCGCGCGCGAAGCCATCTGACCACCGTTGGAATGACCGGTCAGATGGATGCGGTTCGGCGCCGCACAGTATTTCGTGCTGACCTCGGTCACGACCTTCTTGATGTGGGTCACGTCGGCCGCGTCGGCGTTCCAGCCCCAACCGGGCGTGCCGTCCGGCTTGTTCTCGGTCTTGATGCCACGCGGGTAGACGACGATGAACTTGTGCTGATCGGCCAGGGCGTTCCAGCCCGACACCGCCTCGATTCCTTCGGGTCGGTCGTAGCCACCGTGGATGGCGACAACCAGCGGCGCACCGGCGGATACCCCCGCGGGTACGTGGACGCGGTAATACCGGCCGTCGAACGGGACATTGTCGGGGACCGGCGTCGTCGAACATCCGGTGGCCGGGCTTTCGAGAACCGCGTTGTCGGCGGAACCGGGCGCGGCCGCCGGCACCGCGAGTAGTAGGGCTGCGCAGGACGCGCCGAAGAGCGCGGCCAGGCGTTTCGTCAGAGAGGACGCCACGGAAACTCCTTGTGTGCGAACAGAATTGCACGTCGCACACTACGCGTACAGTGATGTTCTTCGATGCCGATTCACGGACACAGGCGGAGTCCGGCGCACCGGGCCACTCGGGCTCAGAGGTCGAGGACCAGGCGTTTTCCCGCGCAGCGCGAGACGCAGGCCAGGGTGACGCCCGCGGCGTGTTCCTCGGGGGTCAGCGCGCCGTCGCGGTGGTCGGGGGAGCCGTCGGTGACGTGGACGACGCAGGTGCGGCAGAAGCCCTGGCGACACGAGTAGGGCTGGTCGGGGCGGACCGCGAGCAGTGCGTCGAGCATGGTCTGGTCGGCGGCGACGGGCACGACCTCACCGGTGCTCGCCAACTCCACCTCGAACGCGGTGCCGTCGACAACCGGTGCGGGAGAGAACCGTTCGGAGTGGAACTCGATGCCCGGCATCGTGCGCACTGCGGCGACGAGGGCGGCCGTCATCGGGGTGGGCCCACAGCAGTAGATCGCCGTGTCGTGATCGACACCGTCGAGAAGGTCTGTGGCACCAGGTGTTCCGTGCTCGTCGTCGGTTCGCACCACGACGCGTCCGGAGAGTTCGGCGAGCTGGTCGAGGAACGGCAGGGTGTCGCGGCTTCGCCCACAATAGACCAGCGTCCAGTCGATGCCGAGCCGGTCGGCGGCGCGCGCCATCGCCAGGATCGGGGTGATGCCGATACCACCCGCCACGAAGTGCAGGCGTTTCGCCGAAGAACCACGCCCGGGCGGCGCGAACGGGAACGCGTTGCGCGGTCCGCGGACCACGACCTCGGTACCGACCGGCAGCTCGTCGTGGACCTCGATCGACCCGCCACCGCCCTGCGGAATGCGGCGCACCGCGATGCGGTACTCGCCGGTTTCGGCCGGGTCGCCGCACAGCGAGTACTGCCGCAAACGCCCGGACGGGAGTTCGATGTCGATGTGCGCGCCCGGTGCCCACCGGGGCAGCGCAGCACCGTCGGGGGCGCGCAGGCCCAGATCGACGACGGCCTGGTCCTGTGCCACCAGCACCCGGTCGGTGACGACCACCGGGAAGCGGGCGTCGTCGGCCCTGGTGAGGATCGGTCGGCGATTGATCAACGTCGACCAGCGAACTCGCAGGTTGGCCACGGTGTCGATCACCTTGGTGGTCGGATCGTGATCGTGCTTGCCGTACAGGTCCGGCGGGATCGCCTCGGGCGCGGGATACACGGTCACTGTGCCGCCGCCCTGGCCGCCGGGGACTTGGCGAGGTAGGCGATCGCCTGCTCGGTGGAGCCGACATTCGCCGGGTCGTAGCGCGGATCGAAGGTGGACCCGGCGCTGATCAGCAGCGCCGGAATACCCGGCAGCGCACCGCGCCACATCGCCCCGAGGATCTTCCAGATCAGCGTGGGGTAGCCCATCTTCGGTAGTTCGGGATCCTGATTGACCAGGAACTTGGTGCCGCGCACGAGCAGACTGAGCAGGATCGGGATGACGATCAGCATCATCGCCGCACGGCGCAGGTAGCCCGCGCCGAAGTAGATCGCGACATCGTGGGCGACACTGCGGTGTTCGACCTCCTCGGCGCCGTGCCAGCGGAACAGGTCGAGCACACGCGGTTCGGCGCCGTGTTTTTCCAGGTCGGCGTTGAGAATCCAGTCGCCGAGCCAGGCGAAGAAATGCTCGAGGCTGGCGATGAACGCCAACCGCTCGACCAGCCGGGTCTGCGCCTGTTGCGGGCTGCCCTCGCGCGCGCCGAGGGAGTTACGGAACACGTACTCCATCTGGCGGGTGTAGGGCGCGGTGTCGATGTGGTGGGCCGTGAACACCTGGTCGAGGACCTTGGCATGGGTTTCGGCGTGCATCGACTCCTGACCGATGAATCCGAGCATGGCCTCGCGCACCTTGGCATCGCGCACGTAGGGCAGCGCGTCGCGGTAGGTGGCGCAGAACATCCGCTCGCCCTCGGGCAGCAGCAGGTTCAGCGAGTTCACCACGTGCGAGGCGATGGGCTCGGACGGCATCCAGTGCAGGGGCGCCGAGGTCCAGTCGAACTTCACATTGCGTGCCTGCAGCGCCACATCAGGTGCGCGCACGGTCCTGGCCGTGCGACGGAACGGGAGTTTCATCGGGTCTCCTGTGCGAGGGGAGCGGAGTTGTCGTGGCCGGCGCGCAGGAACCGCCCGGTTCCCCAGTCCGCGCCGATGCCGGGCGCTACTTCGCCCGCGCCGAAAACCCGGCGGCCGTTGACGACGGTGGCCACGACGGCGCGGTCGTTGCGGTTGACCATCCGGTCGAGGCCGAATTCGGGCAGCGGAGCTTCGTGGAGCTGATGTACCTGCTCGTCGAGCCCGGCCGGATCGATGACCACCAGGTCGGCTCGACCGCCTTCGCGCAGGTGACCGGCGTCGATCTGATACCAGTCGGCGAGCTCGCCGGTGAGGCGGTGGACGGCACGTTCCACGCTCAGGAACGGCGTGCCGGCTTCCTGCGCCCGCAGCACCCTTTCGAGCAACCGCAGCGGGAAGTTGTAGAACGACATGTTGCGCAGGTGCGCCCCGGCGTCGCCGAAGCCCATCTGCACGCCGGGGCTGGCGGCGAGCTTGTTCAGGTACTCGGGGCGATCGTTGGCGATCGTGGTGCGCCAGCGCAGCGCCGGACCGTACTCGACCACCATGTCGAGGTAGGCGTCGACGGGGTGCAGCCCGCGGTCCTTGCCGACCTGCCCGATCGACTTGCCGACCACCGATTCGTCAGGGCAGGCGATGATCTCGGCATCGAAGAAGTTGCGGTGCCAGATGCGCGGGGTGAACTTGTTGTCGTACTGCTTGCGGAACCAGCGACGGTAGGGCTCGCTCTGGAGCAGCTCGTTGCGTTCGACCTGGTCTTTCAGATGCAGGGCCGCGGCACCGGCGCCGAACTCCTCGAACACCACCAGGTCGATGCCGTCGGCGTAGACGGTGAACGGCACGGGCAGGTGCTGCCAGCGGAAGTCGGTGCGCGCGAAGCGATTCAGCAGCGGCGCGGCGTAGAGCATGAACCACACCAGCGGCGGGTAGGCCTTGGAATCGGCGGCCGAGAGCAGCGAGGTGCGCAGCTTGGGCCGGCCGATGCCGGCGCTGCCGACGAAGAACTTGGCGATGTTGGGGTTGAAGCCGACCGTGGGGGCGCTCTGCAGCACCCGATCGCGCCGACGCAGCACCTTGTTGAGCGCGCGCACCTCTTTGCCGCGGGTGTAGGTAGACGGCAACGACCGCGACCGGTATTCCTCGCCATCGATCTTGTCGAGCTTGTTCGTCATCGACGACAAACCGAGGAAGCCGGCGTCGACCGCCGCGTCGAGCAGGCTGGTCATCTGCTCGATTTCGGCGGCGGTGGGCTTGGTGTCGCGGGTGACCGCTCGCCCGAGCCCGAGCACGTGCGTGCGCAGATCGGAGTGACCGAGGAACGCCGCCACATTGGGGCCGAGGGGCAGCGAATCGAGTGCCTTCGCGTACTCGGCCGGGTCCGACCAGGTGCGGTGCTTGTCGAGGGCGCCCTGAACAGCGTCGCGCGGCACGGCTTCGACGCGGCTGAACAGGTCGGCGCAGTCGGCGTTGGAGGCCAGGACGGTCGAGAGCGAGCAGTTGCCGACGACGACCGTGGTGACGCCGTGGCGCAGCGACTCCGACAGTTCGGGCTTGAGCAGCATCTCGGCGTCGTAGTGGGTGTGCACGTCGACGAAGCCGGGCAGCACCCACTTACCCGCGGCCTCGATCACCTCGGTGTCGGTGCCGATCGGTAGCGCGGTCGCGGAGACGGCCTCGACGATGCCGTCACGGATGCCGATATTGCGCCGGGCGGCGGGGGCGCCGGTGCCGTCGAACCAGAGACCGTCGGTAATGACGATGTCGAAGTCGAGCATGTGCTTTTCTCTCATTCGTCGTTACTTGGGCTGAGCTTGGATGAACGCGTCGGCGTAGCCGGCGATCGCGGCGGGGTCGGAGTAGGGCAGCCAGTGCCCGCGCGACAGGTCGTGGCGCACGACCTGATCGGCCCACTTCGCGGTGTCGTCGTAGCCCGCGGGGCGCACGGCGATGTCACGGGTGTTGACCAGCAACTGCACCGGCACGGTGGTGCGTCGTTCCCGTGGCCCGAACATGCGGGCCAGGATGTTGGCCCGGTAGAAGCGCAGCCCCGAGATCATGTCCTGTTTCAGGGTCGGCGCCAGCGAGATCTGCTCCGCGGAGGTGCCCTCGACCGCGCGAAGGAACAACTTCCAGACCTTCTCGGTGCCCACGAGCCGGAAGAACAGGTCCGGCAGGATCGGCAGCATGAAGAAGGTGGTGTAGGCCGAGGACAGGCACTGGCTGAGCGCGCCCCAGATCCCACGCGGGGTTCCCGACAGCACACCACGGCGCATCCAGGTGGCCAGGTGGTCGAGGTTGGGGCCCGAGATCGAGGTGAACGACGCGACGTACTGGTCCGCGCCCGGTTCGCACACCGCTTCCCAGACCTGGACCGAGCCCCAGTCATGGGCCACGACGTGCACGAGTTCGGTGGGGCTGACGGCCTCCACCACGGCGAAGAAGTCGGTCGCGAGCCGGTTCAGCTCGTAGGCCGACACCTGGGTCGGCGCGCTGGATTGGCCGTACCCGCGGGTGTCGTAGGAGATCACGCGGTATTTGTCCGACAGCAGCGGAACGACGCCGTCCCAGAGGTGATGGGTATCGGGCCAACCGTGGACGAGAACCACCGGAATGCCGTCTTGTGGGCCGAATTCGTAGACAGCGAGTGAAATGTCGCCGTTGCGCACCAGATGCGTTCTGGATGACGCTGCCCCGGGAGTGTGGTTTCCGGTTTCGCGCGTCATACGAGACTCCTTCCGGCACGGGGCTTCGTTGCTCCGTGCGCAATCAATAGTACCGCCGGTACCATTTTCTGGTACGCGTAGTACCGGGAATATCTTGAGGATCGGAAAGGCCGCTGTCAACACCCCCTCGGAGTCCGCCCGCGATACGGCGGCCTGTGCCTCGCCGGGCGCCGCTATCCTGGCCGTACGCGAAGGGCGGATCAGGGAGAACAGTGACTACATCGTCTAGACCGGCTCGCCGGTCGCCCGTACGGTTGCTCACCCGCGAACAGGTCATCGCGGGCGCGGTGCGGTGCATCGACCGCGACGGACCCCAGCTGAGCATGGAGGCGCTGGCTCGCGAGATGGGCGTCGCCAAACCGCGTCTGTACCGCATGTTCGCCGACAAATCCGAGCTCGACGGCGCGGTCTCGGACTGGCTCGTCGCGCAGATCTACGCGGCCGTCGCGCCGGATCTCTCGCTCATCATGCAGCCGCCCAGGGTCACGATCCATCGGTTCCTCACCGCCTACGCCGGGGTCATCGCCGAACATCCCGACGTGTTCCGGTTCCTCGTCCTCACCCAGAGCGTCTCGGGCGCCGACCCGGACGCTCGCCCGTTGGACATCGGTCGGCGCCTGTCGCACGATCTGGCCGAGCGCAGCCGCAGTGTGCTGTCCTCGGTCGCGCTCGATACCGACGGTATCGATCATCTGCTGCGCGGCATCGTCGGATTCGTCATGGCCGTCACCGACCTGTGGCTCGACACCGATCCCGTCCCGCTGCCGGACCCGACCGCACTGTTCGTCGATCGGACGACCAATGCCGTCGTGCAGTTGTTCGACGGCTTTCTCCGCGAGAAGGGCGTCGTCATCAAGCCCGATATGTCGGTGGCGGCGACTCTGGCCACCATCACCGAGAACGCGCCGCCGCCCGACTGACCCCGGTTGCCTCCGCGCGATGCACGGAGGCAACCCCGTTGCTGGATCAGGCCTTCATCTCGTAGGTCCCGGCCAGCGCGCGCGCCCTGCCGAGTACCCGTTCGAAACGGGATTCGTCGAAGGCAGGCCGGCGAACCAGGTCGAGGGCCCGGCGCTGCTGGGTGGGGGTGGCGGTCGGCTTGTTGTGCAGGTTGAGCGCGTTCGCGGAGAAGGTCCGCACGAAGCCGTCGAAGATCTGGTCGATCACTGCCCGGTCGGTGTCGTCGATGCGCGCCTGCTCCAGCACCAGTTGCGCGTAGGGCACCGCGGTGAACAGCTCACCGAACGCGAACAGGAAGTCCACGTCCTTCTGCTGCGACGAGGTCGGGGCGGCGACCGCGAGCAGCGCCTGCAGCGCGAGAACCTGCTCGAGGAACACCGCCACATTCGCAACGTCGCGGAAGCTCTCGAACACCGGGCGCCAGTCCGCGAAGCGAATGCGGCCCAGGCCACTGCTCGGGCCCTGCCGGAACAGGAACTCGTCGTCGGCGGTGTCGTGACGGGAGGGCACCGGAGCGTAAGCGGCGCTGGCGAATTCGGCACGCAACGGCTTCACGACCGCGCCCAGACGCGGGGTGATCTTGCGGCTCGACCACGTCAGGGCGCCGGCGACCGCACGAGTGGCTCCCTTGGGTGCCACCGAGGCACCCGGCAGCGACTGCATCGCGGCCAGACCGGCGTCGGCGGGGTGGAACATGTAGTTGGCCATGAACTTCAGCGACAACGCCATGTTCACGTGGACGGTGCCCTCCAGTCGCGGCAGGCCGAACATGGCCGTCATCGCGACCGGGAAGTACATGTCGTTCTCGAACCCACGCGCGGCGATCACGTCGGCGAGATCTTCGATCACGCGCTGGCCCTGCCGGGTTACCGACATCTTCTCGATGGCGTTGAACAGCAGGTAGCGGCGGTCATCGGGCGAGGCCGAGCGCATGTAGTCCACCGCACGTGCGCTGTAGAGCTTCATCGCGGCGATGCGCGCGTAGGAATCGGTGATCAGCGCCCGCACCTGGGGGAACTCGGTGACCCTGTGCCCGAACAGAATCCGGTTCTCGGCGTGGTTGATCGCCTCGTAGAAGGAGTGCTCACAGGCGCCGACCGCACCGAAGCCGAGGTTGAACTTGCCCACGTTGACCGTGTTCATCGCCGCGTGGAACGCGTCCTCGCCACGGTGGAGGATGTCCTCCTCGGCGACGGGGTAGTTCTCGAGATCGAATGCCGCGACATAGATCTGGCTGTTGACGACATTCTTCTTCAGCTTGTACGCGTCGTGCTGGGAGTCGGCGACGAAGAAGAGATACCCCTCGTAATCCTGCTGCGTCGGCTTGCCCCGCAGTGCCGCGGCGCTGTCGATGATCGGCTTGTCCGAACGGCGCCCGAACACCGAGACCATCGAGGCCAGGTTGCCGTTGCCGATGTAGTGCTTGCCGCCGGTCGCGGTGTAACCGCCGTCGGGCTGCGGGTCGACGATCATGTCGGTGGAGTACACGTCGGCGCCGTGTTCCTTCTCCGACAGGCCGAACGCGAAGATCTCCCCGGAGTCGAGCTGGGCAGCGGCCTTCTTCTTGGCCACGGCGTTGTCGCTCTGCCAGATCGGGCCGAGGCCCAGGATGGTGACCTGCCAGACGTACCAGTAGGTCATGCCGTAGAAGCCGAAGATCTGGCTCAGCATGGCATTGCGCGCGGTGTCCCAGCGCTTGTCCGGGTCACCGGCGGCCTCGGCCGCCGGGGTGAGGAAGGTGGCGAACAGCCGCTCCTTCTTGGCGAAGTCGAGGAAGTCCGACGGCCAGACGCGGGACCGGTCGTCGTCGAGCAGCTGGGTCTTGCCGCGGCTCTCGAACCAGTCGACCGTCGCGCGCAACAGCCGGCGCGTCTGCGGGTCGAACTGCGCGAAGTCGGCGGTGTTCGGGTTGAAGAAATCCTGGGGCATCGTCGCTCCTCTTGCGGGCGTCCAGCACGGTCGGACGGTTCATTCGCCACTGTAGCATTTTCGTACATCAGTGTAGGAATGCCGAGGTGGTTGCTATGGTGGGCGCATGGGTAGCGAGACGGCACTGCAGCGGCGAGGGCGGGCCGCGCACCTCGGCCCCGAGCGGCGCAGACCGCAGGTGCTCGACGCGGCGCTCGCCATCGCCGCCGACGACGGCATCGCCGCGGTCACGATGGGCGCGGTCGCCGACTACATGAAGGTCACCCGCCCGGTGATCTACGCCTGCTTCCCCGACCGGGTCGAGCTGATCGACGCGCTGATCCAGCGCGAGGAGAGTTTTCTGATCTCGGGTGTGCTCGACGTGTTGCCGCCGCGCGCGACCAACGCCGACGAGACGGTGTTCGTCGAAGGTTTCCGCACCCTGCTCAACAAGGCGGCCGAGCGCCCCGATGCCTGGCGCCTGATCTACGGCAACCCCGATCCCGCCGTCGCCGGTTCCTTCGGACGTGGTCGTCAGCTGGCAGTCGAGCGCTGCACGGCGTTGCTCCGGCCGACGTTGCTGGCCTGGGGAGTCGACGACGCCGAACGCAAATTGCCGGCGCTGGTGGAGTTATGGGTCTCGGCCGCCGAAAGCGCGGTCCGCACCCTGTTCGCCCACCGCGACGAGTGGAATCCCGATGACCTCGGCGCCTTCGTCGGCTCGGCGGTCTACCGCGCCATGCGCAGCGCGTGACGCCCGCGGCGTAAGCGGCGCGCGGGGGTGCGATCGATCGACCCCGGGGCCGTCGGGTCAGTGCGTGGGTGAAGGTGTGCGGGTGGACAACCGCACACTGTCGAGGAAGTCCGCGATCGTCGCCCAGGTGGTGTCGCGGGCGGTGGGGCCCGCGATGATGCCGAGATGGCTTCCCGGGACCTCGGTGAACCGAACCCGCGCCGCGCCGGTGAGGACCCCGATGCCTGCCGCGACCGATGCCGACGAGGCCAGCGCGTCCTTGGTGCCGCCGATCAGCTGCGTCGGCGCGGTGAGTCCGGTCAGATCGATCGCGCGATGCGGGCCCAGATGCACTGTGCCCTTGAACATTTCGTTGCGGATGATCAATTGCCGGTAGGCCTGACGATAGAACCGGCCCGGGTAGCCCGGCATGGTGTCCATGAACCGGTCCACCGATTGCATGCGGGCCAGTGCCTCGGTGTCGGCGATATTGCGGGCGATGTACCAGGGCTTGGTGAGTTCGCGGTCGATCGACTGGATGCGGAAACCCGCCCGCACCCCGTACTTCGGCACGCCGCCTGCCACGCGGACCGGCACGGTGACCTCGCGGCCGCCGGTGAGCTGCCCGAATTTGCGGGCCAGCGAGATCTGACCGTTGCGGCGCTGATCGAACGGGGTTCCCACCGCGGTGACCGAACCGATCGGCAGGTCGGCGTGCCCGGCGGCGGTGAGCACGCTGATGGTGCCGCCGAAGGACCAGCCGATCAGGTCGACGGGGGAGTGGCTGTTGTCCGCGCTGACCGCCTCGATCGCGGTGGGCACGATGTCGTCGACCCATTCCTCGAAGCCGAGATCGCGGTCCGCGTAGGTGATCTCGCCGTAGTCGAGCACATAGACCTCGCGTCCCAGCTCGAGCAGGAATCGCACCAGGCTCTGGCTGGGTCGCATGTCGTAGCAGGAGATCGTCACCGCCAACGGCGGCACGAGCAGCACGGGATCGCCGGTGGCGGGGGTGGAGCGCCGGTAGCGCAGCAGCCTGCGGTGCGGTTCGTCGTAGACGATGTCCGACGGCGTCGGCGCGTACGGCTCGACGCCGTCACTGAAGAGCGCAACCACGTTGCGCAGTGCAACCGACAGGGGGCCCATGTAATTCTCCGGAACGTCGAGACGGTGGGAGAAAACTAACTGTAACTCCCTGTATCACCATATCTTGTCCCTGAGGCTTCCTCCGAATCCGCGGGCGATCCACGCGGCCGCGCCCCATGCGAGCAGGGCTCGGATGGGGCGTGTCGCGGGTGGCGGACGGCGGCGTGGGTCAGGGTTTGCGGGCGACCGCGCCGTACGCCGAGATCGGGAGGACCTGGCCCACCTCGGCAGTTTCCGGACGCCACTGGGTGATCGAGACGACGCCCGGTTCGACTACTTCCAGCCCGTCGAAGACACCGCGGATCTGGGCCTGCGGGCGCGGGACATACGGTGTGCCGCCGGTGCCGGTGTAGTTCTCGCACAGGGTGACGTAGGCCTGGCTGTCGTCGGTGCCGTCCCAATAGATCAGGTAGCTGCCCGAGGGCACTGCGCCGACCACGGTGCCCACGATGCGCAGCAGGTCGTCATAGGTTTTGGCGTGACCGAGAACACCCATGAACATCACCGCGATCGGCTCGTTGAAGTTCAGCACATTGCGCGCGTCGGCGACGATCTGTTCGGGGTCGTGGAAGTCGGCGTCGATGTAGGTGGTGACGCCTTCGTCGGTGGTGCTGGTGAGCAGTGCGCGCGCGTGGGTGAGCACCAGAGGGTCGTTGTCCACGTAGACCACCTTGGCGTCCGGGGCGACGCCCTGGGCGACCTCATGGGTGTTCTGCATCGTGGGCAGGCCGGTGCCGATGTCGAGGAACTGCTTGATGCCGCGTTCCTTCGCCAGGAAGCGGACCGCCCTGATCAGGAACTGCCGCGACTGCACGGCCATGGTCGAGATGTCGGGGTCGACCGCCAGCCCGGCGTCGCCGGCGATCTTGTCGATCTCGTAGTGGTCTTTGCCGCCCATCCAGTAGTTCCAGATCCGTGCTGAATGGGGGATATCGGTCCTGATCATCGGGGTCTGCACGTCGGCCATGAGCCTTGCTCCTCTGCAACTTTGACAGTGGCGCGCCCACCCAGGGGAGAACCACCAGCGACATAGCATCTGATCTGGCTGCGACAGTACAAGATTGGCACTGAAACGGTCGGGTCAATCCGTGAACGTTCACCGCTGCGTGCGACGGCCGGAATCGGGTAAAGCCGCTCCATGACGACACTGCGCAGGAATGCTGTAGCCACCGTGTCCGTCGCCGCCATCGATCTGATGTGTGGCGCGCAGGCCGATCCGGACACTCCCATCCGGGAAGCCGATCTGACGGGTGTTCTCGTGCCCAAGTGACACCGGAAGCCCGGTCCGTGGGTATCCGTTCCGGCAGCGCCGATAGTTCGATCTCACTGTGTGATCCCCATTCCAAGTGTTCACTGCGACAGAGACGTTCGGCCGGTAGCATCGCTAACGGCCCGTAAGGGCTAGTCCAGCAAGATGTTTCGCTGCGACCTCGGAAGACGGGGTCTGCGAGGCGCCGGGTGATCGAGAGGTTTCACAATGGAAACGGTGACGAATCGGGTCGTAATGGACCCGACTGGGCAAGACATTCAGGGTGAGAACCTCGAGATCAGGTCGCATGGTCCCGCCACCAGGGTCGAGCTGCCGGGTGGGGTGCAGGCATGGTCGATCACCGACGCCGCGCTGCTGGAGAAACTGCTCGTCGATCCCCGGGTCTCCAAGGACGCGAGCCAGCACTGGCCCGCCTTCGTCGCCGGTGAGATCCCCCCGGATTGGCCGCTGTACCTGTGGGTTTCGGCGCCGAACATGTTCACCGCCTACGGCAGCGATCACCGCAGGCTGCGCAAGCTGGTGGCGCCGGCCTTCACCGCGCGGCGCACCGAGGCCATGCGCGCACAGGTCGAGCGCATCACCACCGAACTGCTCGACGAGCTGGCAGCCACCCCGGCCGGTCAGACCGTGGACCTGCGCGAGCAGTTCGCCTACCCGCTGCCGATCCAGGTGATCTCGGAGCTGATGGGCGTGCCGGAATCGCTGAACCCCGGCCTGCGCACCTGCATCGACGGCATCTTCGACACCTCGCTCACCCCGGAGCAGTCGCAGGCCAACTACATGGAGATGTACCGGATCCTCGGTGAACTGGTGGCGTTGCGGCGCGAACAGCCCGGCGACGACATCACCAGTCTGCTGATCGTCCAGCGCGACGAGGACGAGGGCCAGCTCACCGAGGAAGAGCTGGTCGGCACGCTGCTGCTGGTGATCTCGGCGGGTCACGAGACCACCGTGAATCTGCTCGATCAGGCCATCACCGCTCTGCTCACCCGGCCCGATGTGCTCGCGGGCGTGCGCGAGGGCACGATCACCTGGCCCGATCTGGTCGAGGAGACGCTGCGATTCGAATCGCCGGTCGCGCATCTGCCGTTGCGTTTCGCGGTGGAGGACATCGACATCGACGGTGTCCAGTTCGCCAAGGGTGACCCGATTCTGGCGAGCTACGCCGCGGCCGCGCGTGACCCGAAGCTGCACGGCGACACCGCGGACGAGTTCGATCCCACGCGCGAGAAGCAGTCGCACATGGCATTCGGCTACGGCGCGCACCACTGCCTCGGTGCGCCGCTGGCCCGCCTCGAGGCACTGGTGTCGCTGCCGGCGCTGTTCGAGCGGTTCACCGAGCTGAAGCTGGCCGCTCCCGTGAGCGAACTGGGCACTGTGCCCAGCTTCATCTCCAACGGCCATCGCCACCTGCCGGCCTACATCCACGGCGCGTAGCGCCGAACTCGCTAGGCCGACCCGCGCGGGTCGGCCTAGCGAGCGGATTCAGTTGCCGGGCACCACCAGCGGTGCGGTGCTCGGGAACACCACCGGCAGGCCCGCCAGCGCCCGGTGGAAAGGCCCTGGCCGCCAGACCAATTCCTCCGGCGGCACCGCGAGCTCGAGTTCGGGCAGCGCGTCGAGGAGCTGGTCGATGGCTTCCTGGGCGATCAGGTAGGCGGGGGACTTCGCCGGGCAGCCGTGCGGGCCGGTGCTCCACGCCAGGTGCGCGCGGTTGTCGAGGAAATCGCCGGTCCCGATCGCGGGATCGTTGTTGCACGCGGCCATGCTGATGACGACCGGCTGATGCGCGGGCAGCCACACATCGTCGACCAGGATCGGCTGTCGCGGATACGTGGTGCAGAAGTTGGCCATCGGCGGGTCGGTGTAGAGCACCTCGTCGAGTGCGTCGCGGGTGGACAGGCTACCGCCGAGCAAGCTGCCCGCGAATCGCTGATCGGTGAGCATCAGCCGCACCGTATTGAGGATCAGGTTGAGCATCGGCTCGATCCCCGCGCCGTACATCGTGAGTACCTGGTTCATCAGCTCCTCGTCGGTGAGCCGCTGCGGATGCTGTACCAACCGGGTCGTCACGTCGTCGCCGGGTTCGCTCTGCTTGAGCCGCACCAGGTCGTAGAGCGCGTCCTCCATCATCTGCGTACCGCTGGCCGCGGTGTCGCCGCCCTCGAACATCTGCGCCATGCCGGTCGCGATGTGCCCGCCGATATCGGCGGGCACACCGAGCATCGCGTTGATGGTGGCGAAGATGACAGGAAAGGCATACTGGCTCAACAGATCCGCGCGGCCGTCCGCGCAGAAGGAGTTGATCACCGGCATCGCGATCTGCTCGACGGTGCGATGCAGCTGGTACAGGTCGACACCCGCTAGGCCCGCGACGGTGACCTGCCGGTGGCGCGTGTGCTCGGCGCCGGCGGTGCGGATCGCGTTGGGGCGGTAGCGCATCATCGGCAGGACAGGGCAGTCGGCGGGGATGTCGCGCTGCCACATCTTCGGGTCGGCCGGAAAATGGTCGGGATCGTTGAGAATCTGTACCGCGGTGCGGTAGCCGATCACGAGGGTGGCGGGGACCCCGGGCACCAGATCGACCGGTACCAGCGAACCGAAGCGGTGCCGCATCTCGCGGTAGGTGCTCTGCGGGTCGGCGGCGAATTCCGGCGAGTACAGCGGCACCCGGTCCTGGCCGCTGCGCGAGTCCGGCGAAACATCCAGTGTCACAGCGAGTACTCCTGAGTCGAGGATCGGTGCCTCGGCGACGCGCCGAGTTCGTGGCCGACCCTGGCGGCCAGCTCGTTCATGCGATGGGCGATGAGCGCGAGGTCCACATCGCCGGTGGTGGCGACGCCGAGCAGGGTGCCCGCGCCCGCGGCGGTGATCAGTACCATGCCCTCGTCGTATTCGGTCATGTTCTGGCGCACGGTGTTCGCCAGTCCGCCGCAGAACTCACCGAGCACCTTGCCCAGCGAGCGCAGCCCGCACGCGGCGGCCGCGAAACGCTCCGCGTCGTCGATGGAGATGGCGCCCGAGTGCGCCACGCGTAGGCCGTCCTCGGATAACAACACCGCGAAGCGGACGCCGTCGAGCGCCAGGTCGTCCAGCAGCCACGCGAGGCGGTTGGTGCTGTTGGAGATCGGAGTACTCATCAGCTGTCGTGCCCTTTCGTCGAGCGTGCGGCCGCGGCGCGGCCGTGTCTGGAGCCGCTGTGCCAGGCCGCCGCGAGCTCGGGGCGCGCGAGCACCTCGCCGGTGTCGGCGCGCTCGTCGGCCGGGGCCACGGTGCGGCGCGTGCGTTTGGGCAGCCCGCCGGTGGTGCGGTCGAGCTCGGCCACGTCCAGCTCGGGCGCCGACGCGCTGATCTCGGAGACAGGTGGTGGTGGCGCGACCGGTTCCGGCGCCTCGGCATGCTTGGGCCGGTGCACCTCGGTGGCGGTGACGAGCAGCGCCGCGGGAACGAACACCATCGCCCTGGTGCCGCCGTAGATATTGGGTCCGTCGACATAGGCGGCGAAGCCGTAACGGCGCGCGAGCGCGGCGACACCGGGGAACCCGACCCGCGGTGACGGGCCGAGGGCGTTGATGTCGACGACGCGCTCGCCCGAGAGCACCTGGCGCGCCTCCTCCATCTGCTCGTGGCTCATCCGCACGCCCGCGTCATCGATGATCACGGTGACCCCGTGATGGCCCTGCTGGTAGGAGATGTCGACGAACGACGACGGCGGCGAGTAGCGCAGCGCGTTGTCGAGCAGGGTCGCGACCGTGTGCACCAGCGGCTCCACCGCCCGGCTCATGACCACTAGTTCGCAGTGGCCCGTGCGCACGCGCAAATAGTCGCGCACCCGGCCGGTGGCGCCGCCCACCACGTCGCCGACGGTCTGTTGCGGCCAGCGCCTGCCCGGCAGCCCGCCCGAAACGATGACGTAGGCCTGGGCCTGACGGATCATCTGCTGGACCGTGTGGTCGATCCGGGTGAGCGTCGCGTAGACCTCGTCGTTGCGGTTCTCCCGCAGCGCGTTGCTCACGACCTGGCCCACGTCGGCGCCGAGACTCACCACGGTGGTGCCGAATGCGCGCACGGCGTTGCTGGTGGCGGCGCGGGCGTCGGCGGAGACCTGGGCGCGCGTCGCCTCGTGGGCCGCCTCGACCTGTGCCACGGTGCGCTGTTCGGCCGCGCGGTCGGCGAGTGCCGCGTCGTGTTCGCACGCCCGGAGTTCCTCCGCGTGGGCCAGCGACATCTGTTCCATCGCTGTGTTCTTGGCGTGGAGATCGCGCTCGGCCGCCGCCAGGCGGGCGCGGATCTGACGTTCGTTGCGCAGGGCCTGCAGCGCGACAGCGACCGCGCCGAGCAGGACCAGTGTTGCGATGGAGAACAAGAAGACCGCGAGCGTCGGAGTCATCGGTTCCTTTGTCGTCTGTACCGACCGAAGAGCCGTGGTGGCCGGGTCCTCGCCGGTCTCTCCGACGAGACTTCTCGCCGCGACCAGCCCTCACACCGAGTGCGCCGCACCACAATTGGGCACCGCGCACGTGAGTTCGGTCGAAACCGGACTCGCTGCCCGGCGTTTCGGCGATGCGGACACGTTAGCAGTGCGAATCGCCGAGTGCACGAAACGGGTTGCTGCAGAACGTGACTCGCATTGTCGTGGAGAGCCGTGAATTGATACCGACGGTTGATCCTCGGCGTGTACGGTTGAACGCATACAGGTCAGCCGTGGACCAGCGGCGACCAACGCGTCGTCGCCGCACCCGGCCTCGAGTCCTGGCTCATCCTTCTCTCGTCTCCCCGCTGCGGCGCCGTCGATCGATTCGAGGAAGAACCTGCATGACCAGCGATCTCGACGACGACCCGTCCGACGTGCCACCCGCAGACCCCGAGGAAGAGGACCCGACCGTTCATTGGCCCGAACCGAGCCCGCTGCAATCGTGGTGGACCGACATCATGGGCGCGAAGAAACCACGCCGGTTCGGTCAACAGACCTGACCTCGGCAGCACGACCCCAGGGCCGCACCGTTCTCGGTGCGGCCCTTGTCGTGTGCGGGCTGTGTTCGCCGGGGTATTGACCTGGACGCGGTGTCCAACCTAAATTACATGGACACCGTGTCTCAGGTATTCGGGACACACGGCACACGGGAGTGCGTTCATGACACAGAAGGTGTTCGTCGTCGGCGTCGGCATGACGAAGTTCGAGAAGCCGGGTTCGCGGGAGTGGGACTATCCGGACATGGCCCGTGAGGCGGGGACCAAGGCGCTCGCCGACGCCGGAATCGACTACGACCGGGTGCAGCAGGCCTATGTGGGCTATGTGTACGGCGAGTCGACCTCGGGTCAGCGCGCGGTCTACGAGCTGGGGCTGACCGGTATTCCGGTGGTCAACGTGAACAACAACTGCTCGACCGGTTCGACCGCGCTCTACCTGGCGGCGCAAGCGGTGCGCGGTGGGCTCGCCGAGTGCACCCTCGCCTTGGGTTTCGAGAAGATGCAGCCCGGCTCGCTCGGTTCGACCTACGACGACCGTGAGCAGCCGATGATGAGGCACCTGCTGGCGCTGGCCGAGCTGCAGGAGTTCGCGATGCCGCCCGCGCCGTACATGTTCGGCGCCGCGGGCAAGGAGCACATGGAGCTCTACGGCACCACGGCCGAGCAGTTCGCCAAGATCGGCGTGAAGAACCACCAGCACTCGGTGAACAATCCGTACGCGCAGTTCCAGAAGGAATACAGCCTCGAGGAGGTCCTCGCGGCGAAGCAGATCTACGGCCCGCTGACCAAGCTGCAGTGTTCGCCGACCTCCGACGGTTCCGGCGCGGTGATCCTGGCGAGCGAGGACTTCGTGGACCGGAACAACCTGGCCGACCGCGCGGTCGAGATCGTCGGGCAGTCGATGGTCACCGACCTCGCCTCGACGTTCACCAGCCCGACCGCGATCAACCTGGTCGGCTCCTCGATGTCGCGCACTGCCGCCGAAGCGGTCTACGCCGAGGCCGGTTTCGGGCCCGAGGATGTCGATGTCATCGAGCTGCACGACTGCTTCTCCACCAACGAACTGCTGACCTATGAGGCTCTGGGCCTGTGCGCGCCGGGGGAGGGCGGCCGGCTCGTCGACGACAACGCCACCACCTACGGCGGCCAGTGGGTCGTCAACCCGTCGGGCGGTCTGATCTCCAAGGGCCACCCCCTCGGCGCGACCGGTCTGGCCCAGTGCAGCGAACTCACCTGGCAGCTGCGGGGCACCGCTGACGCCCGCCAGGTCGCCGACGCGCGAATCGCCCTGCAACACAACATCGGTCTCGGTGGCGCGGTCGTGGTGACCGCCTACCGCCCCGCCAACCGCTGACTTTCCCCTACCGAATCACACCAGGAGAACCCCATGGCATCTGTGTCCGTTTCCACCGCACTTCCCGTCGCCCCCGAGCTGGCCTGGGCCCGGCTCAGCGATCTCGCCAACTGGGAGGAATGGCTGACCATCCACCAGGGCTGGCGTGGCGATCTGCCCGCCGAGCTCGCCGCGGGCGCACGCTTCACCGAGGTCGTGTCGGTGATGAACATGGCCAACAAGATCGAGTGGACCGTCGCCGAAGTGGTGCCGAACTCGTTCCTGCGCATCACCGGCGCCGGCATGGCCGGTGTCACCATCGAATTCGCGTTGAAGGTCGACGCCACCGACACCGGCTCCTCGGCCGCGTTCGACGCGAGCTTCAAGGGCGCGATGATCGTCGGCCCGATCGGCAAGGCTGTCGCCAAGCACGCCGAAGCCGACCTGAAGGAGTCGATGGCCAAGTTCACCGAGCTCGTCGGTTCGGCCGCATGACCACCTCGGAATCGGCCGGAGTCGTCTTCGACGGCTCCGCCCTGGGGGAGTGGACCGACGAAGAGCGGTTCTCGGTCACCGCCGAGCGGATCGCGGAATACGCCGCGGCGACCAATGATCCGGTCCCCGCGCACCTGTCGGGTCAGATCGCGCCGCCGGTGTTCGCGGTGGTGCCGGTGTTCACCTCGATGGCGCCCGCCGCGCTGTCGGTCGCGCCGGTGGAGCTGCTGATGAAGCTGGTCCACGGTGAGCAGGACTTTCTGTTCCACCGTCCGATCCGGGCCGGTGACGAACTGGTGGTGCGGGCCAAGCCGATCGGCTACGTGGGCCGCCCGAACGGCTCCACGGTCGTCATCTACGCCGAAACCCGGGACGCGGCGGGCGAACTCGTCAACGAGCAGTGGATGACCGCGTTCTTCCGCAAGGTCGACGCCGGTCCCGGTGAAGGGGAGCTCGCGCCCACCCACCGGATCACCGACGAGGATCGGGCAGGCGATCCGGCCGCGTCGGTCACCGCCCACATCGACGACGACCAGACCTTCCGCTACTCGCCGGCCTCGGGCGACCCGATGCCGATCCACCTCGACGACGAGATCGCCCGGATGGCCGGGCTTCCCGGCATCATCAACCACGGTCTGTGCACCATGGCGTTCACCTCGTGGGCCGCGCTGACCGAACTCGCAGGCGGCGACACCGCGCGCCTGCGCAGGCTGGCCGTGCGATTCGCCAAGCCGGTGCTGCCCGGCCAGGACATCACCACCACCTTCTGGCCCACCGAATCCGCTGATCCCAGGGTGCGGGCCTACGCCTTCGAAACCGAAGCCGCGGGCCAGATCGCGATCACCGACGGTCGCGTCGAAATCAACTAGGAGACAAGACTCATGGGAAAACTCGACGGTCGTGTCGCGGTCATCACCGGCGCCGGTCGTGGCATCGGCCGCGAACACGCGCTGCTGTTCGCCCGCGAAGGCGCCAAGGTCGTGGTCAATGACCTCGGCGGCGCCAACGACGGCACCGGTACCGACGCGGGCCCGGCCCAGCAGGTGGTCGACGAGATCGTCGCCGCCGGCGGTGCCGCGGTCGCCAACACCGACAACATCGCCACCTGGGACGGCGCGAAAGCGCTGGTCGACCAGGCGGTCAGCGAGTACGGAACGCTGGACATCGTGGTGAACAACGCGGGCATCCTGCGTGACGCGTTCATCGCGGGCATGGACGAGTCGCAGTGGGATTCGGTCATCGCGGTGCACCTCAAGGGCCACGCCGCCACCCTGCATCACGCCGCCGCGTATTGGAAGGCACAGTCCAAGGCCGGTACCCCGGTGTCGGCGTCGGTGATCAACACCGCCTCGGCCTCGGGCACGTTCATGCCCAACGCCGGTCAGGGCAACTACGGTGCGGCCAAGGCCGGCATCGCCGCGCTCACGCTGGTCGCCGCCGACGAACTCGAACGCTACGGCGTACGCGTGAACGCGATCGCCCCGATCGCGCGTACCCGCCTGACTCTGGCCACCCCTGGCATGGGCGCGTTGTTCGCGGCCGAGGTGCCCGAGGGTGAGTTCGACGCGTTCTCCCCGGCCAACATCTCCCCGCTGGTCGCCCATCTCGCCGAGGCCGACTGCGCGATCACCGGCAAGGTGTTCGCCGTGCAGGGCGGAGCGATCGTCGAGCTGGCCGGCTGGCACGACGTGCGCACCGTCGAGACCGACGGACCGTGGACCATCGACGAGGTGGCCGCCCAGCTGAAAGAGACCAACTAGCCATGGCGCGCAACAGTTATGAGCTCGGGGTCGGTGTCAGCGAGGACCATCTGGCCCTCGCCGACGCGGTCGCCGGTTTCGTCGAGCGGACCATCACCGCCGAGGTCGTCCGGGCCGCGGTCGAGTCGACCGACGCGGGCAAAGTCCTGCCGTTCTGGGACGGCCTCGTCGCCCAGGATCTGCTCAGCCTGCACATCGCCGAGGATCTCGGTGGTCAGGGCGCCGGTCTGCTGACGCTGGCCGTCGCGCTCGAACCGCTCGGGCGTGGCCTGCACACCGGGCCGTTCGTGCCGACCGTGCTCGCCGCCGCGGTGCTGGCCGCCGCGGATGACACTCGCGCCGAGGGCAATCCGAGCCTGGCTCGGCTCGCCGGGCTGGCGGACGGGTCGCGCACCGGCGCGGTGGCCCTGACCTCGAACCTGACCGGCACGCTCACCGACGGCACGTTGACCGTCAGCGGAACGGCCGACGGTGTGCTGGGGGCGGTGTCGGCCGACGTCGTCATCGCGCCCGTCGCGGTGGCCGGCGAACAGCGGTGGGTCGTCTTCGAGAACATCGAACTGACCGTCGGCGCGCAGGACGGCATCGACGTGCTGCGCGGTTCGGCACGGCTGCAGGCGGATTCGGTCGAGGTCTCCTTCGATCGGGTGCTGGAGGTGAGTGCGGCGCGCGTGCGTTCACTCACCGCGGTGGTGTTCGGCGCCGAAGCGGTCGGCGTGATGTCGTGGTGTGTGTCGACCGCGTCGGAATACGCCAAGACCCGGGTGCAGTTCGGTCGGCCGATCGGTCAGTTTCAGGGCGTCAAACACAAGTGTGCCCAGATGGGCATCGCACTGGAGAAGGCGCGCGCCGTTCTGTGGGACGCTGCCTATGCTCTCGATCGCGACGACGACACGGCCGAGTATGCAGCAGCTGTCGCAGCGCTGATCATCCCCGACGCCGCGGTGCAGGTCGCCCAGGAGTGCATCCAGGTGCACGGCGGGATCGGCTTCACCTGGGAGCACGACGCGCACCTGTACTACCGGCGCGCTCTCGCGCTGCGCGGGCAGCTCGGCGCGCGTGACGAACGAGCCGAGGCGGTGGCCGGCTACGCGCTGTCGGGGCTGACGCTGTCGAGCGAGCTGGAACTGCCCGCCGAAGCCGAGCGGATCCGGGCGGCGGTCCGGGCCGAGCTGGTCGAGATCGCGGCGATCGATGACGAGGACGACCAGCTCGTCGCGCTCGGCGACGGTGGCTGGAATCTCCCGCACCTGCCGCGGCCCTACGGCCGCTCGGCCTCGCCGCTCGAACAGGTGGTGATCGCGCAGGAGATCAAGACCTCCGGTATCCAGATGCCGCAGTTGCTGATGGGCACCTGGGCGGTCGGCGCGTTGGTTCCACACGGTGACGAACGGCAGAAACAGGAACTGGTCGTGCCGACACTGCGCGGCGAGCTGGTGTGGTGTCAGCTGTTCAGCGAGCCGGGCGCGGGTTCGGATCTGGCGAGCCTGACCACCAAGGCCATCAAGGTCGACGGTGGCTGGCGGGTGAGCGGACAGAAGATCTGGACCACGGTCGCGCAGTTCTCGGACTGGGCGATGCTGATCGCTCGCACCAGCCCCGACAAGCCCAAGCACGAAGGCATCACCTACTTCGTGCTCGACATGTCGAGCCCCGGGATCACGGTGCGCCCGCTGCGGGAGATGACCGGATCGGCGCTGTTCAACGAGGTGTTCCTCGATGAGGTGTTCATTCCCGACGAGAACGTGGTCGGGGCGGTCGACGACGGCTGGCATGTGGCCAGGACGACACTGGCCGGTGAGCGGGTGGCGCTGAGCCAGAAGATGGAGGCCTACGCCACCGATACCGACCTGCTGCGCTTCGCGATCGGCCGCGATCTCTCGCCGGTCGCGCGCTACCGGCTCGGCGAACTCATGGCCGAGAGCCGAGCGGTGGACGTGATCAGTTCACGGGTGGTGCTCAAGCAGCTGTCCGGCATCGACGTATCCACCACGTCCAGTGTCGGAAAGCTGTTGGGAATGGCGCTGGGACAAGCGATTTCGGAGTACATCGTCGCCGAACTCGGTGTCGCCGGCGTGGTGTCGGTGCCCGGTGAGCGCAGCGACCACGCGATGGAACAGCTGATCGCGGGCCGTGCCACCACCATCTACGGTGGCACCACCGAGGTCCAGCTCAATGTCATCGGTGAACGGATGCTCGGCCTGCCACGCGACGCCGCGGCACAGGGGTGAGCGCCCCGGGCGTCGGGCAAGCGCCCGGCGCCCGGGCGATCGCCGGCGCCCGTGCGCGGCCGGATCGGTGGAATCGCTGGACTACAGTTCGTCGTTGTATTCAGCACAGCGTGGTATTCAGCAGAGCGCCGAACCGGCATCTGCACCGCACGGACCCGGTGAAGGAGATGACGTGACCGCACAACGCACCGACGGCAGAGCCAGCCGCTGGGACCGTCACCGCGCCGACCGTCGCGAACTCATCCTCGCCGCCGCCCTCGCGGCCGTGCAGGCCCAAGGCGCCTCGGTCGGCGTCCAGGAGATCGCCGATCTGGCCGGCGTCCCACGCTCGGTGCTGTACCGCCTGTTCAAAGACCGCCAAGACCTCGATGAGCAGCTGCGCACCCGCATCATCGACGACCTGATGGCGGTACTCGCCCCCACCCTGAACCCCGAGGGCACCGTCACCGAGGCGATCGCGCGTTCCGTCGACGCCTACGTGGGCTGGATCGCGACCAATCCGCGCCTGCATTATTTCCTCGGCGCCGGATCCGGTGCCAGCAAGGATCACAACTCACCGATCGTATCCGGGACCAAGATCGCCATCGCGGGTACCGTGCGCGAGGTGTTCGAAAGCGCGCTGCGGGCACAGTCCGCACCGGTGGCGGTGGCCGAACCGATGTCGTTCGGCCTGGTGAGCTTCGTCGACGGCAGTGTGAACCGGTGGTTGAGCCGGTCGATGCAGCCGATGGACGCCGCGGAACTGTCGTCCTACCTGCAGATCGCCATCTGGGCGATCATCGACGCCAGTCTGCGCGAGGTCGGCGTCACGCTCGATCCGCGCACGTCGATCGCCGAACTGACGGCGCAAAATTAGATGTAACACGCAGTAGCGTCAACCCTTGTGTGGTACCGCTGGTACCACTAAACTGGGTAGTGGAACCGCACCGAGGAGACACCGATGACGCTGTCCAGCTACCACGAGGTCCTGCAGAGCCTGTCCGAAGGCTCGGTGACCAAACACTTCGATCCCTACGTCGACATCGACTGGGACTCGCCCGAGTTCGCCGTGCATTCCGACGACCCGCGCTGGATCCTGCCCGAGGTGGACCCGCTCGGCCGTCACCCCTGGTACAAAGCCCAGCCCGTCGAGACGCGGATCGCGATGGGACTGTGGCGCCAAGCCTGCATCGCGAAGGTCGGCATCGACTTCGAACAGCTGCTCATCCGTGGGCTCATGCAGTACCTGCCGTCGGTGCCCAACGGTGATCCGGAATTCCGCTACATCACGCACGAGGCTGCCGAAGAGTGCAACCACACGATGATGTTCCAGGAGATGATCAATCGCATCGGCTATCGCGATGTGATCGGCATGGGCTCGGTCGATCGTAAGCTCACGTTCATCATCTGGCCGGCGGTGAAGTTCTTCCCCGGATTCTTCTTCGCCCTGGTGCTCGGTGGCGAGGAGCCGATCGATCACCTGCAGAAGGCGTTGCTGCGCAGCGGCACCGACCCACATCCGATGGTGCACCGGGTGATGGAGATCCACGTGGCCGAGGAGGCCCGGCACATCTCGTTCGCGCACGAATATCTTCGGATCAACGTGCCCACGATGAACGTCGTGTCGAAAACCGTCCTGTCCGTGGCCTTCCCGATCATCATGCGGGTAATGCTGGCGATGATCGCGACACCACCGAAGGAGTTCGCCGAGAAGTTCGGGATTCCGGGCGAGGTGATGCGAGACGCGTACTGGCGCAACGACCACTCGCGCCATATCAAGCGGGATGTGTTCACCGATGTCCGCGCGCTCGCGACCGACATCGGCCTGATGAATCCTGTCGCCAAGCGCGTCTGGCAGCTGCTCGGTATCGACGGACCGGTGTCGCGCTACCGCAGCGAGCCCGCGCGCAGGACCGCATGAGGGCCGAAAGCTGGTCCGCGCCCACGGCCGCCGTGCTCCCGGACAAGGATCCTTTCTTCGCGCCGAGGCCCGGGTTCGAGACCCTTGCCGAGGGCACGATCCTGCGTTCGCGGCCGGTCGAGCTCGCCGCGTTCGGTGTGATCGGCATGAAGGTGCGGGCCTGGCAGCTGCTGTATCGCACGACCGATCTCCACGGCATGCCCGAGGCGTCCGTCACCACAGTGGTGACGCCGAGGGGCGGTGTCGCGCCCGGTGCCCCACTGCTGTCGTTCCAGTGCGCGATCGACGCCATCTCGCCGCGGTCGTTTCCGTCCTACGCGTTGCGGCGCGGCTCTCGCGCCGTCGGTACCTTCGTGCACGTCGAACAGCTGTGCTTCGCCGATGCGCTGGCCAGGGGTTGGGCGATCTCGATTCCGGATCACGAAGGCATGCTCGGCGCATGGGGAGCGCCGCGTGAACCGGGCTATCGCGCACTCGACGGCATCCGCGCGGCCCTGGCCTTCGAGCCCGGCGGTCTCGACCCGCAGGCGCAGGTCGGGCTGTGGGGGTACTCGGGCGGCGGGCTGGCCACGGCGTGGGCCGCGGAGATGGCGCCGACCTACGCGCCGGAGCTCGACATCGCAGGCGCCGTGCTCGGCTCCCCGGTGGGCGATCTGGTCTCGACCTTCCATCGCCTCAACGGCGGGCTGCACGCGGGCTTGCCGACCCTCGTCGTCGCCGCGCTGCGCCGGGTGTATCCGGCGTTCGAGGAACTCGTCGCCACCCATTTCAGCGACGAGGGTCGCGCGGTACTCGACAAGGCCGCCGAGTCGACGACCGCCGCCGCGGTGCTGCGGTTGGCCCGCTACAACGTCGACCGGCACAGCGGCACCCCGATCGCCGAGTTGCTCGCCATGGAAGCGATGCTGGCCGTCTTCGCCGATCTCACGCTGGGGGACCGGGCGCCCTCGGTGCCGCTGCTGGTGGTGCAAGCCGTGCACGACCAGATCATCGCGGTGGACGATATCGACGCGCTGGTGCAGCGCTACCGCGAGCAGGGCGCGCACGTGACCTACCTGCGCGATCGGGCGAGCGAGCACATCTCGCTGCTGCCGCTGTCGACGCCGCTGAGCCTGAACTGGCTCGACGACCGATTCACCGGCGTCGCGGTGACACCGTCGCAGACCCGGACGGTGCGCAGCGTGCTCGCGCTGCCCGCGGGCCGTCGGGGGTTCGGCGCCCTCGCGCGGGTCGTGCTCCGGGTCCTCTTCGGGCGGCCCATCACGGCCTCGTCGGCCGGTCACGGCAGGGAGCGCACAGTGAACAAGGCTCGTCACGCAGCCTGAAGCAACAACTTACTCACTGGTAAGATAAGAAATAGTGGGTCTGCCGGCAGGCAGTAACTGGTGAGGTAAGGGGTTTACCGATGGGGATCGTTGCCGATCTGCCGCGCGCGGTGCGCAATGTGTGGTCGGTGTCGTTCGGCGGTGGACTCGAGTCCTACCGCCCCGCACCGTCGACGACGGTGTACGACGGCGCACACCGGCACCTGAAGCGCTACGACCGCACCACGCGGGCGAAGGGCAATCCGGTGCTGCTGGTGCCGCCGCTCGCGGTGACCACGGCCTGCTTCGACCTGCGGCCCGGGCAGAGTCTGGTGCGCTTCCTGCTCGACCAGGGCAGGCAGCCCTACGTCATCGACTACGGCGAATTCGGTTACGCCGACCGCGATCTCGGCCTCGAGGACTGGACCGAGGACATCCTGCCCGAGGCGATCGCGCGGGTCAGTGCGGAACACGACGGCCGTGGCGTCGACATCATCGGCTGGTCGCTGGGTGGTGTGCTCGCGCTGCTGACCGCGGCCGCCCACGCCGACCTGCCGATCGCCTCCATCACCTGCCTGGCCGCGCCGATCGACCAGGCCCGCACCGCGTTCCTGATCCCGCTGCGCTTGGTCGCCAAGGTCACCGGTGGTCGCGAGATGGCCGTGGCGACCAAGGTGATGGGCGGCATCCCGCAGGAATTCGTGCGGCTCGGCTTCCGGATCCAGGCCTTCGACCGCGAGCTTGCCAAACCGATGTTCCTGGCCCGCAACGCCTTCGACACCGAAGCGCTGGCCAGGATGGAGGCCACCGACCGGTTCATGGCCACCATGCCCGGCTACCCGGGCCGCTCGTACTGGCAGATCTATCGCAGCCTGGTGCTGCGCAACGAACTCGCCGGCGGGTCGATCCGACTGCGCTCGGATCTGGTGATCGAACTGTCGAAGGTCACCTGCCGGGTGTTGCTGGCGGGCAGCCCCAGCGACGTGGTGGTGCCCGCCGCCTCGGTGCGCCGCGGCCTCGATGTCCTGCCCAACGCCGCCGAGGTGGAGTTCGTGGAGGTCAGCGGCGGACACCTCGGACTGGTTTCCGCCGCCGACACCACCTGGCCCGCGATCGAGGAGTTCCTCGGCCGCTGACTCGCGCCCACATCTGTGCCCGCGGAATTTCGGCCGCTCCACCAAACCGCGGGCCGGTGCAGTCCGAACCTCTCTTCATGCCTCACGTCCGCCGTGGGGTGACCCGCACTGATTCGAGCAGTGCATCCGGTAGACGAGAGGTTCGCGCTGGTGAGAAGAACACGTCGATCGATCCGTACGGCCGCGGTAAGCGCCGCGCTGGTGAGCGCGCTGGCCTCGGCCGCGCTGTCGCCGAGCGTCGCTGTCGCCCAACCCGAGACGGCCGGGGTGGTCTCGGCAGTCGATATCGACAGCAGACGCCAGCTGGTGACCGTCTTCTCGCCCGCGATGGACAAGCCGATTCCGGTGCAGGTGATCCGAGCCGCCGATACCGAGAACCCGCGGCCGACGATGTATCTGCTCAACGGTTCCCAGGGCGGCCCGAATCAGAGCGGCTGGGACGCACAGACCGACGCCGTGAGTTTCCTGCGTGACAAAGACGTCAACGTCGTGACCCCGGTCGGCGGCGCCAGCTCCTACTACACCGACTGGGTGCGCGACGACGCGGTGCTCGGCCGCAACAAATGGCAGACGTTCCTCAACGAGGAGTTGCCGTCGGTGATCGAGGGGTTCCTCCGGGCAGACGGCAATCGCGCCGTGGTCGGTGTGTCGATGAGCGGCACCTCGGTGCTGAACCTCGCGATCGCCAAGCCCGGCTTCTGGAACAGCGTGGCGTCCTTCAGCGGTTGCGCGCAGACCTCGGACCCCATCGGCCAGGAATTCGTCCGGATCACGGTCGAGAACTGGGGTGGCGGGCAGAGCATCGAGAACATGTGGGGCCCACGCAACGGTCCCCTGTGGCGTGCCAATGATCCGCTCGTCAACGCCGAAGGGCTGCGCGGCACCGAGGTCTATCTGAGCACCGGCACCGGGATCCCCGGCGCACCCCACGACACGCCGGCGGACGCGCGTGTCCAGGACGGCAGGATCCCGCTCCCGGTCCAGCTCGCCTTCGGCGGCCCCATCGAGGCGGCAGTGCACTTCTGCACCGTCAACCTCGCCAACCGGCTGCGCGAGTTGAACATTCCGGTCACGCTGGACGAACGCCCTGTCGGCACACACTCCTGGGGATACTGGGAGGACGACCTCCGCTCGTCGTGGCCCTTCGTGGCGCAGTCGGTGGGCAGCCGGACGAACTGAGCGCCCGGCGTCACCGAGCATCGCGAACCATCGATAGCCCAGCGCGGCAACGGATCCCGATGACCTGTTGCAGGGTCATCGGGACCACCTTCGTCACGGCGACGGGGTATCAGGCCTTCGTGGCGACTACCAGCACGTTCTTGCCGAACAGCTTGCCGGTGACGGCCTGCAGGAGCTTGCTGAGCGGGAACACCACGCGGTCGTAGAGCTTCAGCGCTCGCGTGTTGATCGTGCCGTCGTCGCTGCCCGCGAACTTGTAGGCCAGGGTGGCGAAGAAGCCGATCGGGTCGCAGTAGCGCGACTCCACGATCTCCAGACCCGCGTTACGGAGAATGCGGTTGAGCTGAGTTCGGCGATAACGCCGATAGTGCCCGACTTTGGTGTCCATCGAGGTGAACAGCACCTCGAGCGCGGGCACATAGATCACCAGCGTCCCCCCGGGCCGCAACAGCGAGGTCAGGTGTTCGGACGCTTCCTGGTCGTTCTTGATGTGCTCGAAAACGTTGAAAGAATAGATCAGACCGTACATTTCGGCTTCGGACGGCTCGGCCTCGCAATCGACGACCTTGTAGCCTTTCGACAACAGCAGCTTCTGCAGCTCGGCGTCGGGTTCGAGACAATCCGGGATGATCTGCCGCTCGGCCAGCATATCGGCGTAGGTGCCCCTACCGGCACCGAAGTCCAGTATGCGCAGGTCCGGCGACGTGACATGTTTATCTACGCAGTCGATCAGAAATTTGTTGTAATTGACCGCTTCGGTCATCGCCTCCAGGTTGTCACACCCGGTGTACGCGAATTCACTGCTGGTCACGCTTGATCCCCTCAATGCATCGATGGGCGGCAATGGCGGTCAGCGTAGTCCGACTACATTGCGGTGCCACGACATCGGGCAACATTGTCCGCGCCTCGGTCGGCGTCAGCGGCGGGGCGGCCGTGGCGAGAGAGGCCGGAAGGGGTGAGCGGTTGCGGGTTCGGCGCACCGGGCGCGGTGCTCGCGCCCGGTGCGCCGAACCTGTGTCTGCGCCATCATGGTGGTGTCGTCAGTCCGGCCGATCGAACCGGCGGCGGTCGGTCATCGTGGTCAGCGCGACCGGCCCGGTCCACCCACAGGGTGAGTCGCACATTCCGGTCACGATCGCGGTGGTCGATCCGTCGCTGTAATAGACGGTGTGCGTGCTGGCCCGCGCCGGATAGCCGCACGACGGGCACTTCCCGAAGTAGTCGAGCACCTCGCGAATCCCGGACGCCGACACCGGTTTCGGCGTCCATGGCGGTGCTTCCGCGCGTTCGACTGAACTGTCTCGCATCGTCGGTTCGCTCCATCGTCGCGATGACGATGGGTCCGTCATCGCGGCAATTCGAGACAAGAGCCTTTCAGTAGTGCTGGGCTCCGGGCGTGCACGGGCTCGCCGAACCCGTCAATGTCGCCACGTCGCAGACTCCGCCGGTCAGGATCTGAAACGGAGTGACGCCGAGCAGGACGATCAACCCGATGATGTCGCCTTGCCCGGCCAGCACTGCCGCCGAGTTGGCCGCTGCCGAACCCGAGTCGGCTGCCGATGAGCCTGTTTCGGCTACCGCGGTGCCCGCCGCGGCTCCGACGAGACCGGCTACCGCGACCGAGGCCGCGGCGATACGAAGAGTGTTGCGCATTGTGTGCTCCTTGCTGGGGAGTGGGAACTCCCTGGAAGTGGGTCGGTACAGAATTACGGCGACAGATCAGCGCGGCGGCTTGCTCATATCGCGGTTCATCGTCGGGAGTTCGATGCTGATCGGCATGCGCAGTTCGGACAGATAGATCAGGGCGGCCTTGCGCAAGAACTCGTCGAGGAGCCAGTAGGGATCCTCGAGCGGCGGGACCACGCTGAGCGCGCCCTCGCGCACGGCGATGAACGGACCCCATGCAACCTGGAGCAGGGGATCCCAGACCGGTTCCCGCGGAATCGAGAGCCCGTCGGCGGTCTTGTCGCCGAGCAGGAAACGAGTGAACGCGCCGAGCACCGGCTTGCTCAGAATCGACAGATCGATGTTGGCGCCCAGGCTGAGGAGCCGATCGGCCAGCTTGGCGCCCTCCGGCGTCGGCGCGATGATGGGGTCGAGGATTTGTGCCGCTTGGGCATTGGCGTCGGGCCATGACTTGGGGATGTATTCGTCGCGTACGCCCAGCAGGTGCCCGGCGACCTGCCAGGAGTGCAGGAACGCGTCCGATTCGTGTGCCGGGATCGGCACTTTCCAGGAATTGAGGTGCTTCATCACGGTTGTCGGCAGGCTGTGCCAGGTGACCATGATGTCGTTCTGGCTGATCGGTTTGTCCTCTTCCGCGGAGTGCACCCAGTGCGGGGACTGCGGCAACAGGTGACGCACCGCCGCGTGCACCAGTCGGGTTTTGACGCAGGTGACGATCATTTCCCCGTCGGGGGCATAAGCATTCGCGCTACCGATGTCATAACCGAGTTTCGCGGTTTTGGTGATGCGGTCTTTGAGATCGTGGCCACCCTTGGAGTAATAGACCGCGCGCGCCTCTTTCGGGATGACGGTGCTCATCATGCCGCTGGCGAACCCGTAGAGGACACCGAGATACAGTCCGCGCTTCTTGTTGAACGCGATCGCGGTATCCAACTTGCCGGTGTCGGTCCACTGCGGCAGTCGGCGGGCGTACTCCATGAAGTCGCGCAACTCCGAGGGCAAGCCGGCAGGCAGCGCCTGACCGTTCTTGGTCCAGGTCCGCAACAGTTCGTTGATCTTGGGGACTTCGCCTCGGTCGACGAGTCCGGCGACGAGTTCGTCGGCTTCGGGATCCCAGACCGTCAACGGGTCGACGCCGGAACCGGATCCGGCCACCGATCCTTCCGGCGACCACGTCCACGGATCTGCCCGTGCGATCGCACCCAATCCGATGGTGCCGACAACGCCGAGCATTCCGCCGGCCTTCAGCGCATTGCGCCTATTGAGTCTATCCATGACATTACTCCTCATTGAGCACGTTCAGACTCCCAGGCCGCAGCGCGAGTACTCGATCCTCTTCACTGAATCAGCCTAGAATAGTGAGTAACTTAACAGGCGGTAGGCGCTGTGTCCACGTTATGCGGATTGACGCCGGATGGCGGTTCGGTCGCAGAGAGGGGGAGGTGGGGTTGAACCCTCAATAGAAGGCTGTGACCTGCACACTTTTTCATTCGGTAGGGCGTGTGCGCAGTTCGAGTGTGGTCACCGACTGATGGACTCAGAGTTGTGGGATGGTGAGTAACTTAGCTGGACAGCGCACTCGGGATCGAGATCGTCGGCTCCGGTTGTTGGGCTCCCGCTTCAGTTGCTCGCTGGCTGATGTAGAAGCGGTCAGCACTGTATAGGGGCGTGTACGTGTGGATGGTCGAGTCCTGAGTTGCTTCCCTGTACGGCCGATCTGTCGGAGAACGTCGATTGATCGCGTGAGCTGGCGGCGGAAATTATGGAGAATTGGCAGTAACATAGTGGCAAAGATCCGCTGCTTCGTCGCGCATCCCGGATCTTGAGCCGGTCCACCGCCTGTGCGAGAATCATGGCTAACTTATTGGACCTGTCGCCGACCGGTGGCGACAGCGCGTGAGGAGTCAAAGATGTCCGCTCTCGTCGTCGACGTACTTCGACCACCGTCTGGCTGGAGAACTCGCGGTGGGGGACCGTCACCGGTGGGCTGCGCTGCCCTGCTCGCCGATGTGTTCGGCGAGCCGGCCGATCCTTGCCGCTCGATGATCGTGGCGTCGGCTGACGCGGGATCGGCGCAGCGATGACCTACCGGCGTTGTGCCCTGATCACCGGCGGTTCGCGAGGAATCGGCGCGGAGGTCGCGCGGCGTCTGGCCGAACTCGGCTACGACCTCACGCTCGCCGCCCGCGATGGAGCGGTCCTGGACAGCACTGCTGAAGAGCTGCGCACCGACCACGGTGTCGACGTAGTGACGGTGATCGCGAACATGAACGATCCCGAACAGTTGCTGCGCCTGGCCGACACGCACGCCGACCGGTTCGGTCGCCTGGACGTCTTGGTGCACTGCGCCGGCACCGGTACCGCCGGTCCGGTGGCGACGATGAGCGCCGCCGGCTACCACCGCATGTTCGACATCAACGTTCGCGGCCCCCTGACCCTTGTGCAGCACTGCCTGCCATTGCTACGCGAGACGGCGAAAGGCAACCCTGGCGCAGGTGCGAAAATCGTTGCGCTGGCCTCGATCACCGGTGTCGCGGGGGAGCCGGGCTTGGCCGCCTATGGGGCGTCGAAAGCCGCTCTGGTGTCGCTCTGCGAAACCATTTCGCTGGAGGAATCCGCGAACGGTGTCAGTGCGACAGCTATCTCACCTGGCTATGTCGATACCGATATGACCGCGTGGAAACGCGACGAACTCGACCGCGCGGCGATGCTGACGACCGGGGACATCGCTGAACTGGTGCTGGCCATCACTCGTCTGTCCGCCAACGCCGTGGTTCCCAATATCGTTGTCTCCCGGTCGGGGAGCCAGCTGTGGCGAGCATGATCGACCGCGCATCGCCTGCTGAGCCGGTGGGAACGAGTACGGCTCGATGACCGCGATACGCGGCGAAGTGAGGAATGCGCACATCCTCACCCGCGCGGATCGCGGCGCGGCCCGTGCCCGTCGCCGAGAGGTCGTCATCCGCGCCGCGCGTGACGTCTTCGTCGATCGTGGTTTCCATGGCGCCAGCATGGAAGAGATCAGCATCAGGGCCCAGGTGAGCAAACCGGTGCTCTACAACCACTTCACGGGCAAGGTTGACCTGTATTCCACTGTGCTGCAACGCTATCTGGACCACATGGTCGGTGGGCTGCGTGATGCGCTCCGGACGACCGCCGGGTACGAGAACAAGGTGCGGTGCACGGTCTCGGCCTATTTCGACTTCGTCGACGAGGACGACGGTGCGGGATACACGCTCGTCTTCGACACTCCGGTTCCGAGTGAGCCGAGCGTCGAGGGTCGGGTACGGATGGCGATGGCCGAATGTGCGGCACTGGTCGGTGTCGAACTCGACGCGGTGGGGATGGATCCCTACCGCGCCCGGGCTTGCGCATTCGGTCTCGTCGGCGCCAGCCACCTGGCGGCCCGCTACTGGTTCGACGCCGGTCGCCCGATTCCTAAGATCGACGCGGTCGACACCACCGTTGCGCTGTTCTGGACAGGACTGTCCGGAACAGGGTAGTGCGAATACCGGTGGGGTCGACGAAGTCGCCGCGGCGATGCGGGAAGCGTCCGAGAACCTGGCCCCGATGCACCGTGTGTGTCTGCTCAGATCAGATTCTTGCCCTGAGATCTACGCTCACGCATGTCGTCCAGGTAGCGCTCGAAGGGCTGAGCTCGCCAAGTGTCCGGCAGCACCTCGAGCAGTCGGCCGAGCGTGCGCATCACGATTTCGAACACTCGTTGCTTGCGCGGGCTCCATGGCAGGCCCAACTCGTCGCGGAACTGCTGTGGCAGAAACCCGGTGGTGAAGAAGCGATTCGCCCGACCGAACGCGACGCGCACGCTTCGACGCCATGCCGCCAGCTCGACAACGTAGTTGAGCAGGTAGGTGCGGACTTCGTCGTCGAAGGACAGATCGCCGAGCATCGAGTCCCAGTACCGATCGAAGGCCGCACGGTCGGCCGGCCACAGTTCGGCCGGCATCTGCAAGGTTGTTCCGAATCTGGCGGCATCGCGATACATCTCGTCGGCATCTTGCTCGTTCATTCCGCCGAAGAGCAGGTTCACCGTATCCAGGACTCCTCGGTACAGGCAGGCGGCTACCCACAGTTGCAGTTGAGGGTCGAAGGCGTTGTACCGAACAGGGCTGTGTGGTCCCGAGCGCACCTGCCGGTGCGCGGAGCCCACCGCGGCACGGTATGCCGCCTGATCTTCGTCGGTGCCGATCATCGCCACCGCGAGGTAGGTGAGCGTGGTACGACCGCGCTTGGCCGGTCGTGTCGCGTAACTGCCTGATTCGACAACACTTTCCACCACGCCGCGTCCCACCGGGGGCAGGCTCAGCTGCATGATCACGTTCGCCGGGCCGCCCAGCAGCGCGCCGGCACCGTTGAGGTAGCGGTGTCTGCGCGCGATGTCGCCCGAGACATCCTGCGGCCGACCAGCTTTTGCTGAACGGGTCATGGCCGGCCTCCGAATCGAAAAGATGAGAGATTCATGCGCTCATGTTCTCACCGAGCCCGGGGCCTCCACAATGCTTTTCGGCGATTAAGTTACTAATGATTCCGGCGAGGTCTACGATCGCCATCGGCTGTCGGTGCGCAGATTCCGATCGCTGGTCCCCCAGTACCCGAACACTTCGGAGGTGTCCATGTCGGTGATCCCGAGCATGTCAGCGGCCCTGGTCGCAACGATGGCCGACGGCTTGGCTGCCGTCGGAGTGCTGCGCAGAAGCGGCGCGATCGAACTTCGGCACCCGCTGGAGCTGCTGCGTACCGCCAGGGATGCGACAGTGCTCGGTCCGGTCGTCACCGCGTTCGCGCACGCGGCTCGCCGCAACGGCGCCGCGACGGCCATCGTCGACGAGCTGGGGCCGCTGACGTTCGCGGAGCTCGATCGCAGGTCGAATGCGGTGGCCAACGGCCTTGCCGCGCGGGGGATCGCGAGTGGCACTGTGCTGGCCGCGCTGTGCCGGGATCATCGGGGGATGGTCTTGTCGCTGCTCGCCGCGGGCAAGCTGGGCGCGCGCATCGTGTTGCTCAATACGGGAATGGCGGGCCCGCAGTTGGTGTCGGTGACCGAACGCGAAAACGTGGGTGCGATCCTGCTCGACGCCGAGTTCCTTCACCGCTTCGAGGATCTTCCGAAGAAGTTACCGACTATTCTGACTTTGGATGATGGTTGGGTGGACCACGGGCAGCCCACGCTGGACGATGTCCGAGCGGGCCAGCACACCCGACCGCCGGTGAGTCCCAAGCAGCCCGGCGGGATCGTGGTGCTGACCAGCGGCACGACCGGAACACCGAAAGGTGCGCCGCGAGGCAAGGTGTCGCCCTTGCAATCGGCGCAGTTCCTCGACCGGATCCCCTTGCCGACGGCGAGTACGACCGTGCTCGCGGCGCCGGCGTTCCACGGCACCGGTCTCTCGCAGCTGATTCTCGGTTGGGCGCTGGGAAGCGCGATCGTCTTGCAGCAGCGCAGATTCGACCCGCGACGCACGCTGGCCGATATCGAACACCATCGGGCGGGAACGTTGGTGCTGGTACCAACGATGTTGCAGCGCATCGTCGATCTGGGCGAGTCCGTGCTGGCCGAATACGACACCTCCTCGCTGAAGGTGATCTTCGCGGCCGGATCCGCCATCTCGCCCGACCTGAGCAGGCGCACGGCGCTGGCGTTCGGTGAGGTGCTCTACAACCTGTATGCCTCGACGGAGGTCGCGGTGGCAGCCGTCGCCACACCCGGCGATATGCGGGAAGCGCCCGGCACCGTGGGCCGTCCACCTGTGGGCTGCCGGGTCGCGATCTACGATGACGACCGCCGCCGGATCACCGAACCGGGCGTGGTCGGCACCATATTCGTCGCCAGCGCACTGAGTTTCGGCGGCTATACCGACGGCACAGGCAAGGAGATCGTCGACGGAATGCAGTCCAGTGGCGATGTCGGTCATTTCGATGCGGCGGGAAGACTGTTCATCGATGGTCGAGACGACGACATGATCGTCTCCGGCGGGGAGAACGTCTTTCCGCTCGAGGTCGAAAACCTGCTCGTAGAACGACCCGACATTCTCGAGGCTGCGGTCGTGGGGGTGGACGATCGCGACTTCGGAAAACGTCTGCGCGCGTTCGTCGTGCCCGCGCCGGGTGCGTCGTGCGACGCGCAACAGGTGAAGGACTACGTCAAAGCGAACCTCGCGCGACACAAAGTCCCTCGGGATGTGGTGTTCGTAGACGAGCTGCCACGCAATGCCACCGGCAAACTGCTTCGCCGTAAGCTCGAGAGCGCCGATCCGCAATGAGATCCGGGTCGCGGCTTCTTCCGTGCGTCCGGTCTGTTCACGGCGGGGTGGGTGACTCCCGAGACGTGGCGATGTCACCCGCCAACGGTGCGACCGCGCCGATCACGTGGTCCGTGAGATCGCGATCGAGCCCGGCTGCGCTGAGCGCATCGGTGAGATGGCCTGCGACAAGGTTGAAATGGTCCACGGTGATGCCGCGGCCACGATGCACGGCTCGCATGGAAACGCCGACGTAGGGCACCGGTCCGCCGAGTAGTGCGGCGAAGAATTCGACCTGCCGACCCTTCGTTCGAGTGAGGTTGGTGCCGGCGAAGAACGGCGACAACCGCTCATCGGCGAGGATGCGTCGGTAGAGATCGTCGACGACCGTCTCCAGGGCGCCGCGACCGCCGATCCGCTCGTAGAGCGGCACGTTGTTGTGCGATGCATCGGGATCGTTGTCCGGCGCAGGGGTGCTGCGTCGATCCGGTTCGTCCATGGTGGGAGTCCTCGTTTCGCGAACATCACCGATGGGGTGGCCGGTGACAGTGCCTGAGGTGTTCGTCTTGCATGAATGGACAGTAACTTAGCTCTTTGGGGGTGGCCTGTCTCGGATTTGGCGCAGTCCGTTCGTGAAGTCCCGAGCGGCGGATTGTCCGGCAGCGTCCGGTCTACATGCAGTTCAGATAACCGAGTTGGTGCCGCTACCAGCACGTCGTCGCTCGGGCTGATGCGGTCGAGGCGCCGTCACTCGACGAATTCGGCCCTGGATCGAGCTGGAATAGGCATTAACATAACCTTGTGTTGGCGTCTTCGGCGTGCGAAACTACTTGCCAGCCATCGCTGCCGTGAGGCGACGTTGAACGCAGTGAGGAAGTCAAAGATGACTACCGACTATTCACCCAGAATCGATTCCGCGCGGCCCCGTGCGGCCACGGCCGAGTCCTCCATCAGAGTGCGGGCGCTCGCCGACGAGTTGGTCTCCCGAATGCTGGAGAGCATGGCTGCGCGCCTCGGCGGCGTCGACGGCGGTGCCCTGGCCGCCATTGATGTGCTACCGGGGACTGCCCTGGCCACACTGCCGGCCCGTAGACGCGGCGATACCGTTCGACACCGCACCGCCGGGCCGCCGCGAGCGCGTACCGAGGTGCCCGGCGAAGTGATCGATCAGGCGATCGGTCAGGGTTTCACAACGAGTTTGGAGCTGATCGCCTCGAGTGTGGTCGGCACCGACGAGCAGAAGCTCTCGGTCGTGCGCCAACTGGCGACCGAAATGCTGGACAGCGTGACGGCCGCGATATCACTCGCGTACACCGACCAGCTCGAGGTCGAGGTCGTCGAGGATCAACGGGCCAGGAACTCCTTGGCGGTTGCGTTGCTCGCCGGGCAGGATACGTCGACGGTGACGCGGTGCAGTGGTTTCGAGGTCGCCGAGAGCTATTCCGTGCTGGCGGTGCATTTTCCGTCCGGTAGCGACGACAGGCCCGACACATTCGTTACACAGATGGATGTCCGGCGAATGATTCGAAATATCCGGGCGGCCCTTGATCGTCATGGGTCGGTGCGCGCGCTGTCGCGGCTCGATGTGCGCGGTGGCATCATTCTTGTTCCGTCAGCAGAGGTCAGGGACCTCGACACGCTGTTGACCGTGCTCTCCGCGGCGGCCGGCGTCGATATGACCGCAACCTGCGCGGAGGCATCGCCGGCGAAAATTCCGGAAACCGTTGATCAGCTGTGCGAACTCCTGGATCTCGCACAAAGAATGCAGCGCCCGCCCGGTCTGTTCCGTTTCGCTGATCTGGCAGTCGAATTCCAGCTCACCAGACCGTCTGCTGTACGACGGCATCTCGATGCGATACTGAACCCGCTCGACGACCATCCGATTCTGATGGAAACCTTGTGCACGCACCTCGACAACAATCTGAATCGTCGCCGAACCTCGCGACAGCTCAGTGTTCATATGAACACCATCGATTACCGGCTGAAAAGTATCCGCAAACTGACGGGCTTCGATCCTTCGTCGGCCGATGGGCTCTGGTATCTGCAGTCGGCGCTGGTCGTGCGTAAAGCGAACTATCAGGACAAATAGAGCCGGCCGCAGTGCCATCCGTGGGGCGGATATTTCGGAGGGTCGTGGTACTCGGGCACGGGTCGCCACGCGGCGGTGCCATGTGCGCGGAGTTGATCAGCCGCCTGCGCACTGGATACGTGCAGGCGTTTGCCGGCCCCGGCATCGCCGATCATTGTCGCTGGTGGGAATGCTGCCAGGGGATGTATCGACGCGGCGGCCATGGCGTGCCGGCTGATAGATCTCGGAACAATGGCCGAGCGTGTAGGTGGCTTCGCCGGGTGTGGACAACACATTCGGGACCACGCCATCGTCGGCGCGGCGCCTGCGAGCGAACGGGGTAGTCGGCGTTGCCGCATCGGTTCCGAGTCCACCATGTCGATACAGGAGGTAAAGATGGGTCAGTTCAGCGTCTGGCATTGGTTGATAGTCGCGGCTGTGTTCGTGCTGTTCTTCGGTGCGAAGCGTATGCCGGATGCCGCCCGCGGGCTGGGGCGGTCGCTACGGATCTTCAAGAGCGAGGTGAGTCGAATGCAGTCCGAGGACGCGGATTCGGCGAAAGAGCGGTCGGCCCGGGAGAACGTTGGGCTGCCGGCACCGGAGCAGGCGTCGGCGACGCCTTCCGCCGAACCGGTGGCTCAGCCGACGAAAACGCTCTGAGCATTGTGTCGCAACCGAAGTGGGCGACTGTTCACTTCGGTACGCCGATGATGACGAGGGCGGCGATGACCAGAATGATCGTCTCGCTCCACCCGATGTTGCTGAACATCTACGGAGGCTCCGTCACTCTCTCGGGTTGTCTTCGCGGCAGTCCTGGGCGACCATCGCCGACCGCAACTGCCACAGATCCGATGCCCGCGCCGGGTTGAGTCCGGTGAGCCGGGCGATTCGGCGAAGTCGATAGTCAACGGTATTGGTGTGGATATCCATGATCCGCGCGGTCTGCGCCCGATTCAAGTTGTTGGCGATGTGTACCCGCAGTGTCTTCCGCAATTCGGGATATCTTTCCAACGGTGCCAATAATTCACCGAGCAGGGAAAGACCGAGTCCTTGCCGCGAAAGCTGGTACTCCAGTGCGAGTTGGCCGAATCGATAGAGGCCGGGTGCGCATTCGAGTCGCTCGACGACATCGAGCATCTCGTGTGCCGTTTTCGCCGCAGACGCGACGTCGGCGGCGGGCGCGGCGACCACAGCTGCGACGAGTTCGACCTGCGCCGCCCCCGCGAGCGCCTCGACCAGTGAATCGAGTTCGTCCTCGGCCACCGCCTCGGTCGGGATGAGAACGGTCCCACCGTCGATCGACAGCCGGGCCAAACCCTGCCCGTCGCTGTGCTGGGCCAGGGCTTTACGCACCCTGTGCAGGTAGTGCAAGGCAATTCCCGTGTCCGGGTTCGCGCGCATCGCGATGGCGAGCACCGAGTACGTGTCAGCGATAGGGATGCCGCATCTGCGGGCGGTGGCGGGTGTCCACTGTCCGGCCAGCAGGGCGGACGTGAGAGTCCGCTCGGCGTCCTGGCCGAACGTCGCTGCGCCGTGCTCGCCGAGGTACGCGTGGGTGACTGTCAGGCAGAGCTGATCGCTGATCGTCATGGCGATCTGGAATCCATCGATCACAGTCTCGCGAGTGCAATCCTGATATTGGGCGAACAACTGGCCGGCAACTATCCGTATGCCTTCATGGAAACCGCGCAGCACAAGGTCGATGGGTACGCTGTCGCACGCCAATCCGGCGGCGATTGTCGCGAGTTCTCCGAGTTCGTGCGTGATGTCGCATCCCTCCAGCATTCCTCGCGCGATCTCGAGGGCTATCCGGGTGATTGCTCCGATTGTCGATGCCATCGGCGTGCCGGGCGAAATATCGCACTGCGCCACATTGTCGATGAAATGGGAGACGAGTTGATCGGTCAGCGATGCCACATCGTGCAGCGATGGCCGCCGTTCGGCACTGTCGGATGGGATTGTCATCGTTGGTATCCCTTTCCACGCCGACCAGGCGCCGGGATGGGAACCGCTCTGCTCGTCGCATCGCCGTTCGGCTCAGTGGTGAGTAGTGCTGCAGCACGATACTGATGCCGGGCACGAAGTCGGCTGGATAGAGCGGGGCAATAGATGTATCGGTGAGCAAATAGTCGGGCCGTATCAGGCAGGCGGGTCCGCACGAGCGAACCGGCTACGTCGGCGGTCGCTCGTGCGGGTGCATCATGTTCCGAACAAGCGATGCGGAATGAACAGTAACATCATTCAACGCGATGGCTCTATTGTGTGAATACACAGTGGAAATCCGACACTAATTCACGCAAATAATTGGAAATTCATTGTGGTCGAGTCGGCGACCGTCCGGGGGCTCATCGAGATCGGCGGTGGTCTCCTCGGAGGAGACCACCGCCGCAACCCGCAACGGAGTCGTAGCTACCTCAGCTGGTGACCACGGGTGTCAAGCCTGTCGAACCGTGCAGTTTGCGCAGCTCGTGCTTGACGACCTTGCCGCCCGCGTTGCGCGGCAGGGCGTCGACCACCACGAGGTCCTTCGGGTGCTTGTAGCGGGCGAGATGGGTGTTGAGATGCGGTTCCAGGTCGGCGAGACTGATGCCGCCGTCGTCCTCCACCGCCACGATCGCGACCGGGACCTCGCCCCATTTGTCGTCGACGCGGCCGATCACCGCCGCCTCTCTGATCCGTGGGTGCGCGAACAGCACGTTCTCCACCTCGGCGCAGTAGATGTTCTCGCCGCCGGAGATGATCATGTCCTTCTTGCGGTCGACGACGTAGACGAAGCCTTCCTCGTCGAGGCGCACGAGATCACCGGAGTGGAACCAGCCGCCCGCGAACGCGTCGGCGGTCGCGCGCGGGTTGTTCCAGTACTCGCGCATCAAAGTCGGTCCGCGATAGACGATTTCGCCGATCTCACCCTGGGCGACATCGTTCATCTCGTCGTCGACGACTCGGGTGGCGATGGTGGGAATCGGCTTGCCGACAGAGCCGAGCTTGCGGATCGCGTCCTCGCCGTCGAGGACGCAGGTGATCGGCGACATCTCGGTCTGCCCGAAGACCGCCACATTGAGCGCGTTCGGGAAGGTCTGCGCCATGGCCTGCAGCACGGTGTCGGAGGCCGGAGCCGCGCCCCAGCTGATCACTCGCAGCCGCAGATCACGCTGTGCGACAGTCGGATCGGCGCACACCACCTGCCACTGGGCGGGCACCAGGAACACCGAGGTCGCGCGCTCGCTCTCCCAGGCATCGAGCACCTCGGCCGCATCGAACGCCTTGAGCGGATGGATCACCGTCAACGCACCGAGTACGAAACACGATGCGATGCTGCCCAAGCCGGCGATGTGGAACAGCGGCGACGCGCAGAAGGCGATGTCGTCGGAGCTGTAGCGCATGGCGCGGATACAGGTGAGCGCCTGCGAGCTCATGTTCAGGTGGGTCAGGACCGCGCCCTTGGGGTTTCCGGTGGTGCCGGAGGTGTACATGATGAGAGCTGCGGTGTCCTCGGCGATGTCGCGCGGCTCGTGCGGTTCGCCGGTCTCGGCGATGAGGTCCTCGTAGCCGAGGACACCGTCGCCGGTCGGTGCGCCGACCACGATGTGAGTACGCAGATCGGGGGACTGGGCGCTCACCGCCGTGGCCAGCGGGGCGAGCACCGCGTCGGTGATGATCACCGCGGCGCCGCTGTCGGCGACCAGGAAGGCGATCTCGGGCGGAGTGAGCCGGAAATTCACTGGCACCGCGATAGCGCCCAGAGTGTTGATCGCGAATACCGATTCGAGGTACTCGATGTTGTTGAGCATCAAGATCATCACGCGGTCGCCGGCCTTGACGCCACGGCGATCGAGCGCGTCGGACAACCGTTCCACCCGCCAGTGCAGTTCACCCCAGCTGGTGGTCTTGCCGAGGTAGCGCAAGGCGGGAGCGTCCGGGATGGTGGTGGCATGGATCGCGATCTGGTTCATCCAGTGATTGCGGCGCGAGCGCAGGGGTTCTGTGGACATCGTCGTCTCCTCGAAGGCGCGGGAAGGGTTAGGCCGGTTCGGCGATCGGATGCACGGCGCCGGTGAAGTTCGGCGCGCGACGGGTCAGCATCGCGGTCATTCCTTCGAGGAAGTCCGCGGAGGTCAGCAGCTCGATCTGTCCGTCCTTCTCCCGCGTGAGCGCGGCGTCGAGTTCGGTCAGCGTCGCTGCGTTGATGGCAGCTTTCGTCAGTTGCAGCGCGCGGCGAGGACCCGCCACGAGTTGGGCGGCGACGGCGTCGATCTGAGCGTCGAGTTCGGCGGCGGGTACACACCGGGTGATCAAGCCCGCCGCAGCGGCGTCGGCGGCGGGCAATCGGGCGCCGAGCAGCGCCATTTCCGCGGCCCTGGCACGACCCATGGCCGCGGCGACGACCGCGGTTGCTCCGCCGTCGGGCATCAGTCCGATCGAGGTGAACGGCAGCAGCAGGTAGGCGCTGTCGGCCGCGTACACGAGATCGGCGGCCAGTGCGATCGACGCGCCGACGCCGGCGGCCGGCCCGTTGACCCGCGCGATGACGGGAAGCGGCGAGGCGATGATCGCGCGGATCAGCGCGTTGGCGGTGTCCATCACGACCTGCGGTGAGGCCTCGTTGCCGCCCGCGGCCGCGGCTGCGGCCAGGTCGGCGCCGGTGCAGAACGCCTTGCCCGCGCCGGTCAGCACGATCACCCGAACCGAAGGCCGAGCCGGGGCAGCGCTGACGAGATCGCCCAGTTCGGTCATCGCCTCGAGATCGATCGCGTTCAGCCGTGCTTGGCGGTCGATCGTCAGGCGCAGGACGCCGCCTTCTTCCTCGACCAGAATGCTCTCGCTCATCGGGCCACCGTTTCGACGATCGACTGTGCCAGACGTCCCGCGATGAGGGACTCGGCCTCGCGCACGATCCGCGCCACCAGATCCGCGCAGGTGGGGATGTCGTGGATCAAGCCCTGGCACTGGCCGACGCTCCAGATGCCCGCGTCGAGGTCACCGTCCTCGTAGACCTTGCGGCCGCGCGCGCCCGCGACGAGTTCGCGGACATCGTCGAACGTGCCACCGCCACGCTCGATCTCGACGACCTGGCGGCTGACGGCGTTGTCGGCGACCCGGGCGGTGTTGTTCAAGGTCCGGAAGATCAGCTTGGTGTCGAGCTCGGTGTTGGCGACGATCTGTTCCTTGACCACGTGTGCGATGGGCGATTCGACCGTGCACAGGAACCTGGTACCCATATTGACGCCGTCGGCGCCGAGCGCCATCGCGGCGACCAACCCGCGAGCATCGGCGATGCCGCCGGAGGCGATCATCGGGATCTCGATCTCGCGCGCGGCGGCGGGAATCAGGACCAAGCCCGGTGTGTCGTTCTCGCCGGGATGACCGGCGCATTCGAAGCCGTCGATACTCACCGCGTCGACGCCGACCTGCTGGGCCTTGAGCGCATGCTTGACGCTGGTGCACTTGTGCAGCACCTTGATGCCCGCGTCTTTGAGGTAGGGCAGGTGGGTCGCCGGGTTGCCGCCGGCGATCTCGACGATCGGGACGCCCCCGTCGATGATCGCCTGGCGGTACTCCGCGTAGGGCGGCGGCGTGATCGAAGGCAGGATCGTCAGATTCACACCGAACGGTTTGTCGGTGAGATCCCTGGTCCGAGCGATTTCCTCGCGCAGTGCCTGCGGGGTCGGCTGGGTCAGGCCGGTGATGATGCCGAGTCCACCGGCCTCTGAGACCGCGGCCGCGAGTTCGGCACGGCCGACCCACATCATCCCGCCCTGCACGATGGGGTGCTCGACACCGAATGCCTCGGTGAATCGGGTGCGCAGCATTGAGCCTCTCTCCGCTCGGGAGTTCTGCGCCGGTTGCGGGGAACCCATGGCCTCTTTGCATCCGGCGAGAATCATGATTAACTTATTGAGAATGGGTGTTAACTTATCCGAGCTGGAGTGTTCCTGTCAACGAACTCGGCCCAAGCGCGAGAATCGCTGGGCCCACCCTGGCCGATCCGGTGGTCGGGGGTGCGTCGACGGGGCGATCCGATTCCTTCGAAAGAAGTCGCCGATGGCTGAATCCCTTGTCACAGAGGCTGTTGACAAGCAGTTTCTCGAGACCCACCGTCCCGTTGCCAGTGCGGTTCGCGGCCGTCGGCCGGTCGGCGATGCCGCCGTGGCCGCCGTGGCCGCACCGGGCTGGGTGGGAATCGGCGCCGAGGGCGGAAAGGTCGCTGTGCGGCGATGGGCGAAACATCTGATCGTCAACATCGACGAATCCCGCGCAACGCGGGCGAGGCACCCCAGCGCGTGTTCTGCGGCCTGATGATGGCCGACCACGTGGCGTCAACGCGCCGGTAACTGATCCTCAATCCAACGAAACAAGGGAGAACAATCACTATGGGCGTCGAATTCAGCCCGGAACAGCAGGATTTCGCGGCAGCGGTCGCCGCGTTCGCCAAGCGTGAGGCGGGCACCCGGGAAAAGCGTGACGCGCTCACCGACCATGATGCCGAGCAGCACAACGCCGATGTCTACGGCAAGATGGCCGAACTGGGCTGGCTCGGCCTGACGGTGCCCGAGGAGTACGGCGGCTCCGACGCCACGATGGTCGACATGTGCATCCTGCTCGAGGAGAGCCTGCGCGGCATGCTGCCGATCGGTGCGATCGGGCCGACCCTCATCACCGGTGGTGCCTACGCGAAGTTCGGTACCGAGGCACAGAAGGACGTGGTCCTGCGCGGCATCGTTCGTGGTGCGTCGCAGTCGATTTCGATGTCGGAACCGGAGGCGGGCTCCGACGTCGGCAACATCACCGCCAAAGCGGAGAAGACCAACGACGGCTGGCTGATCAACGGTCAGAAGACCTGGTGCTCCAACGCGCACATCTCGGAGAACATCCTGCTGGTGGTGCGCACCGATCGCAGTGGCGGCAAGCACGAGGGACTCACCATGTTCCATGTGCCCGCCAACACGCCGGGGCTCAAGATCAGCCCGATCGAGCTGATGGGCAACCAGAAGGAGACCAACGACCTGTACTTCACCGATTGCCTGCTCCCCGAGGACGCGGTGGTCGGCGAGGTGGGCAACGGCTGGCGTCAGCTGATGACCGGGCTGAACTTCGAACGGCTCATTCTGGCCGCGATGAGCCTCGGCGCTGCCGAGCGTGCCTTCGAGGACACGCTGCAGTTCATCAGTGAGCGCAAGCAGTTCGGCAGGCCGATCGGTTCCTTCCAGGCGCTGCGGCACCGCGTGGCCGACCTCGCGACCGAGATCGAATGCACCAAACTGCTGGTCTACAGCGTGGCTGCCGCGGTCGACGCCAACCCGACCAAGACCTTCGCGCGCGAAGCATCGATGGCCAAGCTCAAGGCCACCGAGACGTCCAAGCAGGTCGCGCTGGCCGGGATGCAGATGATGGGTGGCTACGGCTACGCCCGGGAGTTCGACATGGAAAAGCATGTCCGTGGCGCCCTTGTCTCCACGATCTTCGGCGGTACGAGCGAGATCCAGCGCGACATCATCGGTAAGACGTTCGGTCTCTGACACGGAGGGGAAAGGGGCGTCCGACCGGTCACGGTCGGACGCCCCTGTCGATTGCGGCGCGAGTCGCTCGCTGCCTACCGTGGCAGGGGCTGACCGAGCAGAATGGTCTCCAGCAAACGGATCACCGTCTCCTGCGGACTGATTCCATGGTCACCGAAGGTGCGCCCGAGGTCGACCACGAGGCTGAAGGCCGCGTGCACGAGGATCCGGGCCTCGCCGATGGACAGGTCCGGCCTCGCTTCCACCACCAACTTCGCCCATTCGGTGATGATCAGCTGCTGGAGATGGCGCAGGGTCACCTGATCGGGTTGGTCTACATGACTGAACTCGGCGTAGTAGACGAAGGTCAGCGCGCGCTCGGCGAACGAGCCGGAGACATAGAGCTCGATCAGTGTGCCGAGTGCTTCGGCCGGAGTGTCCGCGGCGGCTGTCGCGGGCGCGATCGCTCCCGATACCCGGTCGGCGGCGCGCCGGAACGCGGCTACCAACAGGTCGCTCTTGCTGCGGTAGTAGCGGTACACCGCCGATGCGGCCGACAGATCCGCGGCGGCGGCGATGTCTTCCATGCTGACATTCGGATAGCCGCGCTCGTGGAACAGCTCGACAGCCTTGCCCAGCAGCAGATCATGTTTGAACGGCTGCGGTTGCTCGCCCCTCGAACCGGCAGTCTTCGTGCTGTCGTGTCCGCTGAGATCAGCGTCGATCAACGTCCAGCTGGTCGCATGGAGCAGCCGGGCGAGGGCCTTCACCGGAATGGTGGCGTGGTGGTCGCCGATGCTGCTCGCCACGGCAAAGATCGAGACTGCGCGAACCGCCCGGTCTCGACCGTCCAACTCGGGTCGTACCTCGCCGATCAGCTTGCGCAGCGTGGCGATCGCCGCGGCGAATTGATCGGTGAACTCCTGAAGATCGGCCGGCTCGAGATAGCGGCGCTCCCAGCGAGCCAGCGCCACGGTCGGCCGATTGGCGATGGTCAAGCCGATGATGGCGTCGAGCACATGATCGACGCGCCGGCGCGGCTCCCAGTCGGCGGCCTCGGCGGGCAACTCGACCGCGCCGACAGCGATCCCGGACAATCGCAGAAGTTCCTCCCGGAACAGTGCGTATTTGCTCGGAAAGTGCCGATACAGCGCGGTGGAACTGATGTCGAGGCGCCGTGCGATGTCGTCCATGCTGACACCGTGGTATCCGTGCGCGCCGAAGGCGGCGGCCGATTCTGCCGCGATCTGGGCACGACGATTCTTCGGCCTGCGCCTGACTTGGCGAGTCGGCGCATCCGCGGGGGATTCGTCTGCCTGGCTGCTCGTCGTCTTACCCTTTGTTCCGCGCGGGGACAGTGAGTTCCCGATGATCTTGCCTGTCATGCTATCGCCTGGCGGCGTGAGGTCGATCCGCCGGACCGCGTCATGGGGCGGGAGGCGAGGTCAACGGGGAGTTCACCTTCTCGACGAGCCAGCGGCCGTCGTCATTGTGCAGGTTGAACACCATCGATAGCTGACTCGGCTTGGGCTTGTGCTCGGTACCCAGGCTCGAGATGGTCGTTCCGATCACCACGATCGCCTCAGCGGAGTTCTCGTCGCCGGAGCGCAGCGCGCACTGGGTATCGGTCACCTTCGAGATGACCTCACCCTGGGTGAGGGCGTCGCGCAGCTCGGTGCTGGTGGATTCGAACTGTTTCTTCCAGTCACCCGTCGCGCCCGCGAGGACAGCCTTGAAGTAGGTGTCGAGGCTCTTGCTGTCATAGTCGGCCAAGGCCGGCGCGTAGTGGCACGCGGCCTCGCGGGCCTGCTGTTGGGCCGCGAGGAGATCGGTGCTGTTCTTGTTCTCCACGAACAGGAACACCGAGGTCGCCACCGAGGCGCCGAGGACGATCGCGGTGGCACCGCGCAGGCCGAGAGTTCTGCGGTCCATCGCCCACCACTTGGCCTCGGTGGCCGTCTTCGCATCGACTGTGTCCGCGAGCCCTTCCGATGGTGCTGTGCTGGTAGATGTTTCGTCGCTGGTCATTGCTTTTCGTGCTCCTTATCTTGGTGCGGGCACCGAGGGCTGGGACAGTTCGTCACCGGTCACACCGGGCGGCGGTCCCGCACCGTTGTCGGGACCGGCGGGTCGTGGTGCGTTCGCCGACCCACGGACCTGCAGCGCTGGGTTGTCGGTGACGCAGTAGTTGTAGAGGCGCACCCTGGTATCGGCGGTGGCCTGTGTCGGCAGGATCGGAACAGTGTCGTAGTCGCAGGTCGGTCGCGGCCACGGATCGACGAGGGTGAAGAAGGCGTTGTCGTGGGCGGGGATCCCGACCGCCTCGGAGAAGCGGCTCAAGGTGGGAAACAGCAGCTCGATCGCGGGTTGGCGCAATTTGGCCGCCCGGGTGATCGCCACGAAGTTCGTCACCAGGTCCGTGATCGGGTCGTGGGTGCGGGAGATGAAGCCCCCGAGCGTCGCCAGCTGACCCGGCCCCTCTTGGAGCAGATGCCGCAATTCGGCGTCGGCGGCGGAGAACTGCTGGAACAGGGCGCTACCCGCGTTGGTGAGGGTGCCGAGGTCGGGTTGCGCGTGCGCGGTCGTCGCGGCGATGACTTCCAGATTGCGCAGCAGTTGCTCGGTCTGCGGGAGCAGATCGGTGAGCCCTGCCATCGCACGACTGATCCCGGAGATCATGTTGCGCAAGCCGTCCGGTCCGCCCGCGAGCGCTTTGTCGAGTTCGTTGACGATGACATTGAGGCGGTCGGGGTTCAATCCGCCGACCAGGCCCGTCATGTTCGCCAGAACCGACTGCACCTGCACGGGCACGGCGGTGTCCGCCCGGGTGATGACGGAGCCGTCGCGCAGAAAGGGTCCGGTGTCGGTATCGGGGCGGAAATCCAGGTACTGCTCGCCCGCGGCCGACAATCGGGCGACGGCGACTGTGCCGCCGACCGGAATCCGGGTGCCCTCCTCGATCTCGGCTACCGCCGCGACCCCGTCGCCGGCGACCCGCACGTCATCGACCCGGCCGACCCGAACGCCGCGGAATGTCACGTCGCTGCCCGCGGTGAGCCCACCCGAGATGGCCAGTTCGACGGTGACAACGTAGCGCGAACTCGTCGGGTCGATCCGCAGCACGGCGCCGCCCAGGTAGAGGCTGCCCAGCACCAGGACGACGACCAGACCGGCATTGGCTACCGCGATGCGACGGCGAACCAGCCACTCCCACAACGGTGAATTCATCGGGGCCCCTCGTGGGTCGGCTGCTGCGGTGTGCTGGTGAGGCGGCCGGTCACCTTGGCGATCACGTCGGTGATGCTGCCGAGGAACGCCGGCACATCGGTGCCGTCGGGCCAGCGGCTGCCGGCCGGATCGGTGATCGCACCGATATCGAGGTAGGACAGGATCGCTCCGACCGCCAGGGTCGGCCCCTGCATGCTGTCCATCACCGAGGGATAGACGCTGTGGAAGCCCTCGAGCGTGCCGGTGAGGTCATCGCCCATCTGCGCGAACCCGGACATCAGATTCTGGATGCTCTGGAACAGGCTGACGAACTGCGGCCCGTTCGTGGCGCTGAAGTCGCCGAGGGCGTCCATCGTCACGGCCACCTTGTTGATCAGCTCGACGATGGCCTGGTTGTTCTCGGCGAACAGCCCGATCAATTGCGGGAAGCTGTCGGCCGCGGCGCCGAGTTCGGCTTTGCGCCGCGCCAATTCGCCGGTCAGTACCGACAACCCGGCGAGCGTCGCGTCGAGGTCGCCGGTGCGTGCGTTGAGCGCGCTGATGACCGAGGTCATCTCCCCGATCAGGTGCTGCAATTGGGGCGCCTTGCCCGCGAAGATGGAATTGAGCTCGGAGGTGACCTTGGCTGCCTGATTGAGTCCGCCGCCGTTGATCAGCATCGACACCGACATCATCAACTGCTCGACCGAGGCGGCCGATGCGGTGTGCTCGGCGCCGATGGTCGCGCCCGCACGCAGCGGTGGCCCGGCGGCCTCGGCACTGGGCAGGGTCATGGCGACGAAGATGTCACCGAGGGGTGTCGCCTGGCGCAGCTCCACGGTGGTGCCCTGCGGCAGCTGGATGTCGGTGCGGATCAGCATCTCGACATCGGCGAGGAACGCGGTCGTCGAAATTCCGGTGACGACACCGATATCGGTGCCGCCGATCTTGACGTGGGCGCGATCGGGCAGATTGAGCGCGTCGCGGAATGTGGCGTGCAGGGTATAGCCGGGCCCGCCGATGCCCGGTTCGGGCATCGGCAGTTCGGCCACGGTCATCGAGCAGCCGCTGCTCGATGCGGCCACGGCGGCGGCGCAGAAGGCCGCGGCCAACGTGGTGCGCAGAGTCATTTCGTCAGTCCCAACAGCGCGGCGGTCAGCCCGAAGTCCGGGCCCATATCGGAAATCTTGCCGGTGCGGCAACCGTCCAGCCGCATCTGCACGCGCTCGCAGAACAGCGAGACCACCTCGCTGTCGAGCACGATCTTGTCGAGCAGACCGTGCAGGCGCAGCGCCTGGTGTTCCCGGCTGATCGCATTGTCGAAGTTCTGGAACATCAGCGGACCGACGTCGATGATCTCGGTCAGATTGCGGGCATTGGCTCGCATCTGGGCGGCGATCGCGACGAACTTGGTGAGCGCGCCCGCGAGCTGATCCTGATTCTGGCCGACCACCGAGGAGGTATTGGTGATGAAGTCGTCGAGCTGGGTCAGCACCGCCTGCAGGCCGGGGGACTGCTGCCCGAACAACGCGACCAATTCGGTGATGCGACCGCTGAAATCGCGGACGGTTTGATCGTTGTCGGCGACGATCTGGGTGATCTCACCGAGTTCGATGATGGTGTTGGCGATCTGATCCTTGTTGGCGAAAGTCAGCTCGAAGGCCGCCGACAGTTGGTCGAGCGTTTCGCGCAGCCGGTCGCCGTTGCCGTCGAGCAGTGGGAAGAGCACCCGGCTCGCCATGGGCCCGCTCTGGCTGTCGCCCTTGAGCGCCTCGCCCAGCTGATCGAAGTTGGCCAGGATCCGGTCCAGCTCGACCGGTGTCCTGGTGCGCTCCAGCGGAAGATGCGCGCCGTCGGCCAGCTCGGGTCCTGAGCCGGTATAGGCCGGGGCCAGCTCGACATGGCGGTTGGTGATCAGCTGCGGCGACACCAGCGCCGCCATCGCTTCGGCGGGAATGCGCACGTCGCGGTCGACCGACATCACCACCTCGACGTAGCTGCCGCGCGGTGTCACCGAATCGACGACTCCGACCGGCACCCCGAGTACCGAGACCTCGTTGCCCGCATACAGTCCGGCCACGTTCTCGAAGTCGGCGCTGATGCGTTTCTGCTCGCCGAGCACCTGGTTACCCAGTCCGGTCAGGCTGTCGGGCAGCAGGGCGCAGCCCGAGGCGAGGGTCGCGGCCAAGCAGAGCGCCGCCAGCTTGCTCGTGCGTTCGGTCCTCATCAGTTGCACCCCTGTACGGCCTGTGCGAAGCACAGCCAGTTGTCCGGAAGGATCCACGGTGCCCAGATCTCGCCGTAGGGACCGTTGCCGAGCAGATTGTTGAACTGGCGCAACGTGACCGGGGCGTACTCGTAGATCCGGTCCAGGTTCTCCTTGTTCTTGGTCAGGCCGTCGGCCATCGTGTTGAGGTTGGCGATCAGCGGTCCGAGTTCACCGTTGTTCTCGATGCCCATGTCCTGCAGCAGCCTCGACATGTCGGCGACGTTGTCGAGCAGCTGGGTGAGTAGGGTCTGGCGCTGCTGCACCGCCGCCCCGATCGCTTCGCCCCTGGTGAGCAGCACCAACACACTGTTGCGGTTGTCCGAGACCAGCTGGGAGACCTGGTCCATGCTCTTCAGCAGTGTGTCGACCTCGTCGCGCCTGCTGTTGATGACCTGGGCGAGTGAGCCGATGCTGTCGAGGGCCTGCACCGCCATGGCGGGTGAATCGCCCAGCTGGGCGCTGAACACATCGAGCGCGGTGCGCAGTTTGTTCGGGTCGATCCGTTCGATCCGCTCGAACGAGGAGGTGTATTTCGGGTCCTGGATAACCTTGCTCAGGTTGTACGGCACCTCGGTGCTGTCGAGCCGGATCCGGTTGTCGGGGAGCTCTTTTCCGTCACCGGGCCGCAGCACGATGTGCAGCCTGCCGAGGATGGTCGACATCTTGATCGCCGCGTGGGCGTTGGCGCCGAGGCGGATGTCCTTGCGGATCCGCAGTGCCACCTCCACCCGATCGTTGACCAGTTTCACCGCCTGGACCTCACCGACCTCGATGCCGGAGACATCGACCGTCGCGCCGGGCCGAAGGCCCGCGGCCTGGGCGAACTCGGCGTGCACGGTCTTGTCGCCGAGCTGGACCTGGTTGAGCAGATTCGAACCGCCGAGCAACACCAGCACCGCGAGGGCCGCGATCAGGCCGAGCCGCAGGTGCCGGTTGTGCCGCAGAAATGCTGGAACGCGTGGTTTGATCATCGGCACACTTCCGATTGTGAGGTGCCGCCGACCTGGGAGAACAAGCCCTCGGGCAGGAGAACGCCCCACAGGGAGACGTCGAGGCGGCAGATGTAGGCATTGCCGTAGGTCCCGTATTGGGTGAACCTGGCGACGCCGTTGAGGAAGTCCGGGAATTCGACCGCAGCGCGATCGAGCGCGGCGCCGTTGTAGAGCAGCATCATCACGCCTGTGGTCGCGTTGCGTTGGGCGTCGGCCAAGCCGGGCTTGACCTGTTCGATGAGCGAGACCAACCCGTTCGTCGCTCCCGCCACCCGTTCGACCGAACTCTTCAACGATTCGCCCTCGGTGTAGAGCCCTTCCATCAAACTGCGAGTCTGCGTGATCAGGGTCTCCAGCTCATCGCTGCGGTTGGCCAGACCGGCCATTACCGAGCTGAGATTGCTCAGCACGTCGCCGATGATCTGATCGCGTTCACCGAAGGTGCTGGCCAACTGGGCGGCCTGGGTGATCAGCGCGGCCAGCGACACCTCGTTGCCTTGCAGTGCCTGGATGAGGGTTTCCGACAGCGAATTGATCTGGTCGGGTTGCAGCACACTGAACAGCGGCTCGAATCCGGACAGCAGCGCCGAGACATCGAACGACGGCTCGGTCCGCTCGAGCGGGATCTGTGAACCGGCGGGGACAACGGTGCCCTCGCCGGTGCCCGGCGCCAGGGCCAGGTAGCGCTGACCGATCAGATTCTGGTATCGCACCAGGGCTTTGGTGGTGTCGGTCAGGTGCTGGCGCGACTCGATCTGGAAGTCGACCTTTGCGATGTAGTTATCGGTGAAGTCGATCTTGTCGATCCGGCCGACCCGTACACCCGCCATCCGGACGTCGTCGCCGATGCGCAATCCGAGGACATCGGTGAAGACCGCCGAGTAGCTCGTCGTATTGCCGGGGACACTGCGTTGCAGGGTCGACCAGATCGTATAGGTGAGCAACGTCGCCAGTACGGCGAAGAAGCTGAACCCGAGGAGCGCTTTGGTGGATTTCACTGTTGGACACCACCTTCGGTGTCGGGGACGATGGGAATGTTGCCCAGGATCGACCCGAGCAGCAGCAGCTGGCTGAACGTCGGTGTACCGCCGACCAGCGCCGACACCGCGGCGATGCCGCTCAGCCGAGGCTGCGCCGCCGGGGTGGCGGCGGGCGCGGGATCGTGGGATGCGGCGGGCGCGGTGATCCCCGGGATGGCGGGCAGACCCGGAATGGCGGGCAGACCCGGAATCGTCGGCAGGCCGGGCACCGTCGGCACGGTGATGCTCGGTAGCGCGGGCAGACCGGGAATCGGCAGTACCGGTGCCGGTCCGGCGGACTCGAGCCGCTTCGGCAGCATCTGTGCCGGATACTCCTGCGGCGGTGCGACTTCGGGCACGGACGGTCCGCCGCATCGGGGCCCGGCCATCGCACCGTAGTGCGGGCAGTCCTTCGCGGTGTATTGCTGGAAGGGTGTGAACGTCACGTCCATGCGCCAGGTCATCTGTTTGCGCGGGCCGAAGTTGAACACCTGCTGCAACCTGCGGAACGACGTGTTGAGGTTGGCCGCCGTCGACTGGAGCGCGCTGGGATCCTTGGCGATGCCACCGAGCAGCTGGTCCAGGCCGGAGACCAATTCCTTGCCCGAATCGGGATTCGCGGCGAACAGGGCGTTGACCGATTCGATGGTGGAATTGCCCTGGGTGAGCAGCTCCACCAACTGGGTGCGGTGCTCGTTGAGCGTGCGCGCAGAGGTCACCGAATCGGCCAGCACGCCGACCAGCTCCGGTGCCGACTGGCTCAGTGCCGTTGCCGCCTGACCGAAATTGCCGAGCAGGTGGCCGATTTCGGGGATCTGGTGGACTGTGGTGAGCCAGGTATCCAGGCGCTCCACCGTGGAACCCGGCACGCGGCTGCTCGGGTCGAGCGCAGCGGACAGGGTGGCCAGCACCCGGCCGAGCTTCTCGGGCTGGATGGTGGCGAGCACATCGCGCAGTGTGTTGAGTGTGGACTGCAGCGCAATCGTGGCGGCGCTGGTGTCCTCGCGGATGGTCGCGCCCTCGCGCAGCCCCTCGGCGGTCCCCCCGTTGTCCACGAGCTGGAGCGAGGAGACGCCGAAGATGTTGTCGGGTACGACGCGCACGGTGACCGTGTTCGGAATCGTCTGCGCGAGGCCAGGTTTCAGCTCCAGCGTGGCGTACTGGCGTTCGCCCTTGGCGACCATCTCCACCGAGCCGACCGCGCCGACCAGCATGCCGCGGTACTTCACGTCGGCACGCTGGGGTAGCCCGTCGCCGGTGCTGGTGAGGTCGGCGCCGACCACCACCGTGTCCTCGAACTCGCCGTTGTAGCGCAGTGCGAGCAGATACAGAGCGACCGCGAACGCGGTGATCACCGCCAGTCCCGCGAGCGTGAGCTGCAGGGGTTTGGGGCCGCGGCCGCTGAGATCGAGAATCATTCGATCGACCTATCCCGAGATCCGGAATCCGGGGTCGATGCCCCAGATCGCAAGGGTGAGAAACAGATTGGTGAAGACCATGACGACGATGACCATCTTGATGGCCCGGCCCGCCGCGACCCCGACGCCTTCGGGGCCCCCGGAGGCGACAAAGCCGTAGTAGCACTGGATGAACGCCGCGATGAGGACGAACACCACTACTTTGAAGATCGAATAGAACACGTCCCCGCCCAGCAGGAACTGGAAGAAGTAGTGGTCGTAGGTGCCCGCGGTGGTACCGCCCAGGAACAGCACCGACAGTTTGGTCGCGATGTAGGCGACTGCGAGGCCGAGTGTGTAGAGGGGAATGATGGTGATCGTCGCCGCGATCATCCGGGTGGTCACCAGATAGGGCAGTGGCCGGATCGCGATGGACTCCAGGGCGTCGATCTCCTCGGAGATCCGCATCGAGCCGAGCTGCGCGGTGAATCGGCAGCCGGACTGGATGGCGAAGGCCAGCGTGCCCAGGATCGGCGCGATCTCACGGGTGGTGGCGAAGCCGGAGATGGCCCCGGTCAGCGGTCCCATGGTGAGCAGGTTCAACGCGGTGTAGGACTCGACTCCGACGGTGATGCCGCCGAACGCGCACAGCACGATGACCACGCCGACGGTGCCACCGCCGACGATGAGCGAGCCGTTGCCCCAGCCGACGTCGGCGACCAAGCGGGCTACTTCCTTGCGGTAGTGACGCAGGGTGAACGGGATGGCGATCAGGGCCTGGAAGAACACGATGGCCTGGTGGCCGAGGCGCTGATTGGCTTGGACAGGGATCTTGGCTGTCGCGCTGATCGCGCGGACCGGCCGCAGTGCGGGCGGGACATACTCGGCGGCCATCTCACACCACCTTCGCGGGGAAGAAGCTGTTGTACAGCTGGGTCACGATGATGTTGGTGGCGAACAGCATCAGGGCGGAGGTGACCACCGCCGAGTTCACCGAGTTCGCGACACCACCGGGACCGCCCTTGGTGTGTAGTCCGATATCGCAGGCGATGATCGCGGTGAGCGCACCGAAGATCGCCGCCTTGAACAGCGCGACCATCAGGTCGTTCGCCACCGCGAACGAGGCGAACGAGCTGATGAACGATCCCGGCGTGCCCTGCTGGGCATAGACATTGAACAAGTAGGCGGTGGCGAAGCCGACGAACACGATGAACCCGCACAGCAGCATGCTCACCAGTACCGCGGCGGCCAGTCGCGGGGCGACCAGCCGGCGCACCGGGTCGACGCCCATCACCTTCATCGCGTCGATCTCCTCCCTGATCGTGCGGGAGCCCAGATCGGCGCAGATGGCCGAGCCGACCGCGCCCGCGATCATCAGGGAGGTGACCAGCGGTGCGCCCTGGCGGATGATGCCGAGTCCGGCGACCGCACCGATGAAGGTGGTGGCGCCGACTTGGTTGACCAGCGCGCCGACCTGGATCGAGACGACCACCGCGACCGGAATCGCGACGAACACGGTCGGCAACGCCGAGACGTTGGCCATGAAGGCGCACTGTTTGATGAACTCCTGGAACGGAAAGCGCCGTTGCACGAGAGAGAGAAACAACTGCGCGATCGTTGCCCGACCGAGGAGGACCTGCCTGCCGAGAGTCTCGAGCGACTGCTGAGGATGCCGTCGCCAGAGCCCGGTGGCGCTGTCGATGAGCCGTCCGATCTCGGACGGTTCGGTGGCCGGTTGCGGCGTCACGCTGCACCGATCCTTTCTTGCTGCGGGGGATTGTGTTCCCGGCTGCTCAGAGCGAGCTCAGCCAGTGTTCGAGGAGGACGACGAGTGCGCCGACGGCCGCCAGACACAAGGCGATGACGCAGAGCAGCGCGATCCACATGCCCACTCGGAGAACAGGATTGACCTGTGTCCGCCCGCCGAGGATCTTGACGATGATCACGATGATGTCGATGACCCATACCAGCGCCATCATCAGGTCATCGTCACATTCGCGAAGACGAGTACGGGCCAGCACACGATCGATCCGAGGAACGAGACGATCAGGTCGGCCCCATGGAGGTCACGCAGATGACTGGTGTGGGTGAGCGTCCAGATGACCCCGACCAGTCCGTACGGGATGCCGATGATGATGAGCGTGCCGAGAAATTCGGACACCTTCATCTCATAGCTGAGAAACCTGTCCAGCCGTCGCAACATGGTGGTACCGGTGTCCTTCCTCGGGACCTTGGACGACGTCAGGCCTGCCGGCCGCCGTCGTTGGCGGTGCGATGTTGTTGTCGAGCGTTCTTTGGGGGTGGACCCGAAGGGTGATCGCCGTCCCCTGAGTCATGCAAGAAGTGTGGAGGCTTCCAGAGCTCGGGAGGTCGACCACCGAAGATCAAGTTACTACCCATTCTCATCGCTGTGATGAGAATTACCGGTAACATATCTCATAGATTCGGGATTGCCTATAGGGCACCGAATCGAGTGCTGTCGCAGGTTGCGCCCGCGGCATCCTGCTCGCCGGTCGTCTACTGGCGGGTTGGCGCGGGTCCTTGCGAGCGGAGGGGGCATCGCATCGGCATCGGACGCCGCTGAGGGGTGCGTTCCGGTGCCGATGCGACCCGCGCATCATGCCCCCAACTCGTGATGCTGCGGAATGAAGAGTAACATAGATGTGCTACACAAAGGCTAAATCACTGGCTATATGGCTATTTATCGATGGCCCATGGTAAGAATCGTAGTTAACTTACTTGATTGATGTCGTCGTGTGCTCGGCGACCGTGCAGGAGGTTCAAGATGTCAGCTGTCATCGTCGATGTGGTTCGTACGCCGTCGGGTCGAGGTAAGTCCGGCGGAGGACTGTCGTCGGTGCATCCGGCCACCCTGCTGGCCGGTGTGCTGGCAGAGTTGGTCGCGCGCACCGGGATCGATCCGGCCCTCGTCGACGACGTGATCGGCGGCTGTGTCACCCAGAGCGGTGAACAGGCCAACAACATCAGCAGGACCGCGGTGCTGGCGGCGGGCTTCCCGGAATCGGTGCCTGCCACCACGGTTGACCGACAGTGCGGTTCGAGTCAGCAAGCCGTGCATTTCGCCGCCCAGGGTGTGCTCGCCGGCGCGTACGACGTGGCGATCGCCTGTGGCGTCGAGTCGATGAGCCGCACGCCGATGTTCTCCAACACTCAGGGCAAGGACTCGCTGCGTGGCCCGCTCGCCGCTCGCTATCCGGCCGGCCTGATCGGGCAGGGGATCGCGGCCGAGATCATCGCGGCCCGTTGGAAACTGGACCGTGCGGTCCTCGACGAGTTCGCGGCCCGCTCGCATCGGCTGGCCGCCGCCACCGCGGCATCCGGCGGGTTTGATGCCGAGCTCGTTGCCGCTGGAGAACTCGTCGCCGACGAGACGATACGCACCGGGACGACTGTCGAAGGGTTGGCGGGTCTGCGCCCAGCCTTCACCGATCCCGCTCTCCTGGACCGGTTTCCGGAGATCAACTGGTCGGTGACCGCTGGCAACTCCTCGCCGCTCACCGACGGTGCGTCGGCGGCGCTCATCATGAGCGAGGCGATGGCGGCGAAGCTGGGGTTGACCCCCCGCGCCCGCTTCCACTCCTTCGCCGTTGTCGGCGACGATCCGACGCTCATGCTCACCGCCGTGGTTCCCGCGACGCGCAAGGCGCTCGACCGGGTCTCACTCACCGTGGACGACATCGATGCCTTCGAGGTGAACGAGGCGTTCGCGCCGGTCCCGCTCGTGTGGCAACACGAGCTCGGCGCCGACCCGGCCAGGGTCAATCCGCGTGGCGGCGCGATCGCGCTCGGGCACCCGCTCGGCGCTTCCGGGACCCGCTTGCTCGCGACGATGGTCAACCATCTCGAACAGACCGGCGGTCGCTACGGTCTCCAGACCATGTGCGAGGCAGGCGGATTGGCCAACGCTACGATCATCGAACGCCTCTGAGTCTGCGCGGTGAACGCCCCCGCTGGACGCGATGTGCGGTCGGCGGGGGCGTCGAACTGATTGCCGGTACCGCCGCGGTTCGCGAGGTTCCGCGACTCGATGACGGGCGAGCAGTCGGTCGACGGCGTCGTGCGAAGGATGGGGCGCAAGACTCGCGGCAGTGGGAGCAAAGGGCCTGGACGTCCCACGCCGCGAGCCTTGCGCTCCGGGAGCGAACTCCCGGAATGCCACCTATCGGCGGCAGTCGTGTCCACCTGGCGCCGCAGTGCATGCCCGCTCCGTAGCGACTGGTGAATGCGCATCAACTTAGTTATCGAAAGCTGCGGTGTCAATCCTTTGCAAGCCCTATTTTGAGGCCGCCTTCCTCTCTGTTCAATCGAGGAATAGTCAGTAACATAGAGGGTGTGCCGAGGTACCCTTGGCGCCGAACCGCGTTCGCGAGGTGCGTCGGGCTGCTGTGCATCGCCTCGGCTACTCGGTGCGCGCGGCACATCTCTGGGAAAGGATGACGATGAGCACGGCAACCAGGCCTGGCGACCCCGATTACGTCGACCCGCACAGTGATTCCTACGTCGACGAAGGGGCCGGACCCGCGTGGCGTCGGTCGGCCACCCCAGCGGTGGAATCCGCCGCGACGGAGCATGCGCTGACTCTCGACCGGGTTCGCCTCCATATTCCCGACACCCACCGGTCCCCACGCAAACGGCCCGCCCAGCTGGCCGATGCCTTGGACTTCTGGATGTTCGCGGGCGCGGCCGCGAACGTGGCGATGCAGTTCGCACACCAGGGGGTCGCGGCGGGTGTGATGGAGAGTCCGGTCGAATCCGGTGCGCTCATGGTGCATCCGTGGAAACGGCTGCGGACCACCTCCGCCTACCTCGCGGTGGCCGTTCTCGGCACCGACGAGGACAAGTCGGCCATGCGCGAAGCGGTCAATGTCGCGCACCGCCAGGTCAGATCGCGGCCGGATTCGAAGGTGAAGTACAACGCCTTCGACCGGAACCTGCAGATGTATGTGGCCGCGGCGATCTACATCGGCTTCGAGGACACGCACCAACTGCTGTGCGGCAAGATGACCGACGACGAACTCGAGGCGTTCTACCAGGGCGCCGACACCTTCGGCACCACGCTCCAGGTACACCCCGACATGTGGCCCAAGACGCGGGCCGAGTTCGACGAGTACTGGCTCGAGGCGTGCAAGCAGGTGGTGTGCGATGACGAATTCCGCGCCTACATCGACGATCTGCTGCACCTGCGGATGATTCACTGGTCCATCCGGGTGATGTTCGGCAGCCTCCTGCAATTCCTGACCGCGGGCTTTCTGCCGCCGCATTTCCGCGAGCAGATGGCGATCGAGTGGAGCGCCGCGGATCAGCGCAGATTCGAGCACCTGTTCCAGTTCGTCGGCTTCGTCAACCGCTTCATCCCGAAGTTCATCAGGTTCGCCGGCACCAACGCGATGATGCGCGACGTGCGCAGCCGCATCAAACGGCAGAAGTCGCTCATCTGACCGAACGGAAGCGCGAAAGGTGCGGGCTCATCTGATTCGGGAGCCGGTGGTGCCGAGGGCGGCGGCGGTGAGACAGGCGAGGGCGGCGGTGATCCACAGGGGAGTGTAGGAGCCGTTGAGGTCGCGGATCAGGCCGCCCGTGAGGGCCATCGCGCCGGCGCCGAGTTGGTGGAAGACGCTGATCCAGCCGAACGTCAGGGCGCTGTCGGCGCCGAAGTAGTGCCGGCACAGGGTCAGTGTCGGTGGCACCGTCGCGACGTCGAGGACGCCGAACACCACAGCGAAGACGACGAGGTCGGGGGACCACCCGCTGGTGAACAGGATGGGGAGGAGAGCGAGGGACACACCACGACCGAGAAAGAATACGGCGAGAAGCAGTCGCGGTTCGATCCGGTCGGTGAGCCAGCCCGCGGAGACAGTGCCGAGGATGTTGGCGACGCCGATGATCGCCAGCAGGCCCGACGCGGCCGTGGCGGCCATGCCGTGATCGTGTGCGGCAGGGGTGAAGTGACTCCACATCAGGCCGTTCGTGGTCGCCCCGCACAGTGCGAACATCGAGGCCAGCACCCAGAACCGGGTGTCGCGCGAGGCGCGGAGCAGGGCGGTGATCGTGCGGGCGAACGGGTTGACGCGGCGATCGGTGTCGGCAGGCTCGGTGTCGGGGTTCGCCCCGTAGCGGACCGCGCCGATCGCGGCGGGGCTCTCGCGCAGGAAGAGCAGGACGCCGAGCAGGGCCGCCGTCGCGACAGCTCCGCAGGCGAGAACAGGCGCGCGCCAGTCGGCTCGCTCGAGCAACACGGACAGCAGGGGCAGCATCGCAAACTGACCGAATACGCTTGCCGCGGTAAGTAATCCGGTAGCAAGACCGATCTTGCGGTAGAACCAGCGATTCGCCACGGTCGCGGCGAACACCGTCGTGATCGACCCGGTCCCGACCCCGATGGCGAAACCGAACCACAGCACGAACCAGAAGACCGACGGAGTCCAGATCGCGGTGAGGACCGAACTCGCGATCAGCGCGAGCAGTGCGTACGACGTCACCCGGCGGATGCCGTAGCGGTCCATCATGGCCGCGGCGAACGGCCCGACCACCCCGTAGAGCACCATGTTCACCGCCACCGCGGCGCCGATTCCGGTGCGACTCCACCCCTTCGTCTCGACCAGCGGTTCGGTGATCAGCCCCGCGATCGTGGCGAAACTCCCCGCCGCGACGAGCGCGAGGGCCGCCACGGCCACGATCGTCCACGCGGGATGAAAACGGGGCGCCCGCCGGATCGCGCGCTGCTCGATATCGACTGCGGAAATACCCACCGGAATCCTTCGCGTTGGCTCGACGTCCTTACTCTCGTTTCTAGCAACCAACGGTCAGGATCGATAGTATGCACAATCTTGTCCATATGGACGAAATGGATATCATCGAGCGTATGGCAACCACGGAGGAAGTCCGGGCGCCGATCGTCCGAGCGATGCGGAGCTGCCCCGTCGAGGTGAGCATCGCCGTCCTCGGCGGCGCCTGGAAGATGACCATCGTCAAGCACCTGCTCGACGAGTCCCTGCGCTACGGCGAACTACGCCGCAAGGTCGGCGAGGTAACCCCCCGCGTCCTCACCCGTCAGCTCCGCGAGCTGGAACAAGACGGCATCGTCAACAGACATTCTTTTGCCGAGGTCCCACCGCGTGTGGAGTATTCGCTCACCCCGACCGGGCAGGCGCTGCGCGGTTTCGTGTCCGAGCTGAACCGATGGGGCGCGGAATACACCGAGAGTATTGCCCGTCCCGACCGGTGAGCACTGACGGGATGGCGCCTGCGGAAGGTCCCCGACCTGGCTGGCCATACGCCTGTATCCGAGTAGGTTGCAGACAAGAGCAGTAGTGGGAGGTCTCTATTTCTGAGATCGTCAGCAACGCTTGACAACTGGTTGCGACCGCGTTGTCCGAGCTGAACTCGAAGGAGGACGGATGAGCGTTTCCTGGAAGGACGTCCAGGCGTTCCGTGGTCGAGGTGAAGTCGCGAACGCGCTCGCCAGTCGTGCGCAGGACGTCGATCGCTGGGCGGAATCCGAAGGCTACGAGGTGCGCGATGATGGCTCCATCCGTGACGTGTGGCGCGCGACCGGCCGCGACATCGAGCTGACCGGAGCGGAGTCGGTTCGCCGATACAAGGTGGTGTTCGACCTGCGATCCGCCATCGATGCGGTCCTCTCGGATGCGCAGCCGCACGAGTAGCGACGTCGGTACGGGCGAGGTCATACAGATTTTCGGCGGTCGCGGCGTCGTCTGCGTGTGTCCGAGTACGTGGATTTTGCGTGCGGCGGCTGGCACACGGGCTGGTCGCCACAGGTGGTGGGCACAGCGGGCTGCTGACTGATAGCGGGTCGTGAGGCAGAATGTGGACGTGAGCGTTAGAAGTAAGCCGAAGTTCGGGGCGGGTGTCGCGGCGCCTGTCTGCGGTTAGTTCGATGTCGGACCAGGAAACAGGGCCGGGGTTCGCGCGCGGACCCGGCAACAGTCGATTCGATGCGGTGGAGCGGCTGCGTCAGAAGTTGGCAGAGACGAGGGCTGCCGAGACGGGTCCGCGCCAGGGCGACGACGCGCCGTCGAACGTCGTGCGTCTGCCCAAGCCGCCGCGGCGACGTCAAGAGGATATCGGTGCAGCTCCGCGCTGGTCTCCGGTTCCCGATGGCGCCTACGATCCGGCGGCCACCCGCCCGGTGACTCGCGCGGAGTTGCAGCGCGAATCAGGATCGTTGCCGGTCAACGATGTGACGCAGGCCGGCGCCGAGTCGGGCGCGAATGCCGAGCGCGATGCGAATCTCATCGATTTCGACGCGTCGCGCCGTAAACGTGTCGGCGGGGAAAACCGCCCCGGCGGCGGTCGGCGGATGGTGCGGCCGCGCAGGATCGGCCCGACCCGCAGCGATGGCGGTGACGCCGGTCCGTCGCGCCCGGACGAACCTGGCCGCTGAGTCGTTTCGGTGCCACCTGCTCCACCCGTTCATCGCGGCCCCGGCATCATGGTGTGATGCGAATCAGCGTCACCGGGCACACGAACATCTCGGCCGAAACGGTCCTGCTCGTTCGTGCGGCCATCGCCGACCTGATCGCCGACACACCGGGTCTGGTCGGCATCTCGTGCCTTGCCCGCGGCGCGGACAGCGTATTCGCGGAAGTGGTTCTCGACGCGGGCGGGCAGCTCGAGGTGGTGGTGCCGTCGCGCGACTACCGGGAGTCGAAAGTGAAGCCGGATCACCTGGCGCAGTTCGACGGGCTCATCGAGCGGGCCACGACGGTTCGGGTCATGGACTTCGGCAACGCGGGCCGCGAAGCGTATGAAGCCGCCAACGAGGTCCTGGTCAGCGAGGCCGACCGGATGATCGCGGTGTGGGACGGGAAGGCCGGCGAGCGTGCCGGTACCGGGACCGTGGTCGCGCTGGCGCGTGCGCGGGGCATTCCGGTCGATGTGGTGTGGCCGAACGGTGCCGTACGGGATCAGCCCGGCCCGAAGCAGTAGCCGGCTCCACTGGTGTGGATGGCGCGGACGTCATCGAGACGCATGTGCGGGCTTGCCGAACCAGTGGGAGAGACAGGTGTTCAGGTCCTGCTGGTGCTCTCCGATCCAGGCGACGTGGCCGTCGGGACGTAGCAGCAGCGCTGGAACATCCAGTGCCGCAGTGGGATCCGCGATGATGTCGACCCGGTCGGACCAGCCGTCGACGGTCAGGCGTTCGGTGCGGTCCAAGACCAGACCGCGGCCCTGACGTAGTCGGTCGTAGAGGTGGCCCTGTTTCAGGTCGAGGTCGGGCAGGCGGCGGCCGAGTAGATCGGGGCCTGGGCCGAAGTCGTACCGGATGGCGGTCGCGGTGATCTTCTCGATCAGGTAGCGGTTCACCTCGTCGAAGCCCATCAGTTCGGTCAGCAGCCTGCGGACGGCCTGTGGGCCCGGCTCGGTGGACGCCAGTTCGACCTGGGCACGGGTGTTGTCCAGCACGTCCGCGGCGACTGGATGACGCTCGGAATGATAAGTGTCCAGCAGGGTTTCCGGCGCCCAGCCGTGGATCTGCCCAGCCAATTTCCAGCCGAGGTTGACGGCGTCCTGAACGCCAAGATTCAGCCCCTGACCGCCGGCGGGTGGGTGGATGTGCGCCGCATCGCCCGCCAACAGCACCCGACCGACCCGATAGCGCTCGACCAACCGGGTGGCATCGCCGAAACGAGACAGCCAGCGCGGGGAGTGCACGCCGAAATCGGTTCCGGCGATCGCGCGCAACTGCTGTTGGAAATCCGCGAGCGTGGGCGGTTCCGTGCGATCCTCGCGCACCCCCGCGGCGGGAACAACGACGCTGTAGATGTCCTCCCCGAAGGGCCTGAGACTGAATACCGCATGGGTCGCGCGTATTTCGGTCACCTTGGCGACGATCTCTTCCTGCGAGGCACCCACTTCCATCTCGCCCATCAACGTCTCGGTCCGCGCGGGCTCACCGGGGAAATCGACACCGAGCAGTTTGCGCACCGTACTGCGCGCACCGTCACAGCCCACGAGATACCGCGACCGCACCTGCTCACCGTCAGCCAGCTCGACAGTTACGCCCTCGTTGTCCTGCTCGAAACCGGCCACCGCGCAACCACTTCGGACCTGCGCACCCAGCTCGATCGCATGGTCTTCGAGCAGGTGATCGATGATCGGCTGCGGAATGCCCAGCTGATAGGCGTACGCGGAATCCAGCCCCTCGGGCGTCGGTGTGGCGATGGCGGCGAAAACCCCGCCGACCGGACGCTGCCGTCCGCGTTCGAGAAGACGATCCAGCAGCCCGCGCATCGCCATCAGCTCCAGGCTGCGCACATGCAGACTGACCACCCGGACGAACGACGACACGGACTCGGGTTCCTTCTCCAGCACGAGAACCCGCACATCGTGCAACCGCAGCTCAGCGGCCAGCATCGCACCGGTCGGCCCACAGCCGGCAATGATCACATCGAACATGAACCACCCATTCGCCCGAATTCTCGCCGATCCCGTCGCCGCATCCCCGCCACCGCGCGTGCAGGCAGCGCGCTGATCCCGGATTTCCGCAGGTCCTGGCCTCGGCCGCCCATTGTGCGGTACCTCCAGCGCTCGCCGCAAGCGATATATGCCGAGCCCGAGGGTGTGTTGCCCGACCGATCTGCGAAGGCGCCCGCTGGGGAAGCTATTCGGTGGTCGGGTCGGCGTGTGCGTCATAGACGGCGCCGGCGCGGTCGATCTCGGCCATATGATCCTCTGCCCAAGTGCGCAGTGCCGCCAAGGGGACCTCCAGGGACGAGCCCAGTTCGGTGAGCCCATAGTGCACGCGTGGTGGCACCGTCGGTTCCACTCGGCGGGTAACGAGACCGTCCCGGGTCAGGTTGTGCAGGGTCACCGACAGCATCTTCTGGGATACACCGGGCATTCGCCGCCGCAGCTCGGCGAACCGCACTTCATCCGGGGCGGCCTGTGCGAGGACCTTGACCGCCATCGACGTCCATTTTGTGCCGATGCGGTCCAGCAACTGACGTGTCGGGCATTGCGCATCGAACAGATCGCCGCGATCCGGTGCCTTCACCTGCGCTGATCGAGTAGTCACCTGGACCTCACCACCTGTAGTCGACGTGCCGTCTAGGCAGCGTACCTGAGATTACCTATCGTTCCCTGATAACTAATAGTTACTGACCGGAGGTCCCATGTCCCGCACGCCGCCGCTCCATGCCGCGCCTATCGAGCTGCGCCAGATCGAGACCAACGGCATCCGCGCCAATGTCGCCATCGCAGGCTCCGGGCCCGCAGTCGTTCTGCTGCACGGCTTTCCGCACACCTGGCGATTGTGGAGCGAGATCATCGGCCCGTTGTCCGCGCAGTACCGGGTGGTTGCCCCGGACCTACGCGGGTTCGGCGCCACCAGCCGTGCGTCGGACGGCTACGACGCAGGCACGCTGGCCGCCGATATCGCCGGGATCCTCGATGCCCTCGGCGAACCCACCGCGGCCGTGGTCGCGATCGACGCAGGCACCCCGGTCGCGGTCCTGCTCGCCCTGCGGCACCCCGACCGGGTACGGCGGCTGGTGGTCATGGAAGCACTGCTGGGCAGGCTCCCCGGCGCCGAGGACTTCCTCGTCGCGGGTCCGCCGTGGTGGTTCGGATTCCATGCCGTCCCCGGTCTCGCCGAAACGGTCCTGCTCGGCCACGAGGCGCGGTATATCGAGTGGTTCCTCACCACCGGCACCCGAGGCCGGGGCGTGCGGGAAGATATCCGCGACGCGTTCGTCGATGCCTACACCGGAGATGACGCCCTGCGCTGCGCCTTCTCCTACTACCGCGCACTGCCGACCAGCGCTCACCAGATCGATCACGCCGTGGCGACCGACCGGCTCACCGTACCCACCCTGGCGATCGGTGCCCACCCGGTCGGCGACGCGCTGGAGCGTCAGCTACGCCCCATCGCCACCGACCTCACCGGACACATCATTCCGGATTGCGGTCACATCATCCCGCTGGACCGCCCGCACGAACTGCTCAGCCTCATGACACCCTTCCTCGCCGCCGACCAACCCGACTGAAGACCACTCGGTCCACCGACCGAATTCAACCTCGGCCGCGGGTATTGAGGTTCACGTTGCGTGCATGTTTAGCGTCGAGGTGCCGGATCGGCCGGTCGAGTTCCAAGTAGGAGGATGGGTGTGTTCTGGTCTGTTGCCGAAATTGCCCGCATGTCTGGCGTGACACCGCGCACGCTGCGGTACTACGACGAGATAGGGCTGCTGCCGCCCGCTGGTATTCGCAGCAATGGCTACCGCGTCTACGAGCAGGAGCAACTGCTGCGGTTGCAGCAGATTCTCGTGTTGCGGGAGTTGGATATGCCGCTCGATGCCATCGCGGCGATTCTCGACGGGCAGACCGATCACGTGCAGGCGCTGCGCGAGCACCACGCGAAGGTGACCCACAAGCGTGATCGTCTCGCCCGGGTAGCACACACGCTTGCCCGCACCATCGAGGAACTCGAGACACAGAACGGAACAGTTGTTGTGACCGAAATCAACAGGCCGGAAAACCTTTTCGAAGGTTTCGACCCGAACCGGTACGAAGCGGTACGAGGCGACGATTGGCCGGATCAGGAGCAGGCCCGGCAGCGGTCGCAACAGTTCATCGACTCGCTCAGTACCGAGGACATCGAACGGATGCAGCGAGATACGACCGCAGCGATGATTCGGATGGCCGAATTCATGTCATCCGAGACGGCGGTGAGCGACCCGTCCGTACAGGCGGAGATCGAGACGGCATACCAGCTCATCCGCGCGACTTGGGACCCGGGCGCTGGCGCGTTCAAGGCGCTGGCTCGTACCTATGATGACCCGGGCCATGCCGAGAATTTCGACCGGATCGCTGTAGGGCTTGCGACGTACTACCGCGACGCAATGGTGGTCTTCGCCGACACCCGGCTCACCTGAGCTAGGCGGCAGCTGCCGCAGGGGCGAGTCGTGTCCGGGGGGCTTGTACGACGGCTCAACCAGCAACACGCGGTCACGCTTGTCGACAAACAAGGCCCCGCCCCCATTCGCTTGCCCGGCAGCCTCGAATATCTTCGGCTAGTCCAGAGCCCATGGGGTACAACGCTATCCAGCCTGAACACCAGATGTCGTGCCGCTGTTCGAGTAGGTGGCTTGTCGGATATTGCTATGCGGCATCCCCATCGACTACCCGGTCACCAGATCGCTGGTTCGGGTGTCAGGTCCTGTCGAATGCACTACTCTCGCGGGAACGCAAACCTAGAACAGGTTCTCGGGGCGGGGTATTCGATGCGGGCAGTGCAGATCGCGACATTGCGGGCGGCGGTTGGCGGTGTGGTCTTCGCGCTCGTAGCGGCGTGCGCGGGTTGGGCTACGGCAGTGCCGCTGCCGGAACAGGATTCGTTCTACGCCCAGCCTGCGGGTCTCGCCGACCTGGCCGATGGGACAGTGCTCGCGTCGCGGGTGATCGAAACGGAGTCGTTCTCGCAGCCGCTGCCGGCGGATGCCTGGCAGGTGCAGTACAAGACAATCGACAATCATGGGGCACCCCGGGCCTACATCGCGACAGTCCTTGTACCGCATCGAGAATGGATTGGCGACGGCCCGCGTCCGCTGCTATCGTACCAGGTAGCCGAAGACGGCGTCGGCTCGACATGCGCACCTTCGTATGCGCTGCGTGGTGGGATCGACGGCGTCCCCAGCGGCGCGTACGCCGAGACCGGCATGATTCGGTTTGCACTGCAACAGGGTTGGGCTCTGGTCGTACCGGACTATCAGGGTCCCGACTCCGATTTGTTCGGTGCCGACGGATATGTCCACGGCGTGCTGGACGGTATCCGCGCGGCCAGAGCGTTCGCGCCCGCGGCTGTCGACCCCGCGGCGCCGATCGGCATGTGGGGATACTCCGGCGGTGCACAGGCCACCGCTATCGCCGCGCAAGCGCACACCACCTACGCCCCGGAACTGCGATTGTCCGGTGTGGTGCTGGGCGGGGTCGTCGCGGACCTGGAAGCCACCATGTCCGGCTTCAGCGGTGGAATCGCCGGTGGCGCGGTTGTGGTCGGCCTGGTGGGGTTGGACCGGTCCTATCCCGAAGCTGATGTGGCTCAGTACCTCAACGAATCCGGCCGCAGGATGCTGGCCGCGAGCCGGGCCGATTGCGTGCCCCACGCCGCTCTGGCGTACCCGTTTCTCGATGCGGCGGCGCTGGAAGCTTGGCCTGGGTCGATCACGAACAACGCCGAACTGAGCACGGTGGTGCGGAAAGCCAGCCCCTTGTTCCGCCCGGGCGAACCTGCCGTGCCGGTGCTGCTCCATCACGCTGTCGCTGACGAGTTCGCGCCGATCGGTGCCGCCCGGGCGCTGGCCGGAAAATACTGCGCCGCTGGGATTCCGGTGCAGCTGCTGGAGAATTCCGTCGGCGAGCACGGTACCGAAGCCATGCTGGGAATGCCGACGGCCCTGACCTATCTGGCCGACCGATTCGCCGCGAAGCCGGCAGCAAGCACCTGCTGAGCGGCATCGGTCCGCGACGGCCCAGGGGATAGGGAAACAGACTCAGGCTCGGTGTCCACGGTGCGGACTGTGCCGGAAATAGTGGCCCGGCCTCCGGCCAATTGATCATCGCAACGCGTAATGTGACCGTCGTGCCGACTGGGGGTAGCAAACAGGTCCGCGCCGCACGTAAGCGCAAGAAGCGGATGGCGGCCGTCTCCCACGACCTCACGGACGCGCAGTGGGACGCGCTCAAAACGTCCTGGGGTGGGTGCGCCTACTGCAAATCTCCCGTCACCTCGCTGCAGAAGGACTGCGTGCAGGCCCTCTCGGGCGGTGGCCGCTACACGCTCGGCAACGTCGTGCCCGCGTGTGGGTCGTGCAACGCCAGCAAGTGCAACGCCGAGGTGACCGGCTGGCTGCGCCGCAAGAAGCTCGACGAACGCTCGTTCCTCGTGCGCCACTATGAGATCGCGACCGAGCTCACTACGAGGTTCGCCTAGCCGCGTACAGGATGTTCGGAGCAGCAAGCGATCTCACCGACGCTTGGTGACCGATGGAATGAGCACGACTCTGCCGAACACCTCGCCAGCGTCCATTTTCCGGTGCGCCAGCACAGCTTGCTCCAGGGAAAGTATCTCGTGCACAACTGCTTTCAGCTCGCCGCGAACCGCGGCCGCGAATAGTTCGGCGGTTGCTGCTCGTCGGTCGGATATGGGCACGGTATCGGCACTGAAGGTCGCGAACGACGTCGATCGCCGGAACGCCTTGATCATCTCCACGCCGAAGTCCGCGGGCGGCATGCCTGCCATAACACCGACGACCACCATCCGACCGTTGGGCTCGAGCTTGGTGAGGAACGACGGCAGATCCGCACCGGCGGCGATGTCGATGATGACGTCGTAGCCCGTGGGAGCGTTGTCCGCACCCCAGCCGGCGCGGTCCAGCACATGTGTCGCGCCGAGATCGCGCAGGCGATCGCCGCGCGCAGGCGAGGAAGTGGTAACCGCGACCGCACCCGCACCGCCACGAGCCGCGAGCTGGACTGCCACCACGCCGATTCCGCCCGCCGCGCCACGCACTAGTACCGACTCTCCGTGCGTGAAATGCGCATGGCGCAACGCGAAGTGGGCCACCATGGCCGAGCTGCCGAGGGTCACCGCGTCGACAGCCGACAGGGCCTCTGGAACGGGAACGAGCGTCTCGGCGGAAGCGATGGCGCGCTCGGCATAGCCGCCGCCCTCACCGGTGAACGCCCACACGCGCTGACCGATCCACCCTGTGTCGACGCCCTCGCCGACCGTGGTCACAGTGCCGACGACCTCTTGGCCCAGAGTATGACCTGGCGTGATCCCGAAGGCGGCCAGTGCGCCACTTCGGACAAGAGCGTCGACACCGCCGACACCGATCGCCTCGGTCGTGATCAACAGCTCTCCGGCGGCCGGATTCGGGTGCGGGAGTTCGACCACCGCGAGGACCTCTGGACCTCCGAATGCCTGGACCACTACTGCTTTCATCGGCGTCTCCGTGTTCTGTTCGAGGGGAACTGACCAGTGGGACCGTAACGGACGCCCCCGTCCGTTTAGCTAAAGTGAGAGCGGTGACCACTGGTTTGCCTCACACCCTGCGTTCGGATGCCAGGGACAACCGCGAACGCATTCTCGATGCGGCCCGCGCGGTGTTCATCATCGACGGCCTGGATGTGCCGATGCGCGAGATCGCCCGGCGCGCCCAGGTCGGCCCCGCCACCCTCTATCGCCATTTCCCGACCAAGGAGATGCTGGTTGCCGAGGCGTTCACCGATCAGATGCTCGCCTGCCGGACTCTCGTGGACGAAGGGCTCGCCGACCCTGATCCCTGGCACGGCTTCTGCCGCACCGTCGAGAAGCTCTGCGAGCTGCAAGCCCGCGACCATGGATTCGCCGCAGCCTTCATGTCCGCCTACCCGCACGCGCTGGACTTCGCCGCGATCCGCAACTCCTCGCTCACCGGCGCCGCCGAACTGATCCGCCGCGCCAAGAACACCGGCCACCTGCGCCCCGACATCGTGGCGGACGACCTCATCCTCATGATCATGGCCAACAACGGCATCCATGCGGGCACATCGGCAGCAGGAATCGCGGCCTCGCGCCGCTTCGCTGCCCTCATGATCGAGGCGTTCCGGGCCTCACCGAGTTCTGTACCGCTACCGCCGGTGCCACGATTGATGCCCCCGATGCCCCGACGCAAGCCTGGCAGAAACGCGGATGCTCGGAGGTAGGGCTGTGCCGACCACGGGCAGTGGGCGGCCGAGTCGGTTCGTGCGGTGAGCGAGTGAGGTCCACCGACTGCGCCCGCTCGGGCTCGGGCGAGGCGGTCAGTAGTTGAAGTCGGGTGCGTCGATGGGAACGACTGGGGGCCAAGGGTTGTGGTGTAATTCGCCCTCGGGGATGCGGACGCCGTGGAACCAGCCGTGGGTGGGGTCGGTGCGGGAGGTTTCGCTGGCGTCGATGTAGTCCAAATGCAGCCAGGACCATTGTTCGTGCGCGGGGCAGGGGCCGGTTCGCGCCCCGGGATCGCTGACTACGTCGGATTGGACCAGAACGTCGAGGTGGTAGGCGGCGGAGAACCAGCGTGCGGTGTCGCGTGCGGCGGGGTCGGGGTCGCGGTGCCAAGTGGTGCTCAGCGCGCGCTCGTCACCGAGACCACCCGCGCCTATCGAGCGTGCGGCCAAACGTCGGACCATGGGCGCAGATTCGGTCAGGTCCGCGCATATACCTTGGGTGACAAGGGAATTGGCGTAGTGTCCCGGTCCGTTCACCGAGATCATCACCCCACCGGGGATCCGGCGGTCGTGATGACGGCGCAGATGGGCACCGGTATGGAACAGCTGCACACTGCCTTTGAACAGGCGCAGCACCCCGTCGCTACCGCGCAGCGGGATCGCCTCGGTATAGATCACGTCGGGCCGCACGGGTGCCAGTTCGGTGAGGTACAGCGATGCCAGTTCGGTGCACAGACGGGCGAATGCGGGGCCTGGCCGGGCGTGAGCCAGACACCGGCTGTTGAAGATCACCAGAAAGGCACTGCTCATTCCGCGCGCGGCCCGCTCCTTCCAGGTGCGTCGGTCTGCGGCGATGCGGGCTGAGATCGCGTGCGGCCCGGCCGCGAGCGTCTGTTCGCCGACCCAGCACAGATCCATCGCCAATCCTCGCGCTGGTGTGCCGGACTTGGTGGCCATCCGTCCGAAAACACATGGCTGGTGCCGGGCCGCCCAGTCCAGAAACGCCGCGCGTTTGGTCTGCTCATCGGCGGCGGACAGCAGAATCTCGTTGGCGGCGTCGATATCGGGGCCGAACGATGTTCCTGCTGGAAATCGGGGCAGTTCGGAGAGTGTGTCGAGCGAGATACCGGCCGGAATCGATGTCATCGTTGCCTCGGTGTCGGGGGCGATGAAGCTTCTGGACCGGCCAAGTCTGCCCTGCGGTCATCCCGATCGCACGCCGCCACTCCGTGTGGCTGAACGCGGTGCCGAACCGAAATGGGTCACTGCCGAGTCGGTGCGGAAGGACGCACGAATGGATCGACGTCAGTGAGTGCCGCACTGGCGGCCCACAGTTCGGCAGCAGTGTCGTGGTCGGTCATGTGCGCGTGGGGCGTTTCGCGATGCGGTTGCCCTCGAAGACCGAAAACCCTCGGCCCCCAGAGTTGCCCGCCGTCTATCTCGCTGTCGAGAACGGCTCGGACAATGGTGGTGGCCGCCGCGTGTTTACCGTGTAGCGCAACACCCGCGGGTAGTCCGCGCAGGCGCTGGGCGGTGGTGCGAACGAACAGCGGTGGCCGAGACGGCGTCAGTGAGTCCAAGGCACCGCCGGGGTGGACGACGATGCTGGCGATGTCGGCAGCATTCGCGCGCAGGCGACGATCCAGTTCGAAACCGAACAGCATTTGGGCCAGCTTCGATCGCCCGTAGGTGCGCTTGGGTCGATAGTCGTGCTCGGATTGCAGATCACCGAGATCGATTCGCTCCGACCGTGCGGCGAAGCTGCCCACCGTGATCACCCGGCTGTTCGCTGTCGCGGCCAATAGTGGTGCCAGATGTGCGACCAGTGCGAAGTGCCCGAGATGGTTTGTCGCGAACATCAATTCGTGTCCGTGAGCACTCATGCGACGATCGGGACCGGACAGCAGGATTCCCGCATTGAGCACGATCGCGTCCAGACTGTCGACATCGAGGGCGCCCACCGTCACCGACAGTGCGGACAGATCCGAGAGATCCAGACGCACGCACCGCAGTCGAGCATCGGGAACCCGTGCCCGGATCGCGCGTACCGCGAGGTCGCCCTTGGTGGTGTCGCGGCAGCCCAGCACCACGGTGGCACCGTTGGCCGCGAGCTGCTCGGCGGTGAAGTATCCGATGCCCGCGTTGGCGCCGGTCACCAGAATGTTCTTTCCCTCGGCTCGTCGGCCGCTGTGCCACGTCATGTCATCGACTCTGACAGCGGACCCTTGCGCCGCCCTTGCACGCTACTGTCCTGGCGTGCGAAGGGACGGCCTGGTTGTTTCCCGCCGACAAGGTCATCGCTATCGTGAACGACAAGGTCACTGTCCAGTCGGACCTGGGCCGACCCGGCCGAGGTGGCTGTTCGATCGGAGAGAGTGGCGTCGGATCATGGCAGAGGACCTGACCGTGACTCGGGGGCTGGTGATACCCGCGTCCGAGTTGCGCGAGCGGTTCTCACGGTCGTCCGGCCCGGGAGGGCAACACGTCAACACCACCGACAGCCGGGTAGAGCTGTCCTTCGACCTCGCCAACTCACCCTCGGTGCCGGAGTGGCTGCGCACCCGGATGCTCGACCGCCTGGCCACCCGCCTGGTCAACGGTGTCCTCACGATCGCCGCATCGGAGCAGCGCGCACAGCTGCAGAACCGCGCGGCCGCCCGCGAACGCCTGGCCTCGCTACTCCGCGATGCCGCTGCCGCCCCGCCACCCGTTCGCCGCGCCACCAAGCCCTCGCGCGGAGCGAAGGAACGACGCATCTCCGCGAAGAAGCGGCGCGGTGTCACCAAACGCAACCGCCGCGCGTCCCCCGACGACTAGCCGACGGCATCCCTCGGCGGCGGCACAACAAACGAAATATTCCGCGAGGTCAGGCCCGGAACAGCAGTATGCGGCCGAGCGGATGCTTCGTGCGGTTGATGGGGGCTGCGTGCGCAAGCCCCGGGGCGTACGATCACAATGATCTTGGTTTTCATTCTTGCCTGCTGTGTTGAGTGCGTGATTTCACTCCCATGACCTGGACAGGAAGGCCAATGATGACCGTTGCAGCGAGCACACACGACCGAGCGAATCTCTTCGATGAACTCGATGATGCGATCAGCGAAATCACCGCCGGCCGGCCAGTGATCGTGGTCGACGACGAGCACCGCGAGAACGAGGGCGACTTGATCATGGCCGCCGAACTGGCCACGCCTGAAACGCTCGGGTTCTTCATTCGCTACACCGGAGGAGTGGTGTGTGCGCCGATGTCGGTCGAGCGGGCCGAGCTGCTCGGGCTGCCGCCGATGACCGCAATGAATCAGGACTGCAAGCAGGCCGCGTTCACCGTGACCGTCGATGCGGTAGCGGGCGTGGTGTCCGGCATCTGCGCGGCCGACCGAGCCGCTACCCTGCGCGCACTGGCGGACCCGGCGACCCGGCCGGAAGACCTTCAACGGCCGGGCCACGTATTCCCATTACGAGCACATCCTGACGGGCTCGCGGCGCGTCAAGGTCACACCGAAGCCGGAATGGAATTGATGCGGCTGGCCGGCCTGTCCCCGGTGGCGGCGATCAGCGAGGTCTGTCACGACGACGGGGCGGTGATGCGTTTGCCCGCATTGCGTGCCTTCGCCGATTCCCATGAGCTGAAGCTGATTTCGATCGATCAGCTCATCGCCGCCACCGGAACCACGGCGCCCGTTCCCTCATGAGCAAGTACGTCGAGGCCGTCCTGTTCGATCTGGACGGGACTCTCGCCGCGACCATGGTGCCCTGGGACCGCTGCTGGGCGCAATACGCCGCCGGCCATGGCCATATCTGGACCGATGTCGACCGACACAGGACGCATGGCCACGGTGACTGGGCCCAGTATCTGGCCCGGGTGTGTGGTGTCGATTCCGTCGATCAGGTCATCGCCGATTGCGTGAGGGCGATGATCGACCAGCTCGAGGCCGGTCACATCGAGTTGCTCCCGGGGGTGGACGCGCTGCTGAGGGCGGTCACGAGCCGGGCGGTGACCGGTGTGGTGTCGGCTTCTCCACGCCGGTTTGTCGCTGCCACCCTCGATCATTTCGGGCTGCGCCGCTCCCTGCAGGTCGTGGTCGCTCGTGAGGACCAGACGCAAACCAAGCCCCACCCGCAGCCCTGGTTGCATGCCGCGGCCCTGCTCGCAGTCGACCCGAATACTTGTATAGCAGTGGAGGATTCGGTGGCAGGGATTCGGTCAGCGCATGCGGCAGGGATGCGGGTGCTGGCGATCCCGAGCTGGGCGCCCGACCTGTCTCCGAGCGAAGCGAAACTAGCCGAGCATCTGGCCCCTGACCACCGCCACGCCCAGCAGTGGCTGAGCAGCATGCTCACCGAATCGGCCAGCACGATCACCCGCTGACGCGAATCAGGTTGCTCCTACTGCTGATGCACGGTGTCGAGAATTTGTTTGGTCAGTACGGGGCGCACGGCCACCTGCACCGACGGGAGCTGGTTGATATCCGGGTTCGAGCGGTCGATCGCACAGATGACCGTGTCGACGATCGCCCCCCGCGATCGCAACTGCTCGGTCGCGGCGACGACCGCTCCACCGGTAGTGATGACATCCTCGATCAGCACGATGCGGCGGTCCCGCACGTCGCCGCCTTCGGCAAGCTGTTGTGTGCCATAGGGTTTCGCTGCCTTTCGGATGAACAGCGAGGGCAGTCCGGTCAACTGGCTCAGCATGGTGACGAGTGGGATCCCGCCCAACTCGAGGCCACCGAGCATCTCAGTGTCTTCTGGGACCAGTGCGACCATCCGTTCGGTGATTCGTCGCAGCAGCTGAGGATCGGCCTCGAACAAGTACTTGTCGAAGTACTCATCGGCAACAATTCCCGATCGCAGCTCGAAGGACCCACTCAGCCGACAACGCTGATCGATGTCATGAGCGAGGTCGAAAAGAACCGGGTCGTTGCGAATGTCCAGCACGACATCATGTTCGCAGACTGTCTGCGACCCAACCACTCAGCCGTCAGTCGCCCAGCTCTTCGCGCTGCCATCGGCAGATGCGGACGTTCCTGACCGCGCGGTATGCGGCATTTGCGGATGCCATCGCCTAGAGGCTTGTCGCCGTGCGGACGAGGTCGGCGATGGCTTGTGATCTGCTGTGTGGTGGCCAGGCGATGACGGTGGTGACGGCCGGTGCGTCCGGCACCGCCACGATGGCGTGCTCGTGGCGTAGCTGGGTTCGGAGCGACTCGGGCATGACCGCGCAGGCCCGGCCGAGCGTGATCAGCTGGGTCAACTGGGTATGGTCGCGAACCTGTGGGCCGGGGCCGTCTGGATAGCTTCCATCGGGTCGAGGCCATCGCGGTAGGGGCAGGTCCGTCAGGGCGTTGACCTCGGCCATCGACAGGTGAGTTCGGTCGGCGAGGGGGTGTCCCGCGGGCAGGACCACGATCTGCTGTTCGGTGTGCAGGTCCTCGGTATCGAATCCGGCCGTCGTGTCGTAGGGCCGGTGGAGCAGAGCGACGTCGGCACTCCCGTTGCGTAGCAGGGCTTCCGGTTCGCCGGGCCCGCACAGCACCACCTCGACTGCGACAGCGCAGGGGTCGGCGGCGTAGGCGTCCAGCAGCTTCGACAACAGTTCGCTGGACGCTCCTGCCTTGGTCGCCAGCACCACACCGGGCCGGTCGGCAGCGGCGCGGCGAGTGCGGCGCTCGGCGGCTTCGACCGCTTCGATCGCCAGCCGGGCCTCCCGTAGCAGCACCGCCCCGGCTGGGGTCAACGTGATCGCGCGCGTAGTGCGGTGCAGCAGAACGACTCCGAGCCGGCGTTCCAGTTGCTGGATCGCCCGCGACAGCGGTGGTTGCGCCATCGCGAGCCGTTGCGCCGCCCGCCCGAAGTGCAACTCCTCGGCGACGGCGACGAAGTATCGCAACTCCCGCGTCTCCACCGGGCCATCGTATCCGGCACTCACCACGGCCAATACCCGCGCGGTATCGACGCACACCCGATCGGTCTTGGACGTCCCACCCGTGTCCGCAGCATTGTCAACGGCATGAGTGAACGGACAATCGCGCTGGTGACCGGCGCGAACAAAGGAATCGGATTCGAGATCGCGGCGGGCCTGGGCGCCCTCGACTGGCGAATCGGCGTGGGCGCGAGGGATCGACAACGCCGCGACACCGCGGTGGAGAAACTGCGCGCGGCCGGAATCGAGGCGTTCGGCGTGCCGCTCGACGTGGACGACGACGCGAGTGTCGCCGCCGCGGCAGAGTTGATCGCCGACCATGCGGGAGGGCTCGACGTCCTGGTCAACAATGCCGCGATCACCGGCAGCGTGCCACAGACGCCCACCACGGTCGATCCCGCGACCGTGCGCGCTGTCGTGGAAACCAACGTGATCGGCGTCATCCGGGTCACCAACGCGATGCTGCCCATGCTGCGCCGCTCGGCAGCACCGCGAATCGTCAACATGTCCAGCAGCGTGGGCTCGCTCGCCCTGCAGACCGCTCCCGGCCTCGACACGGGCCCGGTTCCCACTGCCTACTCGGCGTCGAAGACCTTCCTCAACGCCGTCACCATCCAATACGCCAAGGAACTGGGCGACACCAACATCCTGATCAACTCCGGCTGCCCAGGTTTCACCGCCACCGATCTCAACGGTTTGCGAGGCGTCCGCACTCCAGCACAGGGGGCGGCGATCGCGATTCACCTCGCGACTTTGCCCGACGACGGACCGACCGGCGGATTCTTCGACGATGCCGGAACAGTGCCTTGGTGACAGGCGCACGGTGCGTCCGGGCGGTCCGGGCCCTTCCCCGGATCGCTGTTCACCGCACGGTCGTGACAGGTGCGGCCTCGGCGGAGGGGGACGGGATCATCCGCTGCGGGTGCCGGATCGAGCGGTCACCCGGTCGCGCAGTATCGGCACGCCGGGTCCGGCAAGGTCATCGCAGTACGTAGATCTGCCGGCCATCGCCATGGTCAGCGCGATCGTGGTCCCGCTGACGACAGGGCCGGACCCGGCAGCAAAAGGTCCGTCGGTCGCCTCCAATCGCAGGCCGTCGGTATTGCTGCGGCTGGTGACCGTGAAGTCACTTCCGGCGTAGAAACGCGCGACTTCGGTAGCGGATTCCGTCGACGGTGTGCGCGGTAGTCCGAGGGGACGCCGGATGTCTTGTGCGTGGACAACGACTTCACCGAGCCAGGCCGCCGTGGGTCCGGGAGCCGCAAGGGTGCTGGTGACGACCGCCCGGAACCGTTCGAGGGTTTCGGCGGGAGTACTCCCACGGTGCTCGGCGAGACGCCGGTTGTTGTGCTTGTCGAAGTCGAACCGGGCACCCAGGACGCTGGACAGCCAGCGCAGCCGTCCGATGCTCGCCGCTGCGGTGAGGTGCGCGACGACCTCTTCGACAACCCAGTCCCCACACAGCGAGGGCCGTCCCCACTGCTGGTCGTCCAAGCCGGCGAGATCGTCGGCCAGGGCGGCACGTTCGGCGTGGGCCATCGCCCACAGGGTGTCACGGGCCAGGGCATCCGGCACTAGGTACCTCCAACACTCAGTCGCCTACGGGTGCGATGTGCACCTCACGGTGTACGGCGAAACGGGCGCGCGGAGCCGCTTCGTCGTTCTGTAGTGCAGACGCCGCGATCTGCACAGACTCATCGGTGCGTGCGTTGTGAATGTCATGTGGCCATGCCGAGGGTTTCGAGAATCCAGCGTATTGCGCGGCGAGTCCTTGTGCGATACCGGCTGCGGGTTCAGGTCCTGGGCGGAGTGGTTGGTCACGCCGGGTTCGCGCTACTCGCAGACCATGAACGTCGCGTCGAAGCGCACACCGACCACGCCGACGCCACTGCCGAGATAATCGCGATGCGCGTCGGGCTCACCACCGCCCGGATTCCTGCGGTGACAGACAGAACCGCAGTCCTCGCACACGCGGGCTGCTCGCCGAACATGCCGAAACCGGCCGACTGCCGAACTTCCTTCTCGAATCGTCGCTTGGGCGCGGCCCCAGCTGACCACATCGGAGGCCCTCCGGGCTGGGAGCACATCGGCGTAGCCTCGCAGGATGCGGATCGGCGAGCTGTCCAAGCGCACGGGCGTGAGTCCGCGCTCACTGCGGTACTACGAAGCGCAGGGTCTGCTGACCAGCTCACGCTCCGGCGCCGGGCAGCGCCACTATTCCGATGCGGAGGTCCAGCGTGTGTCGCTCATCCGGCAGCTGTTCGACGCGGGTATGTCCAGCCGGGTGATCGCGACCGTGCTGCCGTGTGTGGACATTCCCGGTGACCTGGGTGTCGCCGAGGAGACGTTCGCGACGATGACGCGCGAGCGCGACCGGATCGACGCCGAGATCGCGCACCTGACCGAGAACCGAGATGCGCTCGACGCGCTGATCAGGGTCAACAGCCGGCACCGGGCGGAGCTGTCGGTGGCCGCCGAACCGGTGGCGCGGTCGGCCTGATGCTGTGACCTGCACCTCGATCGGTTGCCTCTTACATCGGTGTGAGGGGTGAGGATGGCTACAGAGCCCGGAATCACCTGGGCCGGTCATTCGAGAGGCGGCGGAAAATGGGGCAGGCGTGGGGTTTCGGCAGGTATGGCGGGCCCGAAGTACAGGAGTTCTTCGATCGTCTCGATCCCGTTCCCGGTCGCGGCGAGGTGCTGATCCGGGTCGACGTCGCCGGCGTGAATCCCCTTGACCACCTTGTGCGCTCGGGTCTGGTCCCTGGGCTCGACGGCGGACGTCCATTTCCCCGCGTGCTGGGCATGGAGGCAGCCGGAATCGTTCTCGCCCGGGGCGAGGATGTCGAAGGGCTCGAGGTGGGTGATGCGGTCTTCGGCTTCGCACTCACCGGTGGTGGTACCTACGCCGAGACGACGGTGCTGTCCGCGCCGAACGCCGCGCGCATCCCAGCGGGCCTGTCTGCGACCGTGGCGGCAACGCTGCCGGTGGCCGGGACGACCGCAGTGGATGCGCTCGACCAGCTCGACCTTCCGGCCGGTGCCACGGTCCTGGTCAACGGCGTCGGCGGTGGGGTCGGCCTCGCCGTCGCCCGGCTGGCCATCGGGCGCGAGCTGCGTGTGCTCGGCACCGGCAGTACTGCCAAGCGCGAGCACGCTGAAGCCATCGGAGTGCGGTTCATCGACTACGCCGCCGAGAACGTCGTCGCGGCGACGCGCGAGCTGGTTCCGCACGGCTTCGACGGGGTCGTCGATCTGGTCGGAGGTACCTCGCTACGGACGGTCGCGCCACTGGCCCGCGATCCTCGCAACGTCATCGCGGTGGGTGATATGTCTGTGCCCGACCTCGGTGGGCGTTTCATCGAGCGTCGCCTGGACCGAGAGAATCTGGAGCGCTCCGCCCAGCTGGCCCTCGACGGAGTCCTCGCACCCGTGATCACCGCGGTCCATCCGCTCGCCGACGCCCCGGCCGCCCTCGCCACCGTCGAGAACGGCCACATCTCGGGCAAGGTCGTCATCAAGGTGACATGAGAAGCGCCGGCTTTCCGACGCCGAGAGCGGGCCGCACCCAGGACCGCGGATCGGGAAACAGCGATACCACCCTGCTCAGAGTTCGACAGGTTGAGACCGCGATAGGCTGACTGTTGATTGCCGCGGAATCGCAAGTGCGGCTGGGGGAGGGGCGGACGTGGTGATACGTGGCCGAGAGTCCCGCGATGCTGCGGCGCCCCTTGACATGTCGCGCACGGAGCGCTTGCGCGTCCACGGCGCCGTCTCTACTGCGCTGGCTCTGCACAGCGATCATGCGTTGGGCGAGCTCGTGGATGCGGCCGTGCCGATCGGTTCCGGTATCGGCGGGAAGTCAGCGCTGCTGGAGATCGCCGGAGCTCCGGTTTTCGTGAAGCGAGTGCCCCTCACCGATCTGGAACGGCAGCCGGAGAACGTCCGGTCGACGGCGAACCTGTTCGATGTGCCGCAGTTCTACCACTACGGTGTCGGCCTCATCGGTGGGGCGGGCTTCGGAGCTTGGCGCGAGCTCGCCGTGCATACCATGACGACGAACTGGGTGCTCGCTGCCGAACGCGAGGGGTTCCCGCTGATGTACCACTGGCGGGTGCTGCCGGACACGACGCCGCTGTCGGACGAGCTCGCCGACATCGATCGCGCCGTCGCCTACTGGGATGACCGACCCCGGATACGCCATCGGATCGAGGCCGTTCGGGACTCTTCGGCGAGTATCGCGCTGTTCCTGGAGTACATTCCGCAGACCCTGCACGAGTGGCTGAATGCCCAGATCGAGGCGGGCGATGAGGCCACTGACCGGGCCTGCGCCATGGTGGACCGCGAGTTGGCCGCCGCCACCGCCTTCATGAACGGTCGGGGGCTCCTGCATCTCGACGCGCACTTCCAGAACATCCTGACCGACGGTCGACGCCTCTACTTCGCAGATTACGGCCTCGCGCTCTCCTCCGGGTTCGACCTCTCACCGCAGGAAGCCGCGTTCTTCGACCGGAACCAGAGCTATGACCGCGGCTTCACCGCAACCTATTTGGTGAACTGGCTGCTCACCGCTCTGTACGGGCTCCGGCGGGACGACCGGGCCGAACGCATCGAGATGGTGCGCGCCATCGCGGCGGGCGCGCCGCCGGAGGGCATCCCCGAGGGGGCCGCCGCGGTTCTCATCCGGCAGGCGCCGGTCGCTGCGGCGATGTCCGCGTTCATGCTCGCGTTCCAGCAGACGAGCCGGAGCACCCCGTACCCGGACGATGAGATCCGCCGCCTGCTTGACGAGCAGACTTCTGTGTTCGTTCAGCCGCTCCTGTCGTCAGATCAGTTCGGGCGGAAGTGCTAACGCCGGGACAAGCGTTGCGAGGTCGACAATCGACGATCTGTCTCCAGATCGAACGGTCGCGACGGGTCCACGGGCCGGCAGGGCAACCGCGGGCACCGAATTGCGTCCTGAGTGGAGTGAACGATCTCATCGGTACGCTCGTAAGCATGGGTGGGGACTTGCTACTGCTGATCGTCACCATCGGTCCGGTGGCGCTGTTGGGGTGGGCGGCTGTTCGGGCGAAGCACCGCGGCTTGGGAGGGTCGTTCGTCGGGCCATTTCAGGAGATGTTCGATCCCGGTGCGGCGCGAGCGCAGATCGTCATCGAGGAGATCGCGGAACTGCCGGATCCCGCGGACTCCGGCGACCCGGACAACGACGATGATTCGCCGAACACGGTGGTGTACAAGGGCATTCGGCTCTACATCGACCCTGATAGGGCTCGGCGGCGTGGAGGTGGTGGGACCGCCAGGCAAGCGGGATGAGCACCCGCCTGGCAAACCCGAACAGCCGTCCGACAATCACGCTCTCAGAATTCACCGTCTGATGGTTGCGAGGATTGACGAAGTGCACTCTCCTGGTCGACGTTTCGAGAGTTGTTCCTGCGATGACTCATTCCGAGGTCATCGAGACGTTGGAACAGGGGCGGCGATTGCGGCGTCGAGGCTCTGGACAGCTTTGTCGTACTGATTGCGGTCGAACAGAAATGGGCCGAATGCGGCGCAGTCACGAGTGGTGCGATACGGCTGTTCGAAGTGGTCCCATACGACAAGGTCGCCGGTCGAGGTTATGCGCGTCAGCAGCGGCCAGCAGCCGAAATCCCCGCAACTGCAAGCAAGTACAGGAGTCTTCTGTCCCATGGTGAGGGGAGAGGAACCGTGAAAATGCTCCTCCGCTGACTCGAACCGGACGAACAGCGGGACGAGGCCACCGTAACGGCCGCCCACAGGCTCCAGGTCGGCGCTGATTTCGAAGGTGTCGATGAGATCGGTCAGAGGGATGGTATCGATGCGGGGCATGATCTGGGGGACGTCGGTGGGGCCGGGTGGTCCTGGTCGATAGTCGAACCCGATCTCGCTGATAGCTGTCAATCGGTTGCGCTGCAAGCGCTTCCGATCTCGGGTGATCGACCCAGCACCCGCACGGCGGCGCGAGTCGGGGGCTTGGGCCCTGCGCGGGATCACCGACTGAGGCGCACGACGCCCTTCCCAGTTGAAAGAATCACGGCGTCAATGTATCCAGCGCTCGCCCATCCCGCAACGGTGGAGGCCCTCTGCGGCGCCGCCCAATCGGACGCTCATCGGTAGGTGAGTGCGGACGTCGGGGTCGCGCGGGTCGCGGCTTGAGAGTGCGTCGGGCCGGTAGCATCACGAGCGTGGGCGACCAGGACCGGCCGAGCGAGCGGGTTGTCGAGCAGCGACTGCGAAACCGCGCGATAGAGGCACTGGAGACACTCGTCGAGGGGGACGAGGGTGTTCGTAGATGGGGGTACGGGGACTACGTCAACGAGTTCTTCGACACGATCGACGACGACGGAGCCTGGCGATGGCGCGAATGGTCGACGTTCACACCGGCAGAGGTGACCGCGCTCGACAAGGTGCAGCGAGCACTCCTTGATGCCTGTGCTGCGACACCTCGGATTTCGTCCGATGAGGAGTTCGTCGCTTCGGGGTGGCCGAGGCGTATCAAGCCGGTCGCGGCTGCGGCGCTCGAACTGATGCAGTCGAGAGGTCGTTTTCGAGAGGATCGCGAGGAAGATGTGCCTTCGCGTGCGAGCTGAAACTCACACCACCGATCGCACGAGAATCGGCAGATCAGTATGTCAGTGCGTTCAGAACCGCATGGCCGCGCTGGTCAAGTGGGCAGGCCAGCGCGAGGATGGGCACGTCTTCGAGTAACTGCATGTCGTCGGCGTAAACCAGTTCCAGCAGAGCATCATTCACGCTGCGCCGGAGCCCGGTCAGTTCCGGTGTGGGTAGTACACGTTCGGTCTCGGCAGTGATGGGAACAATCACCAGCAGATCGAGGGAGGCCAGTGCGGTGCGTAGGGCGGTTTCGTCGATCCCGGCTTCCGCGTCGACGCCGATGGCTGCCAGATATGCGAGGAAGTCGAGCGGTGTCCTGTCGTATACCGCAGCGGGTGCGGGATCGCCGAGTAGGCGCATCGCGTAGCGCAACTGTGCCCAATAGTCCGCGGCCACGGGCGGATACGCGAATTCGTATCCTTCTTCTTCGAGTAGTACGTACGGTTCCTGGATTGCTGTGTGCCCGCGCTCCAGTCGCGCACAGAGCTCTTCGACCAAGGTTGTCTTGCCGGTTCCATGCGGTCCGGAAACCCCGATGCGCAACTCTGCCCCTTCCAATGTCTGGTCACTAGTCTGCGTCCTGCAAGGAATCGTGCGGAAATCAGGTGTGGAGTCCAGGGTGTCAGGATGCCCAGGCTGGAGACCACCGCCCCCTTCCTTCGAGGCGATCGCGCCGAAATTTGTCTGTCTGCAACCAGTTCCTGGCATCCGTCAGCAGGAGCACACAGTGAAGCTCGTCTCGATCCGTGTGATCACTGACGACATCCAACGACTGGTCAGCTTCTATCAGCACGTGACCGGCGTCGAAGCCAACTGGGCTACACCAGATTTCGCCGAAATCGTGCTGTTTCGAGATCCCGACGGCAACCTGATCAACCTCTTCACCCCGGCGGCCCGGACACAGCAGGTCCGCCACCGAAACATTACGTCACGTCGCGGAGTAGTACGGACTTCAGCAGGTCGCCACCCATAGAGTTTCACGGATCGGTGCGCACAAGGTCGTAGACATAGGACCGTTCACCCTTGCGGCTCACCCACACGCCCTCAGGAGGAACCTCGCCTTGCCCAGGTTCGTCGAACGGGCGACTCGATACCTCATCGGCCGCGTTGCACACCACCCAACCGAAGTCGGGGAGTCGGCAACACCAGATATCGAGGTCGGTCCGCTTATACGACGGGAACCCATGCGCGTCCCCATCGCGGACGAACTCATATGTCAACCCATCCACGCGCCGCACGAACCTCACACCCGACATCGGACCATTCTCACCAAAGACCTCGACATGAACAACCAGGTCCCCGGTGAGGTTGACGAGAACCCAGGGACCGCATACGTGGTCAGCTCTGCTGATTGCTGAGCAATCCTCGACCAGGTGAGCCTCTGTGTGTGAACGGCTGCCGGCCCCTGTGTGCGCACGCCACCCCGGAACAGGACATATGCCGGTCACACTGAGGGTGCCAGCGCGTGTTCCGCGGTGGCTTGAGCCCCGTAGGGTCTGTGTCGATGACGGCATCGACACACGCTCACTGCTTCCACGCTGGCGCTGTCGGCGAATCACCGCTCGTTCTGCTCCATGGCTCACACGGCAGCGAATCCGACCTCATTCCGGTAGCCGACGAAATTGCCCCAGAGGCATCAAAACTGAGTGTCCGTGGCACAGTCAGCATGGATGAGGGCTATGCCTTCTTCCATCGCTTGCCGGACCGTCGCGTGGACCCGCGCGACATCGTCACCAGGACGCGGATGCTGGCAGGTTTCATCGCAACCGCCTGGGCTGACTACAACCTCACCAGACGCCCCGTCGCAATCGGTTTCTCCAACGGCGCCATCATGGGCGCGGCTCTACTCATGACCTATCCGGGATTGCTGGCGGGAGCGATCCTCTTCCGTCCCCTGGCCCCGTTCGCCCATGATCTAGCCGACCGCGTCGACAACACTCCAGTTCTGATAGTCGACGGCGCGCACGACAACCGCCGGTCACCCGGGGACGGCCTTCAGCTGGCTGAACAGCTGCGTCGTGCGGGAGCTCGGGTAACCCATCAGGTGCTATCGGTCGGCCATGCGATCACCGCCGAGGACAAAATCGTTGCGCGCGAGTGGCTTCTGGCGCAGAGGTAGTGAGCGATGGTGCCCAACCGAGGTGCCACACATTGCCCGGGCGATCTCTGCGCGCCTACGGTCATGCTCCGAGCACGACTGGTCTACGCACAAACTTCGAGTTTCACGAGACAACCAGTTTCATGCTTGCAGAGTTCAAGGGCGATTTCTCTGGCGCGAAGTTCGACGGGGTGATATTCCAGCATGCCGAGTTCTCCGGTGCTGTCGACGACAGCGGGGCGGACTTCGATCCGATCGGCTTCCCTCACATCAAGTCTCAGAGCTGAGCGCTGCTGATCCTGCTCCAAGTTCGGGTTCGGCTTGGCGGTGCGATTGCCTACTGATCTCGACGTTGCTCAGTCATCGGCATTACCGGTCGGTGGGATTGCGCCGGATGTCGTGGCGGCGGTGAGGCGCTGGCCCAGGGCGCGCACGGCGTCGTTGAGGGCGTCGGGGTGCTCGATGACGAAAGGGCGGTTCAGGGCGGCGAGGACGGGGGGAATCCAGTCGAGGTGTTCGGCGCGGATGAGGACTCGGACCCAGGGGGTGGGATCGGTGGGTGGGGAGTCTATTTCGTGCAGCGTTGCGATGGTCGCGGGGAGTAGTGGGCGGATCTGGGTGGGTGTGCCTTGGACGCGGATCGATACCTCGTGCCGGTAGGGGGCAGTGGCGAGGGCAGACACGAGGTGGGTGGTCGGGTCGAATTCGGTCGGTGGAGTGAAGGTTTCGGGGAGGGTGGTTGTCTCAGTGATGCGGTCCAGTCGGAACTGGCGTAGGTCGTCGCTGTTGTTGTCCATCGCCGTCAGGTACCAGCGGCCGGAGTGGGCGACGAGGCCGTAGGGGTGCACGGTCCGCTGAGAGTGTTGTCCGTTCCGGTCGGTGTAACCGATGGCGACCAGTCGGTGTTCGCGGGTGGCCGCGGCGATGTCGAGGAGGACGGCGGTTTCGACCGGGACTTCGGGGCGGGCGCCGGTGGTGAATTCGGCGGTGTTCATCAGTGCGTCGAGACGAGCGCCCAGGCGTGCGGGCAGGACGCGGCGGAGTTTGGCGGTCGCGCTGTCGGCGGCGTGGACGGATGTCGTCGAATGGCTGGTGAGGAGTCCGAGCAGCACGGCTACCGCCTCGTCATCGGTCAGCATCAGTGGAGGCATCCGGTAGCCGGGAGCGAGTCGGTACCCGCCGTAACGGCCGCGGACCGAGCGGACGGGGATATCCAGGTCGGTGAGATGGGTGACGTAACGCCTGACGGTGCGTTCGTCCACGCCCAGCCGTCCAGCGAGTTCGCCGACGGTATGGGTGCCGCCCGTCTGCAACAGCTCGAGCAGGGCCAGTACTCGGGCCGTGGGGCGCGTCATCCGGCAATTCTCCCATCGATACCGGGCGGAAACTGTCCGGTATCGCCTCTACCTTGGGATTCGGCGGTGGAACTTCCGCCCTTCCCGACAGCAGGAGTACGCAATGAACCTCGTCTCGATCCGCCTGATCACCGACGACATCGAACAGCTGGTCGGCTTCTATCAGCGGGTGACCGGTGTCGAAGCCCGGTGGGCTACACCGGATTTCGCCGAGATCGTCACTCCGGCCGGCACACTCGCGATCGGAAGCGTGCGTACGGTCGCGTTGTTCGGGGCCGGCAGCGCGCGCCCTGCCGACAATCGCACCGCGATCATCGAGTTCATGGTCTCCGACGTCGACGCCGACTACCGCAGGTTGCGCGACTCCGTCGAGGACTTCGTCAACGAGCCGACGACGATGCCGTGGGGCAACCGGTCGCTCCTGCTCCGAGACCCCGACGGCAACCTGATCAACCTGTTCACCCCGATCACCGCTCGGGCCGCCGGGTAGGCGTGCAGCCCGCCGTTGACCGGTTGCCTAACGGCGTTCATAATAACTAACTATGGACGCTATGCCGAGGCGTGATCGGAAAGCGGAACGGCGTGAGGCGACGCGGCAGGAAATTGTCGAGGCCGCGTGGGAGATCGCACGGGAGCGGGGACTGGCGCAGCTGACACTGCGCGAGGTCGGCGAGCGGATCGGAATGCGGGCGCCGTCGCTGTACTCGCACTACGGATCGAAGAACGCGATCTACGATGCGATGTTCGAGCAGGCTTGGAGTGAGTGCGAGCGCGTCTCGATCGACGCGCTGCGCTCGGCCCCCGCGGATCCCCGCGGCCTCGTGCGCGTCCAGGCACTGGCGTACTTCGATTTCGCGGTTGCCGATCTCGCCCGCTATCAGCTGATGAACCAGCGCACGATCCCGGGATTCGAACCCTCACCCGAGGCGTACGTGTCGGCGGTCCGCGCGCTCGACGAGGTCATCGCGGTGCTCGCCACGATCGGCGTGACCGACCGCGATGACGTGGAGATCTGGATTGCAATCCTGTCCGGTCTGGTCGATCAGCAGCTCGCCAACGATCCGGGCGGGCACAGTCGGCGCAAGCTGTTGGACCGCGCCGTGGACATGTGGGCCGACAGTGTCGGCCTTCCGCCGACGAAGGAGCCGCAGAAATGACGGCTGTCGAGCAGACGGCGGTGACTGCGCGGCGCGCGATGCTCGCCCATGCCGACGCGATGCGGCTCGCCCGCGACGAGTACTCGCGCTTCGCCGACGCGGTCGCCGCGCTCGACGGTGATGACTGGACTGCACCGACCGAGTGCGCCGGGTGGACCGTGCACGACCTCGTCGCCCACGTGGTCGGTATGTCCACGATGGCATCGTCCCCGCTGGAGAATGCCCGCCAGACCCGGGCTGCCCGTAAGCGGTTGCGGCCCGGCCGGCAGCTCGTCGACGCCGTGACCGCGTATCAGGTCGAACGATTCGGACAGCAGACGACGGATCAGCTGGTCCGGTCGATGGCGGCCATCGCGCCCAAGGCCGCGGCAGCGCGCAGACGTACCCCGGGGTTGCTGCGCAATCGAACAATTCCCGAGCAGCAGCTGGTCAACGGCACCGCCGAACGGTGGACCATCGGGTACGCCATCGACACGATCCTGACCCGTGACCCGTGGATGCATCGGATCGACTTGGCCCGGGCCACCGGGCACGTTCTCGTGCTGACCGATGAGCACGACGGGGCGATCGTGGCCGACGTGGTGCAGGAATGGGCCGCCCGCCACAACAAACCCTTCGACCTGTGCCTGACAGGTGCCGCTGGAGGCCGATGGCATTGCGGCACAACGGATGAACGCCTCGACCTCGACGCGGTCGAATTCTGCCGGATCCTCTCCGGCCGCGCCGAAGGCGCTGGACTACTGACCACCCAAGTGCCGTTCTGACACTGCACCGAATCGAGCCGACCATGACCACCACCATCGAGGAAATCGCCCCCGACATCTACCGCATCTCGACGTTCGTGCCCGACATCGGCGAACAGGGGCTGACGTTCAACCAGTTCCTGCTCGCCGATGATCAGCCGCTGCTGTTCCATACCGGGCATCGCGCGATGTTCACCGACGTCGCGGCAGCGATAGCACGGGTCACACCGGTGAACCGGCTGCGGTGGATCACCTTCGGGCACGTCGAATCCGACGAATGCGGGTCGATGAACCAGTTCCTCGCCGCGGCCCCCGAATCGCAGGTCGCCCACGGTGCCGTCGGCTGCATGGTGTCGCTGGACCACATGGCCGACCGGCCACCGAGACCGCTTGCCGATGGCGAAACCATCGAACTCGGCCGGATGCGAGTGCGCCACATCGACACCCCACACACCCCGCACGGCTGGGAAGCGCGTGTGTTGTTCGAGGAAACCACACAGACTCTGCTGTGCGGAGACCTGTTCACCCACCTCGGTGCGGGCGCGGCCCTCACTACCGGCGACATCGTCGGCCCCGCCGTTCACACCGAAGATCTGTTCGCCTACTCGTCGCTCGCACCGGCGACCCCGATGATCGTCGACCGACTCGCTGAGCTCGCACCGAAAACGCTGGCGCTGATGCACGGTTCGTCGTTCACCGGCGACGGCGGCGCCGCGCTGCGCGCCTTGGCCGACAGCTACCGCCACCGCATCGGCGATGCCACGGCTTGATGGCTTGCCGCAGGCGATACGCCGAGCGGAAGGGAACGTTCTGCTGACCGCCTCGAGCGCGGCCGGCGGATCAGCCGGGCGCTTGCGATGCTGCCGCCACGGGTGCGTCCGGGGCGGGCCGTGCGCGCGGCACGGTGAAGGTCGCCAGGACCGAAGCGATCGCGACGGCGAAGCAGGCTGCTGTGTACCAGAGGTTTCCGATGGGGTCGCCGTTGGTTGTTTCGCCGTTGACGGCGGCGAAGAAGTCGGGGAGCGACGCGATCCAGAGAGCGGCGAAGACGACCAGGTAGAGGGTGGCGAACCGTTGGACGAAGGGGTCTTCGTACTGCGGGGGTGTGGCGGTTCCTCGGCGTAGTTCGGTCCACTGGCGGACCATGACGATCCCGGCGACCACCGCGAGGACGGCGAGTTCCAGTGCGTAGACGATGCCGCGCACGGTGGTGCCGCTCATGCCGATGACGGTGGCGGGCAGCGGGAGCAGGAACGTGCCGACCGAGGCCAGCAGGCCGATGACGATGGTGCGCCAGGTCAATTCGACGCCGGAGAAGTGGCGGCCGTCGTCGACGTGGCGGCCGACGAAATACTGCACGCAGAAGGCCAGCGACATCGGCCACAGGGCCGCGAACACGACGACGCTGCCCATCGGGACCGAATCGAACATCGGCTGGTTGATCGGGTTGTCGATCGACCATTCCCACCAGCGCAATTGGGGCCCGAGGTGGTCGAAGATCTCGTAGAAGGCGTGGTGGACGAAGCCGACGCAGGTGGCGCCGATCAGGGTGCCGTAGCGGCCGAAGATGCCGAGCATCCGGACGATGCCGAACGCCATCGTCGCCATCAGCGGGTAGATCGCGATGATGTAGATGGGCAGTCGGCCCCAGAGGAAGTCCACGGTGAAGACGTTGTGCGCGAACATCGTGTCGACGTGTTCTTCGATGCCGAACGCCGCCGGGAAGTACAGCGGCGGTTCGATGACGAACAGGTAGGCGGTGGCACCGAACCACAGCACGAGATTGGTCGGGTCACCGTGGCGGCGCAGGCGCACGATCGCGTACCAGAGCGCGAGAACCGCGCCGACGACGATGGTGAGCTCGAGGACCGGCAGGGTCCAGTTCTCGAGGGCGAACGGGTTGCGGAACTCGACGAGTCCGCCCGCCTCCTCGCAGGAGAAGCCGAGTTCGTGAGCGAGTTCGGCGAAGGTGGGGGAGCAGTGTTCGGCCATCGGGCTACCTTCTACGAGCTGACGGAATCGGCTGTGTACCAACGGGTTACGTCGTAACCTTCGTCATAGCGGCGGAACCACTCGTCGGCTAGCGCGGGCAGCTTCTCGTGCGCGGGATTGTGTCCGGGCGTCTGACTGCGGATGATGCCGCCCAGCGCGACGAGCTGTTCGCGCAGACCGAGATCGTCGAACGCGCGCGGCATCGTGCCGTTGTCGGCCGGCTGGAGGAACGGCAGCCACCGGCGCAGGGTCTGCCCCCTGCGGTAGTTGGCGAACATCGACAGCGCGTCGACCTGGCGATCTTCCAGCGGCACATGCTCGTTGAAGCCCTCGCACGCCACCCGGATCACCTGCAACACGTGCCGGAAGATCGAGGCCGCCACCCGCATCCGGTACAGCTCGCTGTCGACCACCGAATTGAAGATGATCAGCGCCGAACTGCGGTGCTCGACTTCCTCGACGAAATGCCAGATGAACAGTGAGGCGACGCGGTCGTCGCCGGGGGCGAACAGATTCTTGTCGTTGTCGAGCATCAGCTTGAACACCGGCGTGAACGTCGCCTCGAGGTCGGCGGTGTAGGCGAGGCGGTACTTCACCGAGGTCTCGGCGGTGAGCTTGTCGAACTCGCCGATCACCGCGTCGAGGGTCTGCTGCAAGCCGGGATAGCGGCGGATCAGCGCCTTGACATGCTGGCGATGCGCCGTCGAATGCTGCCCTTCCTGGCGCATGAAGGCGTCGGCCTCCGACGCCACCTCGGGGTCGGTGATCTGCGGTTTCGCCTGCGTGATCAGCTGCACGATCATTTTCTCGAAGCCGATGGCCAGGAACGAAACGGCATTGGCCATCGACGAGAACGCCGGGTTCTGCGGATTCCACAGAAACGGCACGTCGTAGTCGGAGAACGCGAAATCCATTTTGCGGACGTGAAGGTCGGTCACGGTGAGTTACCTCGTTGTTCGGCCACGGTTGATAGAGCAATCATACGCACGAGGCTTCATGTGTATGATCACTTTTACGGAATTCGCCCTGACCTGGGGTTGTGCTAGCGTCCACCTGGTGGCGCGTAGACGTGGGTGGGGCGGCAGTCCGCCGGGTGACGATGCGGAGGCGACGCGCCGGATCATCGCTGCCGCAGTCGAACTCATCGGCCGGACCGGTGCGGAGATCAGCATCGCCGACGTGGCGGAGTCCCTCGGTGTCATCCGGCAGACGGTGTACCGGTATTTCCCCAGCGCCGACGCGCTCATGACCGCCTCGGCCATCGCCTCGGTCGACGATTTCCTCGATCGACTCACCCGGCAGGTCAGCGGCCTCGGCGACCCTGTCGAAGCGATGACAGAGGCCGTCGTCTTCACCCTCACCGATGTTCGCCGGACCCCCCACCTGGGGATTCTGCTGTCGAGCTCGTATTCCAACGCCCACCCGGAAGGCATGACCTCCGATGAGGCCCAGGCGTTCGGTATGACCATGATCCGCCGCTTCGACGTCGACTGGGCCGCTCACGGATACGACGAGCCGGCGCTGCGCGAACTCGTCGAATACGTGCTGCGCACCATGCAGTCGTTCTTCCTGTCACCGGGCAACCCGGCACGCTCCGACGACGAACTGCGCCGGTACCTGCGGCGATGGATGGGATCGGCGATCGGCGCGCAGCAGAAGGGCTGAACGCCGAACGTGCCCGTCCGGAATTCCGGACGGGCACGAAACGCATGCTCAGCTCGCGGCGGCGATCCTGCGCGGCTCGAGCGCGGCGGCGAGCAGATAGCTGCCGCCGCCGGCCAGTGCCAGCGCCCAGTACAGGTACGCGCCGTCGAGAAACAGTGCGGCCGTAGAGCTCACGGCCAGCCAGGCGCCGAGCGTGTACTGCAGGACGTCGCGGTAGGCGACACCGCCGGCGAGGTAGAGCAGTCCGACGATGAGCCCGGACCCGGTCGGCCACAGAGTCGCTGCGGTGTCGGGGCTCAGCGTCGAACCGAGCGCCGTGATCAGGAAGAACAGCGCGGCGAAACCGATCAGCCACGATGCGCCGAGCAGATTGCCCACGACCGCTTCCTGTCCCGTCGCGCCGCGCTGGGCTCGCAGGGAGACGACGGTGGTCACGATCATGGCTGCCAGCAAGCCGACGCCCAGCAGCGCGGTCGGCACGAATCCGGGGAGGTCGAGCAGGGGGTTCGGGCCATGGCTGAGGGCGAAGGTGCCGTGGCCGACCAACCAGGCGAGGCCGAAGCTCAGGTAGATGGGGCGGTTGTCGAGGACGGTGCGAACGGGCTGGGAAACGTACATGACTGATCTCCAGGGTGTGAGCGGGTCAGGCGCTGACGAGGACGACTTTGCCGGTGACGGTGCCGGATTCGGCGAGCTCCAGAGCTCGGGCGGCATCGGTGAGAGTGATACGGGCCGCGACCTGGGCGGTGACGGTGCCCGCGGCGGCGAGGGAGAAGACCTGGGACAGATCTTCGGCGATTCGAGCACGGAAGCGGGTGATGTTGCGCTTGCCTGCCCACAGGTTGTAGAAGTGCGCACGTCGCTTGTTGGGCAGCATGTTCCACCACAGCAGGCGGGCGAACAGTTTCAGCACCGGCAACCGGGAGTCGCCCTCGTCGTTCTTGGTGGCCGCCGTTCCGTAGGAAACGAGGGTGCCGCCGTCGGCGAGCAGGTCGAACGAATCGCTGATGCCGGGCCCGCCGATGTGATCGAACACCGCGTCGACACCGTGCGGTGCGATGGCCCGAACCTGGTGTGGCACGTCGGTGCGGTAGTCGATCCAGGTGGCACCGAGCGCGGTGACCGCGTCGGCATGGCGAGCGGACGCGGTGCCGATCACGTGAATGCCCGCGGCACGGGCCAATTGGACCAGGGTCGAGCCGACGCCACCGTTGGCGCCGTGGACCAGTATCGTCGCGCCCGCCTGAACAGCGGCGACGCGGTGCAGCATCTGCCAGGCGGTGATGCCGTTCACGACAAAGGTTTCCGCGTCGGCGGCGTCCAGGGTGTCCGGCACGGGGATCAGATCGGCGGTGTCGAGGTCGACGTGGCTGCTCCAGCCGCCGGTCTTGGTCAACGCGGCCACCCGCTTGCCCACCAGTGTCGCGTCGTCGGCCTCGACCACCGTGCCGACCAGGTCGTAGCCGGGCACGAAAGGGAACGGTGGCTGGTCGTAGTACTTACCGCGGCGCATCTGCTGCTCGGCGAAGGACACCCCGGAGGCATCGACTCGAACCAGTGCGCGACCCGGTGCGGGTGCGGGGAGTTCGCGTCGGGTGACGAGCAGGCCGCTGGGGTCGACGCGACCGGGCAGGACGATTTCGGTGGCGGTGGTGGTGTTCATCAGGAGCTACCTTCCGTGGTGTGTGACTGGTCAATCACTCTTGCTGCAAAAGAAAGCTCCACCCTGAAAAGGCTGGAGCGAGAGGGTCAGTGGGCTTTCGGGTGGCGCATTCCCGTCGTCAGGGCGGTGGCCCAGGCGCTGTCGTTGCCGTCGAGTCCGAGGGTGGTGACGAGGTGGCAGAGCTGGCCGTAGGCGATGAAGTACTGGATCTGCTCGGGGGTGCCGCCGGAGCGGCGCTGCACGAAGGTGGTCACCTTGGCCAGACCCCGGCGCAACGCGTCGGCGATTTCGGGGATGTCGGTGGCGGACTGGGCGTGCACCTGCAACATGAGCAGGCTCTTGTCGGCGATGAGTTCGGCGTAGGCGCCGCCCATGTCGTGCAGGATGGCGGCCGGGTCCGTCGCGGTGGAATTGGCCGCGCCCGTGGACATCGCGCGTTCGACGAGGTCGAAGCAGTGATCGAGCGCGGCGACGAACAGGGCGACCTTGCCGGGGAAGAGTTTGAAGACGTAGGCGGGGGAGATGTCGGCGCGCGCGGCGACGGTGTTGATCGGGGTGCCGTGGTAGCCGGTCTTGGCGAACTCGATGATCGCCGCGTCGACGACCGCGTCACGCCGGACGTCCGAGGTGGAGAGGGTGGCGCCGCGCTTGGTCATGTGAGTGACTGTACACTCACTCTTTCGCGGGCGTCAACGGGTGACCGGAGATTCAGTGCAGATCGGCGAGGGCGGTGTCCACGTCCGGGCCGGTCAGGCTGTGCCGAATACTGCGCATGACCAGGCGCAACGGTCGTGGGCAGTCCGGGACGGCGGAGAAGCGATCGGTGGCCACGACACGCGCCGGTGCGCCGAGACGGTCGCGGACCCGGGTCATGAGGCCGTAGCGGCTCAGGGTTTCCGCGCCCGCGAGGTGCACGGCGCCCGCCTCGTCGGCGAGCTGCTCGAGTGCGGGCGCCAGGCTGGGTAAGTACAGCGGATTGCAGACGATATCGGTGCGCGCGGGGATCTCGGGTGCGGCGAAGCGGGCCAGGAACTTGTTCGACAGTGGGCTGCGCCCGTAGACGAGGGGCAGGCGCACGACCAAGTGCCGGTCGCGTTCGAGGACCAGATCCTCGGCGGCCACCTTGGTCTCGCCGTAGACGTTGATCGGTGCGCGCGTGGCGCTTTCGTCGTAGTACTCGGCGGCGCCGTCGAAGACATTGTCGGTCGACAGGTAGACGAGCTTCGCGCCCGTGTCGCCGATGGCGTCGAGCAGCGGGACCATCGGCGCCACGTTCGCGGCACGGGCCGCGGCGGGATCACGCTGCGCGGCACCGAGATCCACGACACCGGCGGTGTGGACGACCACGTCGAAACCTTGTGCGACGAGGGCGCGCACCGCGCCGGTGTCGGCGAGATCCACCGGGGTGAGCCCGTGCCCGCCCCGGCTGGTCCCGACGACCTCGTGGTTCGCGGCGAACTGCGCGTGCAGCGCGCTGCCGACGAAACCGGAGGCGCCGAGGATCAGGATCCGCACCGTGTCAGCGCGCCTGCCAGTTCGGCTTGCGCTTCTGCGCGAATGCGATGGCGCCCTCACGCATGTCCTCGGTGACCGCGACTGTCATGATCTCGCGGTTGGACTGGTCCCAGGCGTCGTCGTCGGCGAGCTTGCCGTCGATCATGCCCAGCGCCACCCGCTTGCTGGCCTGCACGGCCAACGGCGCGTTCTCGGCGATCCGACCGGCCAGGGCGAGCGCCGCGTCGAGAACCTCGGCGGCGGGCACGACACGGTTGATCAGGCCCAATTCCAGCGCACGGGCGGCGGTGATCGGCTCACCGGTGAGGATCATCTCCATCGCGACCTTGTGGGGGAGCTGCTCGGGCAGGCGGAACGCGCCGCCTGCCGCGGCGAACAGGCCGCGGGCGACCTCGGGCAGGCCGAAGGTGGCGGTCTCGGCGGCGACCGCGAGATCGCTGGCCAGGACGAGCTCGGTGCCGCCGCCGAGTGCGAAACCGTTCACCGCGGCGATGGTCGGCTTGCTGATCGGATGCCGGACATACCCGGCCAGGTTCCAATCCTCATGTCCCGGGGCGAGAATCGACTCACCGCGGCTGAGCGCCTTCAGGTCCGCGCCCGCACAGAACGCCCGCTCGCCCGCGCCGGTGAGGACCACCGCGCGGATCTGCGGGTCGGCCTCGGCTCGCTCGAGCGCCTCGCCGACCCCCGTGCTCACTTCGGCGTTGACCGAGTTCATGGCCTCGGGCCGATTCAGCACGATGACGAGCACATGCTCGCGTTGCTCGACGAGAACTGCGCTCACGAGTGACTCCTTCGCTAGGTGGCTGTCAGCATGACAAACCTCTTCGATCTGTATCACGCCGGACGATCTTGAATACCCGAATCGGGGATTCGTGTCCGTCGTCGTCGCGCGCACCCGGCACTCGTCGTAGGCTGCCGAACACTCGCGAAAAGAATTTTCGGCCGGGTGTCGATCCGCAGCGGTGCCCGTTCGACCTAGGGATGAACGCAGGGCCCGGCAGGCGGGTCCACACCGATCCGAGGAGACGAAACCATGAAGTTCATGCTGATCATGCGCGCCACCGACGAAGCCTGGGCCGCGGCGGCCGATATCGACTTCAACGAGATGCTCGAGACCATGGGCAAGTTCAACGACGAGTTGATCAGCGCCGGAGTGCTGGTCGCCGCCGAGGGGCTCGACGACGCGGCGCAGGGCGTGGTCGTCGACTACTCGTCGGAGACCCCGGTGGTCACCGACGGGCCCTACGGGGAGACGAAGGAACTGTTCGGCGGGTTCTACATTCTCAATGTGGCCTCCAAAGAGGAGGCGATCGAGTGGGCCAAGCGCATGCCGGTCGTCGTGCCGGGCACCAAGACCGAGATCCGACGAGTCCCGAGCATCGATGAATTCCCGCAGGACAATGTCTGGGTCGCGAGGGAGCGCGCGTGGCGTGAGGCCAGCGGCCAGCTCTGAATCACGATGAGCGACCACACCGGCCGCGAGGCCGTGGCCGCCGTCTGGCGGATCGAATCGGCCCGGATCGTCGGCGCCCTCGCGCGCTACACCCGCGACTTCGCGATGGCCGAGGATCTCGCCCAGGAGGCGTTCGCGGAGGCACTGGTGACCTGGCCGCGCGAAGGCGTGCCACGTCAGCCGGCCGGGTGGTTGCTCACCGTCGGCAGACGCCGGGCCATCGACGCGTTCCGGCGCCGGGCCGCCCTCGACGACCGCTACGTCGCCCTCGCCGCCGACCTCGGCGAGGGCGACGCGCTCACCGGCGGGGACCCTGTGCGTGCCGGGCAGGACGTGCTGTGGGATCCCGATCAAATCGGCGACGATGTGCTCGCGCTGATGTTCATCTCGTGTCACCCGGTGCTCTCGCGGGAGGCGCGGTTGGCCTTGACGTTGCGTGTCGTCGGCGGTCTGACCAGCGACGAGATCGCCAAGGCGTGCCTGGTCCCGACCGCGACAGTGCAGGCCAGGATCACCAGGGCGAAGAAGACTCTCGGCGCCGCCGAAGTCCCCTTCGAGGTGCCGCCGGTCGCCGAGCGCCGGGCCCGGCTGGGTTCGGTGCTCGGGGTCATCTATCTGATCTTCACCGAGGGGTCGTCTGCCAGCACCGGCGACGACCTCATCCGCTTCGACCTCGCGGGGGAAGCGCAGCGGCTGGCCCGCGTGCTGTCGCGGCTGATGCCCCACGAACCCGAGGTCTACGGACTGGTGGCGCTGCTCGAACTGACCGCGGCGCGATTTCCTGCCCGCACCGGTCCCGACGGTGAGCCGGTCCTGCTCGAACAGCAGGACCGCCGCCGCTGGGATCGCTCGGCGATCCGGCGCGGTCGTGCGGCGCTGGTGAAAGCCGGTGCGGTCGGGCGTGGACTGGGCGCCTACGGGCTTCAGGCCGCGATCGCCGAATGTCACGCCGTCGCACCGTCGGTCGAGCGGACCGACTGGGAACGGGTGGTCGTGTTGTACGAAGCACTGGGCAGACTCGCACCGTCGCCGGTGGTGGACCTGAACCGGGCGGTCGCGGTATCGATGGCCGACGGGCCCGCAGCGGCCCTGCCGATCGTCGACGAGATCACCGCATCCGGCGCCCTGTCCACCTCGCACCTGCTGCCCAGCGTGCGCGGTGAACTGCTCACCCGGCTCGGCCGCACCACCGAAGCTCGTGCGGAGCTCGCCGAAGCCATCCGCCGGTGTGGCAACGAACGTGAGAAGAACGTCCTCGCAAAAAAGCTCGCCGGACTCGCCTGATCGTCGTGCACCGGCGCCGCCCGCCGCAGCGGGGCTCGGCCTGCACTCGCGGGTCGGCCAGGTCGCCGAACGGCGGCAGAAATACACCGGGTCGCAGGACCATATTCGCAGTATAGAGGCCATAAAGGCCGGTCTTCGCGCGCTCGTAACGTTTGCTCGCAAAGAGGTCGGGTATTCGTGAAAGGCGACGACGAGAGGGTGTTGTGGATGTCAAGGGAATCGAAAACGGTGCTGCACCGGGCAATCGGTGCGTCGGCGATCGGTAATGCGGTCGAATGGTTCGACTATGGTGTCTACGCCTATCTGGCGACGTATATCGCGAGGTCGTTGTTCCCCGGTGACGGTGAGTCCGGGATGGTCTACACGCTGCTCGGTTTCGCCGTATCGTTCCTGATCCGGCCGGTCGGCGGCATGATCTGGGGTCCGCTCGGCGACCGCATCGGGCGCAAGCGCGTGCTCGCCACCACGATTATTCTGATGGCCGGATCGACCCTCGCCGTCGGCCTTATCCCGAGCTTCGACATGATCGGCATCGGCGCCCCGATTCTGCTGTACGCGCTGCGCATGATCCAGGGACTTTCCGCCGGTGGTGAATATGGTGGCGCCGCGACATTCATGGCCGAATACGCACCCGATCGCAAGCGTGGATTCTATGGAAGTTTCCTCGAGGTGGGCACGCTCGCCGGCTTCACGCTCGGCAACCTGGTCGCCCTGCTGCTGGTGAATGTCCTCGACGACGCGTCGATGAATTCGTGGGGCTGGCGCATCCCGTTCATGATCGCCGGTCCGCTGGGCCTGATCGGCATGTACCTGCGTAGCCGGGTGGAGGACACCCCGGTGTTCCGCGAGGTCGACAGCAAGGACGAGACCGAGGAAGTCTCCGGCGTCTACCGCGATCTGGTGACGAAGTACCTGCGCCCGGTGCTGACCCTGTTCGGCCTGGTGATCGCGCTGAATGTCGTGAACTATTCGTTGATCAGCTACACCCCGACCTACCTCGGCTCCGCGCTGGGTATGGACAAATCCGATGCGTTGCTCGTGCCGCTGATCGGCCAGATCGCGATGCTGTGCACCCTGCCGTTCCTGGGTGCCCTCTCCGACCGGATCGGGCGCAAACCCATGTGGATGTTCTCGTGTGCGGCGATGATGGTCGCGGTGATCCCGGTCTACCATCTGATCGGTTCTTCGCTCACCGGCGCGATTGTCGGCTTCGCGATCCTGGGCATGCTCTACGCGCCGCAGCTGGCGACGATCTCGGCCACGTTCCCCGCGATGTTCCCCACCATCGTGCGGTTCGCCGGTGTGGCGATCGGCTATAACGTGGCCACGTCGATTTTCGGTGGCACCGCCCCGGTGATCAACGAGTCGATCATCAGCGCGACCGGCAACAACATGGTTCCGGCCTACTACATGCTCGCTGCGTGCGCGGTCGGCCTGATCGCGTCCTTCTTCCTCATCGAGACCAAGGGTGTCTCGCTGCGTGGCACACAGGTGCCGGGTACGCCCGAGGCGATCGAGGAACAGCGTGAACTGGGCGAGCCCGCCGAGGTCGTCGCGGTGAAATAGATCGTGCACCGAGGGCGCGGCGTCGATCCGGCGCCGCGCCCTCGGTGTCTTCGGGCTAGTTCTGCGCGGCCGCGCGGAACACGGCGAGAGCTTCCTCGCCGAGGTGTGGTCCGCTGACCTCGACCGGCACGTTCGAGCTCGCGACGACCTCGGCGCAGGTGAGTCCGAAACTGGTACCCGGGGGCATGATCGGCCCGAATTCGGCTGCGGCCGCGGCGAAGACGATGCGGCCGACTCCGGCCCACACCATCGCGGCGGCGCACATCGGGCACGGTTCGCCGCTGGCGTAGACGGTGGCGCCCCGCAGTTTCGCCGCGTGGCCCGCGGCGGTCGCGAGGGTGATCGCGACCAGTTCGGCGTGGGTGGTGACGTCGCCGGTGGTGTTCACCGCGTTCACACCCTCGGCCAGGACCGCGCCGTCGTGGCCGAGAGCGACGGCGCCGAAGGGGCGATCGCCGAGCGCGGTGGCGTGCCCGGCGAGGTCGATGGCGCGACGCAGATGGGTGATGTCGATATCGGTCAGCTCGCTCATGAGGTGAGATCCACTTCCGTTCCGATGCCGTTGGCGCGGGCCTTGTCGATGAGCAGGCGGGCGGCGGCCAGATCCTGCAGGCCGATGCCCACCGAATTGAACAGGGTGATGGCGCGGTCGTCGTGACGGCCGGCTGCCCGGCCCGCGATCACCTCGCCCAGCTCGGTGCCCACCGCGTCCTGCGTGATCGCGCCTTCGGCGATGGCCATCAGCGTGTCGCCGGATTTGGTGAGCGTGGTGCCGATCGAGTCTACGACGACCCTGGACCGGCGCATGGCCTCGCCGTCCACCTCCCGGTGATCCGCCCTCGGCGGTGCGCCCACCGCGTTGACGTGCAGACCGTCGCCGAACCAGGCGCCGTGGACGATCGGCTCGCGGGACGGCGTGAGGGTGCACAACACGTCGGCGGCGCGGGTGACCGACTCCGGGCTGTCGAGGGCACGCACGTCGAGACCGAGATCGGCTATCGCACTGCGGAATCGGTCGACCGTAGCTGCGGTGCGCGACCAGACCAGCACGGTCTCGAGCTCGCGCACGGTCGCAATCGCGCGCGTGTGCTCCACGGCGAGATTGCCCGCGCCGATCACACCGAGTACCGAACTCGATGGTCGGGAAAGATATTTCGTCGCCACCGCGCTGGCCGCGGCGGTCCGCACGGCGGTGACGAGGCGTCCGTCGATCAGTGCCTCGCACGAACCGTCGGCCGCCGAGGTCACCACGATCACCGACCGTTGCACCGGCAACCCGCGCCCGCGATTGGCGGGCAGGTCGGCGAGCAGTTTGACCGCGGCGGCACCGGCGGATTCGGCGGCGGCGACCATGGGCACGAAGGCCGCGCCGCCCAGTGTCATCGCCGGTGGAGCGGGGACGAACGCGGTGCCCAGCGCCAGATCGGCGTGCGCGCGCTCGACGGCGGCGAGCACCTCACCGCGGTCGAGGACGGCGGTCACATCGGAGTGCGACAGGATCAGAGTCAACGGTGGCTCCTGCGAAAGTAGGGGCGGGTCAGGAAGTTCGGGCGAAGGCGACGGTGAGGTCGCGCGGCGAGCGGCTGTTGCCGACCAAGCCGCTGACGGCCACGATCGCGATCAGATAGGGCAGCATCACCAGCAACGCGAACGGCACATCGACGCCGAGGGCGGGCAGTGCGAACTGCAGGGCCTGGGCGAGACCGAAGAACACCGATGCCCAGATCACCCCGAGCGCACGCCAGCGGCCTGCGATCACCGCGACCACGGCGAGATAGCCGATGCCGCCGGTCATGTTGTCGCTGAACGAATGCACCTCCGACAGCGCTAATTGCGCGCCGCCGAGGCCGGCAGCGAACGCGGCGAGCAGCACACAGCCGTACCGGGCGGCCTTCACCGGCAGACCTGTGCGGTCGGCGGCGACGGCGTCTTCACCGATCGCGTCGATCACCAGACCCAGCTTGGTGCGGCGGGAGAACACGACCGCCAGGACGGCGACGACCGCGATGCACAGATAGCCGAGCGCGGTCTGCCCGAACAGGGCGGGACCGATAACCGGGATATGGTGCAGCACCGGTATCGGCAGCGCGTCGAAACCGGGAACGCTGTGGCCCTTGCCGTCGTCGAGCAGCAGGCGCGCACCGTAGGTGGTGGCGCCGAGTGCCAACGCGTTGCCGGCGATGCCGACGACGATCTGGTCGGCGCGCAAGTCGATACTCCAGATCGCTTGCAGCGCACCGAAGATCAGGGCAGCGAGCACGGCGGTGGCCGCGCCGAGTACCGGCGAACCGGTGGTGACGGCGCCGAGCACGCCGGCGAACGCGCCGGTCAGCATCATCGCCTCGAGGCTCAGATTGAGCACACCCGCGCGTTCGCTGACCAGCTCACCGCTCGCGGCGACGAGGATGGGCAGGGTGAAACCGATTCCGCTGGTCGCGATATCGGTGACGGTATCGAGGCTCATCGTGGCGCTCCTGCCAGATCGGCGGTGTCCACGGACGGCACCGGTTGTGGTGCGGGTTCGGTCTTGCGTCTGCGAGAGGTCCAGATGGCGGCGCCCGCGATGAACACGATCATCAGCGACTCCACGACCGCGATGGTCGACGCGGGCACATTCGCGGCCAGCTGCAGGTTGATCCCGCCGGAGACGAGGAACCCGAGCAGCAGCGACACCGCGACCACGGCGGCCAGTGAGCCACGTGCCAGCAGGCCGACGACCAGACCGGAGAATCCGTATCCGGAGGAGAACCCTTCGGCGAGGACGAACGGCGCCGTCGCCACCAGCAGCCCGCCCGCGACGCCGGAGAACGCGCCCGCCGCCGAGAGGCTCAGGAAACGCAGCCGACGCACCGGCAGCCCGAGCCGCGCGGCCGCGTCGGGATTGAGCCCGACCGCCCGCAATCGGGTACCGAGTGCGGTGCGACGCACCAGGATCGCGGTGCCGAACGCGGCCACCACGGCGATCCACAGGGCAATGGTCGCGGGCGAGCGTTCGATGCCCAGCAGCGGCAGATGCGCGGCCGCGGTGAGCTGTTCGGACTGCGGCAGCGTCTCCGAGGACGTCACCGGCTGGCGCAGCAGCGCGGGCTCGTGCACGACGAGCAGCACCAGCGCCAACCCGACGAAGTTGAGCAGCAGCGTGGTGATGATCTCGCTGGTGCCGCGCGCGACCCGCAGGTACGCCGCGATGGCGGCCCACAACCAGCCCGCGGCTGCCGCCCCGATCAGCACCGCGGGCAGGGTGATCACGGCGGGCGCACCGGTGAGCGTGGTGCCGATCGCGGTGGCGGCGATGCCACCGGCGCAGATCTGGCCCTCGCCACCGACATTGACCAATCCGGCACGGTGGGCGATGGTGAAGCCGACGGCCACCAGCATCAGCGTGGCCGCGACATTGAGCGAGGCGCCGATCGCGTAGTCGCTGCCGAACATGCCCTCCCACAGTGCTGTCATCGTGGCGCCCGGTGCCGCGCCGGCGACGGCGGCCAGGACCAGCCCGATCACCCCGGCCGCGAGCATCGCCGCGACGGCGACCACGATCGGGTGGTGTGCCCACTGGCGCAAGCCTGCCGGGTGCTGCTTCGAGGAAGGCTTGCCGAGCCCGCGCAGCCCGCCCAGCGACGTTCGCCGAGGTGGGGGCGCGGTGGCCGCGGTCGTGGTCCGACTCGGTGCGCTCATGCCGCGACTCCCATCATCAATTCGCTGATCTGTTGTGCCGCTGCGGGATCGGCGGTCTCGATCGGTCCGGCGAGTGTGCCGCGATACGCGACGAACACCCGGTCGCACAGCGCGAGCAACTCGGGTACCTCGCTCGACACCACCAGCACGCCACAGCCGTCGGCGGCCGCATGGCGCAGCTGGGTCAGCACGAAATCGACTGCGCCGATGTCCAATCCGCGCGTCGGCTGGGCGGCGACCAGGCAGCGCAGGTTCGCGGCGGACAGTTCGCGGGCCAGCACCACCTTCTGCTGATTGCCACCCGAGAGCGAACCCATCGGCACCCACGGCCCGGCCGCGCGCACATCGAAGCGGTCGAGTTCGGCCTGGGCGGCGCGTCCCATGGCCTGCTTGTCGAGCAGTCCGAAGCGCCGGAAGCGGCCGAGTCGGCCGAGGAAGAGGTTCTCCGCCAGGGTCATCTCGGCGACCATCGCGTCGCGGTGGCGGTCCTCGGGCACGACACCGAGTCCGAGCCCGGTCCGGGTGGCGGGGTTTGCGGTCGTGATATCGGTGTCGGCGAGCGTGACCGTGCCGGCGCTCACCGGGGTAGCCCCGGCGAGGACCGCGACGAGCTCGCTCTGCCCATTGCCCTCGACGCCCGCGATTCCGACGATCTCGCCGGGCCGCACGACCAGACACGCATCGTCGAGCGCCGCGCTGCCGTCGGCGCGATGCACGGTCACTCGATCGATGGTGAGAACCGGTGCGGGGGAATCGGATTCGGCAGACGACTCGAGACCGGCGTTAGACGGGGTCGATTCGGTGGCAGGGCCGACCGGGAGAGCCGTTGCGGGTGAATCTGCTGTCGTCGCCGAATCGGCGGGATCCAGGCCGATGGTCGCGGCGACGGTCGGGTCGAGGTCGGCGGCGGTACGCCCCACCATCGCGGTGAGCAACTGGGCGATGGTGGTGTTCGACATCCGCCCGCCACCGGCGACCGTGCCGCGGCGCAGCACGGTCGCGGCATCGGCGACCCTGGCCACCTCGCCGAGTTTGTGCGTCACCAGGACTACCGCTTTGCCGTCGGCGGCGATGGCGCGGCAGGTGTCGATCAGCGCGTCGATCTCGGCCGGATCGAGCACTCCCGTCGGTTCGTCGAGCAGGATCAGCGCCGGATCACGCAGCAACGCCTTGACGATCTCGACCTTCTGCCTCGCGCCGACCGGCATGGTCGCGACTTGCTGGTCGAGGTCGACGCGCAGGCGGTAACGCTGTGCGATCTCGTCGAGCCGGTCGGTCAGCTCCTTGCGGCGGGACCGGAGTCCGTGCTGGGTGAGCAGCAGGTTCTCCGCGACGGTCATGGTGGTGACCAGACTGAAGTGCTGGTGCACCATGGCGACACCGGAAGCCATCGCGGCGGCGGGGGAGTCGGGCCGGAAGTCCTTGCCGCCCAGCTGCATACGTCCGGTGTCCGGGTGGTAGCCGCCGAAGACGAGATTGCACAGCGTGGACTTGCCCGCGCCGTTCTCGCCGAGAACGCAATGGACAGTGCCGGATTCGAGGGTGACGTCCACATCGTGCAGCGCCTGCACGTCACCGAAGCGCTTACCGACCCCGTGCAGGGTCAATGCGGGAGTGCTCATCGTGGATCAGTACGGCTTGACCGCGCCGGTGGACAGTGCCGTTTTCGCCTTCGCGAGTGCGTCGGCGACCCCGGAGTCCTTGCTGCACAGCACGAAATCGGTGCCGTCGTTGGGCGAGGTCAGCCCGAAGCGCACGTTCTCGGCCTTCCACGAGTCGTCCAGAACGGCCTTCACCGCGAACTCGACCTCGGCGCCGATATCGGTGTGTACGTAGCCCAGGTACGCGGGGTTGGTGCAGTCGCCGGGGATCGGGCCGCCGACCATCGTGGCGTTGGACTGGGTGGCGGCCTGCTCCATGCCCGCCTTGCCCAGGTTCACGATCTGGCCGAGCGTGCCCGCGCCGGCGCCGTAGTCGGCCAGTGCGGCCTGCTTGGCCTTGGCGGGGTCGTTGAAGTCGCCGACGTACTGCGGGGTGAGTACCTTCGCGTCGGGCTTCGCGAACCGCGCACCGTTGCCGAAGGCGTTGGCGGCGTTGACGATCGCGGGCAGTTCGACGCCGCCGACGAAGGCCACTGTGCCCGACTTGGACCCCGCCGCCGATACCGCGCCGCTGAGGAATTCGGCCTCGGCCTGCTGCGGGTCGTAGTAGGCGAGGTTGGCGAGTGGTTTGGCGTCGGCCGGTCCGCCGATCTCGACGAACTTCACGTTCGGGAACTGTGGCGCCACCTTGCGCACGTCGGCGTCGGTCTGGCCGCCGAGGGAGATCACCAGGTCGTTGGCCGAGGCGAAGCGGACCAGGGCCTGCTGGTAGTCGCTGGCGGCGACCTGTTCGACCTTGCTGAGTTCCACCTTGTCGCCGAGCGCGTCGGCGACGCGCTGGTAGCCGAGATAGCCGGACTGCATGAAGCCGGTGTCCGACAGTGAGCCGGGGAAGAACACGCCGACCTTCAGCTTGCCGCCCGACGCCGTGGAATCGGCGGAGCCACAGGCCGACAGGAGGGCAGCGGCGGCGAGGGCGGCCGAGCCGAAGGCGATCGCGCGCCGAGTGGACTTGTGCACGGGGTACTCCTTGATCGAACGAACCGCTCACTTAGCGGTATACCGTTAAGTGTCAGCCTGGGGCTCGGAGATGACGGGCGGATTACCGAAAAGTAAGAAACGGTCGCATGCCGCGAGCGGACTACCGTGGTGGCGTGCAGGAGCAGAAGGATGGTGCGGTGGCAGACGAACCGGCGAAGAAGTCGCTGCGGGATCAGGCCTACGAGGAGTTACGTGACCGGATCATCGATCTGCGCTTGAGCCCTGGTCAGCGGCTCGTGGAACGCGACCTCGCCACCGAGCTGGCCATCTCGCGGATCCCGCTGCGCGAGGCGCTGCAGATGCTCGAACGCGAGGGCCTGGTCGTGATCGTGCCGAGGCAGGGCGCGATCGTCGCCCCGTTCACGGTGACCGACGTGCGTGACCTGTTCGATGTTCGCGAAAGCCTCGAAGTCCTCGCGGCGCGCCTGGCCGCCGAACGCGCCGAGCCGGCCGACCTCACCGCCCTGCGCACGCAGCTCACCGCGGCCCGCCAGGCCACTGCCCGTGGTGACCAAGCCGCGATCGCCGCCGCGAACGCGGGGTTTCACGCCGTCATTGTCGAAGTGTCCGGCAACCCGCTGTTGCAGTCGTTGTTGCGCCCCTTGGAATCCCGAGTCCGCTGGCTGTTCCACCTGACCAAGGAACGTGACCCGGGCACCCAATGCGACGAACACGAAGCCCTCTACGCCGCGATCGCCGCGCACGACTGCGACGCGGCCGCCGAAATCGCCTACCGCCACGTAGCTTCCGGCCGTGAGCCCAGCCTGGCCCTGTCCGCCCAATGGTCCATGCCCGACATCGACCCCGTCTCGGCCACCCGCACCCGCCAACGCGGCTCCCACCGCGAGAAGACCGCGTAGATCGCGGCGTTTGGGGTCTAGTCGGTCAGGAGCTTGAGGACGAGGGGGCGGGACATGGTTCCGGCGACTCGGCGGGCGAGCTGATTCGCCCCCGCCCCGGCGGCGTGGGCGGTGCGCAGGGCGGTTGCGAGTTCGGCGCGGGCGGCATCGGCAGCGGCTTGGGCTTCGCGAAGGCGGCGGGCGGCGTCGTCTACCGGGGTGGTCAATGCATTGACCGGTTCGGGGAGGGTGGCGTCCGGCTGCGGCGCGACGGGTTGTGGTGTGGTCGCGAGGTTTCGCAGTGCGGCTCGAGCGAATTCCTTCACGAACTCGCGGGTGGCGTCGGTGTCGGAGGCGGCGTCACCGAGTAACAGGCGCGTGGTCTGGGGGACGGCGTGGGTCCAGTTGGCGAGGCCGCAGAGGGCGAGTAGGAGGCGGCCTGCCTGCTTCTCGTCGACACCGAATTGTTCTTGGGCACGGTCGAATTTCTGTCCGTAGTGGTCAGCGCGCCAACCGTCGACATCGTGGGCGTCGGCGCCGCGGTGCAAGCCCTCCCAGAGCAGCAGGCGCAGTAGCTGCGGATGGTCGCGGTGGTAGTCGAAGAGCTTGCCGACGTAGTCGCCCGGCTCGGTCTCGGCGAGTGGCTGGACGACCTCCAGGAATTCGCGCATGGTGTCGACGATGATGACGTCGAACAGCCTGTCCTTGCTGCCGAACAGGCCGTAGATGCGTTCCTTGTTGACGCCGGCGGCCTCGGCGATGCGATCGACGCGGGCTCCGGCCAGACCGTACTGCGCGAATTCGGCTCGCGCCGCACGCAATAGGGCCTGTCTGGTCGCGTCGCTGCGTTTGATGGTGCTCGCCGTCATGGGGCCGACTTTACCAGGTCTTTAAACCAACTATTTGGTTGACTCTGTCGCTGTGCGAGCCTACTGTCGTCGACATGGCATCACCGACAGTCCAGCTTCCGGTCGGAAGTCCGGCCCCTGCCCGCGTTCGCGACACGTCGCACCGTACGCACACCGGGCGCACCCTCCCCGTTTTCGTGCTGTCGGCCCTGTTGGCCACCGGCCAGATGTACACGCCGATTCCCCTGTTCGAAGCCATGAAAGCAGAGTGGAGTGTGGGTTCGGGGGCGATGACGTGGGTCATCAGCGCCTTCGCCTTCGGCTACGCGGGCGGCTTCGTGCTGTTCGGCCCGCTGTCGGATCGATACGGCCATCGCCGGGTCCTGGTCACCGGCATGCTCGTGGCCGCGGTGGTCACCCTGTTGACCGGTCTGGCGTTCAGTGCGCCCGTGGCCATCGCGCTCCGGATCGTGCAGGGCCTCGTCGTCGGCTCCATTCCGCCCGCGATCATGGCCTACGTCGGCACGCGCATCGCGCCGGGGCACCGGGCCGTGGTCACCATGTCGGTGGCCACCTCCTTCCTGGCCGCCACCGTCATCGCCCAGATCGTCTCGCAGGCCGTGGTCGCGTCGTTCCCGTGGCGCGCCGTATTCCTCGGCTCCGCGGTCGTTTTCGCGGCCTTGGCCTTCGCGCTGCGGGCCGTCATGCTCGATGACGCCCCCACCGGCCGTGACCTCCCGCTGTGTCGCAGCTACGCCGCCATTCCCGCGGTGCTGCGCATCACGCCGCTGCTCCCGATGCTCGTGGCGGGCGCCCTGAGCATGGCCGTCATGGTCGGCATCTACACCGGGATCGAGCTCACCGGCCTGGTCACCGGTTCCGGCGAACTGCTGACCCTGCGGGCGGGCGCCCTGCCGGTGATGATGGCGCTGCCACTGCTCGCCATTCCGCTGGCGCGCCTGTCCAAGCCCACCCAGATGGTCCTCGGCGTGCTGATCGCGGCCACCGCGATGGTCGCCGCGACCTTCGAAGGCTCGCACCTGGCGGTCCTCACTGTGCTGCTGGCGGTCCTGGTCGGTGGCCTCGGCGTCATCGCCCCCGCGGTGTTGCAGAGCGCGGGTGAACTCGGCGGCGATGCCCGCGCGGCAGCCTCTTCGGTCGCCATGTTCAGCTTCTACGTCGGCGCGACCCTGGGCCCGATCGTCGCGGCAGCGACGGCGCCACACGGCTTTTCGACCCTGGCATGGACCCTGGCTCTGCTCCTGGTCCTTGCCCTGTGCCTGACTCTGCTCGGCGCTCGCCTGCAGCGCTCCGCGCGTCTCGCGGCCGCGACGGGTTGACCGTCGAGTAGATCAGGCGAGCCCTTATGCCGCCGCCGTCGCCGTCGACGCACCCCGACGCGGCCACCGAAATCGCCTACCGCCACGGCGGTTCGTCACAGTCGGCGGATTCCGCGTGCGACCTTGGCGAACGATGACCCGGTCAGGAGTCCCGTCCGCAGTTTCGGGTGACAGGCGCCGAGGTCAACCAATACGGCGTAGGTCAATCCGTGGTCGCGCCGTTCGGCGATCTGGTCGAGCACCTCTGCCGGTGTGCCGACCTGAAAGACATCTCGGATCAACGACAGCGGTGCGCGTCGACCGTATTCCAGCGCAGTGGCCTCGTCGATGGTCTGCGGCAGGATGTCCTGGGCGCCGGAGAACGTGGGGCCCAACGGATGCTCGACGCCATGGCGTGCCCAGGCCTGCGCGGACGCGGCGAGCATGTAGGCGCGGATCACCGCCGAATCGAGGATCTCCTCGACAATCGTCTGCGACTTCGCGGTGATGATCCACTGCCACCCGGCCGCTTGGACCGCAGACGGGTCGCGTCCGGCATCCGAGGCCGCGGTCCTGATCGTGTCGAGCTTGTCGCGGTATTCGGCTGGGCTGCCCGGAAAGGCGGGCAGCCACGCGTCGGCGAATCGACCGGCCACCCTGAGCATGCGCGGTCCGTGCGCTCCCATCCAGAGCTCCGGTCGGGTACCGCGGTGCGGCGGCAGCGCGAAGACCGCGTCGCGGAGAGGGAAGAATTCGGAATCCCGGGAGATCGGCTCACCGTGGGACTCCCACAATGCCCGAATCGTCGCGACAGCCTCCTCGAAGCGCGCGACCGGGCGTTGCCAATCGACACCGTAGGGCTCGTTGTTCTCGCGTTCTCCGGGACCGATCCCGAGAATCGCTCGCCCGCCGCTGAGTAGATGCAAGGTCGCTGCGGCCTGTGCGGTCACCGCCGGATGCCTGCGACCGGCGTCGGTGACTCCCACCCCGAGCCGAAGCCGACTCCACCGATTCTGCGCCGCCGCGCGCCCGAGCAGGGTCCACGGTTCGTAGTACGCGTCGGCGACGGGAACGACCCGTGCGCCGCCCGCATGGCTCGGCTTCCACACCGACGAGGGAAACAACCCGATCAAGTGGTCGACGACCCACAGGGAGTCGGCACCGGTCGTCGCGGCAACGAACTTCGCCGTGCGGTGGGTGAGATCCGGCGCACCGCGGGAATGAAGACCCGGATCGACTATTCCGGTCCTGACTCGTGCCATGGGCTACTCCCACTACTCGATGTCATCACTGCGGTCTCCCCTGTCGACCGGCTCGATTATCCCACCGATCGGCGGTAAGCCGGAGGTGCCTAGCCCGCGGCGTGCAGGGCGAGCCGGGCGGCGTGGATCGCCGGATGCAGGCCGGTGCCGTTGCGGTATACGAGCTGGGTGTGGCGGCGGATCGGCAGGGGAGTGAGGGTGATGTGTTCGGGGGGTGCGTAGAGGGCGAGGGCGGGGACTATGGCGGTGCCCGCGCCTGCGGCGACGAGGGTCAGGACGGTGTCGAAGTCGTCGGCGTGGTGGCGGATGTGGGGGGTGAATCCTGTTGCCTGACAGGCTCGGATCGTCAGGGTATGGCACAGCGTGCCGGGGGTGCCCGCGATCCAGGGGGATCGGCGGTGTGCGGCCAGCGAGTCCTCGGTGGGCACGGGGCCCAGTGTGGCCAGGTAGACGGTTTCGGTGTGGAGGGGCTCGGTTTGCAAGGAGGGGTCCGTGTCGGCGGGGACCAGGTCGTAGTCGTGGGTGAGCGCGATATCCAGGGTCCCCGCGCGCAGGGCGTTCGGGATGTCGGCGGGGTCGATTTCGGTGACGGTGAGTTCCAGGCGCGGGTGGTCGGTGCTCAAGGTGACGAGGGCGGGCGACAGCAGGGTGCGCGCCGCGGTCGGAAAGGTGCCGATGCGCAGGGTGCCGGCCAGCTCGTCCCTGGTACAGGACAATTCGGCGTCGGCGTGTTCGAGGGCGGCCAGGATCGTTTCGGTGTGCCCGACGAGGAGCTGCGCGGCGGGGGTGAGAGCGACGCGGCGGCCCGAGCGTTCCAGTAGTGGGACGCCCGCTTCGCGTTCGAGCGCGGTGAGCTGCTGGGATACCGCCGAAGGCGTATAGCTGAGCGCCTCGGCGACCGCGGCGATGGTGCCGCGATGGGCGAGTTCGCGGAGCAGGCGAAGTTTGCGGACATCGAGCATCAGTTCAGCTTACGGTCATCATCATGAATGTGAACTGGACCTGATGGTGGATCTGGCTCGACGATAGAGTCATGACATCGCTACACGGCCTCTTCGTCCCTTTGATCACGCCGTTCACCGCCGACGGGGCCGTCGAGCCCGCGGCGCTGGAACGACACGCGCACGCTGTCCTCGACGCGGGGGCGACCGGACTCGTCGCGCTCGGCACCACGGCGGAGCCGTCCGCGCTCACTGCCGCCGAGCGTGCGCGAGTCCTGGATATCTGCGCGAGCGTCTGCGCCGACCGCGGCGCACCGCTGATCGCCTGCGCGGGCGGCAACGCCACCGCGGAATCGGTGCGAGCGATCGCCGAACTCGCGCGGCCCGTCGCGGCCGTGCTGGCGGTGGTGCCCTACTACGTGCGACCAAGCGAAGAAGGCGTGATCGCGCACTTCACGCAGTTGGCAGCGATCAGCCCGGCCCCTCTGCTCGTCTATGACGTGCCGCACCGCACCGGACGCCCGCTCAGCGGCAGCACGTTGATTCGTCTCGCGAATACCCCGAACATCGCCGGCTTCAAGCACGCCGTGGGCGGAATCGACGCGGCCAGTGTCGAATTGATGGCCGCCCATACCCCGGCGACAGTGCTCAGCGGCGACGACCGTTTCGCCTCCGCGCTGCTGGCTCTCGGCGCGCACGGCGCGATCCTGGCCGCGGCCAATATCGCGCCCCGTGAATACGCCGATCTCATCGAGGCATGGCACGCCGGTGACGTCGTCCGGGCCCGCGCGATCGGTGACCGTCTCGACGCGCTCGGCGCGGCCCTGTTCGCCGAGCCCAACCCGACGGTCATCAAGGCGGTGCTCGCCGAGCGCGGTCAGATCTCCAGCGCGGCCGTTCGGCTGCCGATGCTGCCGGCATCGAGTGCCGCGACGAGGGCGGCGCTCATGGCGAGCGAGGCGGCGACGATCACGCGGGTGTGACATCGACCAGATCACGAACAGAAAATTTCACTGGTCATCGGCAGCGAAAGGTGCTTGGGTTAACCGGTGACGAAACCTCCGGATATCGGCGCCGCCGCGCCCGATCACACTCCTGACAAGCTGGATGCCGCCGTGTTGAAGGTGGCGGGCGTCGTCGTCTTGGGCGCGGTGATGTCGATTCTCGACATCACGGTCGTCACCGTGGCGATCCCGACGTTCATGCAGGACTTCAACGCCTCCGTCGAGGTCGTCGCCTGGACCATGACCGGTTACACCTTGGCGCTGGCCTCGGTCATCCCGATGACCGGCTGGGCCGCCGATCGCTTCGGCACCAAACGCCTCTATATGGCGGCGCTGACCTTCTTCATCATCGGGTCGGTGCTGTGTTCGATGGCGTGGAGTATCGAGTCGCTGGTGGCCTTCCGTGTCATCCAGGGCATCGGCGGCGGCATGCTCATGCCCCTCGGTATGACGATCATGACCCACGCCGCGGGCCCGCAGCGGATCGGGCGGGTGATGGCGGTACTCGGCGTGCCCATGTTGCTCGGCCCGATCTGTGGCCCCATTCTCGGTGGCTGGCTCATCGACTCCTTCAGCTGGCACTGGATCTTCCTGATCAACCTGCCGCTGGGCATCGTCGCGCTGATCCTGGCCTGGATCGTGTTCGCTCCCGACAAGCCCAAACCCTCGGAATCGTTCGACTTCCTCGGCATGCTGCTGGCCTCGCCGGGTCTGGCGCTGTTCCTGTTCGGTGTCTCCTCCATTCCGGAGAAGGGCACCGTGATGGCCTCGCGCGTGCTGATTCCGGCGATCATCGGCGCGGCGCTGCTGGTGGCGTTCGTGTTCCACGCGCTGCGCACCGAGCATCCGTTGATCGACCTGCGGCTGTTCTCCAACCCGTCGCTGCGGTACTCCGTGCTCACCATGTCGCTGTTCGCGACGGCGTTCTTCGGCGCAGGCTTCCTGCTGCCGAACTACCTGCAGCAGGTGCGCGGGGAGACGGCGTTCGACTCCGGTCTGCTCATGGCCCCACAGGGTATCGGCGCCATGCTGACGATGCCGATCGCGGGATTCCTGGTCGACAAGATCGGCCCCGGCAAGATCGTCATGTTCGGCATCACCTTCATCACCCTCGGCTTGGCCGGGTTCACCCAGCTGGGCGCCGACACCTCCTACCTGCTGATCGGTGGCGCGCTGTTCGTGATGGGTCTGGGCATGGGCTGCACCATGATGCCGGTGATGACCGCCGCGATCCAGACGCTCTCGCACGCACAGGTCGCGCGTGGTTCGACATTGATGAACATCATCAACCAGACCGCGGCGTCGATCGGCACGGCGACGATGTCGGTCGTGCTGGCCGCCCAGCTCAACGATCACCCGGAGGCGAAGGTCGCGATCGGCGCCAACGCCCGGCCCGATCTCGCCGCGCAGGTTCCCCCGTCGGTCATCGAGCAGGGACTCGACCTGGCGGCGACAGCGTTCAGCAACACGTACTGGGTCACCGTGGTACTCGCTCTGCTGACCCTGATCCCGGCGTTCTTCCTGCCGCGAACCAAGCCGAAGGCGCCGATCGACGCCGAAGCTGTGGCGCTGGCCTGATCGGTCATACGCGGAAAGCCCGGACGGAACTCTCTGTTCCGTCCGGGCTTTCGCGTCGGGGTTCAGCCGTAGAGCTTGACGAACATCTCCAGTGAGCGCTCGATATCGCCGCGCAGGGCCTTCGCGACGGCGGACCCGATCGGGCCGAACAGCGGCGCACCGCCCAGGTCGATGTCGACACTTACCTTCGACCCGCTACCGCTCGGCTCGACGAGCATGCCGAGGCCGAACTTGGTGCCGCCGATACCCGTGCCGGTGAGGGCGAGCTTGCGCGGCGGTTCGGCGGTGCGCACGGTCCAGGTGACTTTGTTGCGGAAGCCCTTCACGCGGGCGATGCCGGCGACAACGGTGCCCGGTGTCAGCTCCTCGGGCAGTGTTCCGCGCCAAGCCTCGTGAATGGTCAGCCAATCGCCGAGGTGCGGAAGGTCGGACGCGTGCGCCCAGGCCTGGTCCGGTGGGACGGGGACATCGACGGAAAGCTTCAGTTTCGCCACGCCGGGATAATATCCGGTACCCGGGGTTCCGCGAGCATCGGCTCGAGGCATAGCGAACCAGAATAGATCAACTGTCCAGTAGCGTGCAATGTTTCGAGCGGGAAACATGATGTCGGACAGGAAGATCCGTGTCGCGATCGTTACGTGTGCTGCTAATGTGTGCGGGTCGCTGGAATCGGGGCGTGTGAATCGGGTATCCGAAATCACCCCGCGGTGGACAGTGAATGCCTCGGCGGGCCGGCCGGCGAGGGCCACCGGCAACAGCGCCGTGTGGTCGAGGACGACGAAAGATCTGATGAACTCAGGAATTGCGGTGCTGTTGCTCGTCATCGGTGCGCCGCTGTTACTGCTCGCGATCGCGGTCAGTGTCATGGCCATGCGAAACGAGCGCCGACAGCGGCAGCGAGCCGACGCCGCCATCCGGGAACGCCTCGCCTGCGAGAACGCCCTCATGCAGCTGGCGCAGGGCACACTGCCCGCGATCACTGCCGCGGTGCGCCGCCACGAGATCCCCTCGGTCGCGGTGGATCTGCCGGTGGAACTGGGCGATTCGCAGTTCGGCCAGGCGCTGCAGTGGATTGCCACGGGTCATGCCGAGGACCTGCGCGTGGTCACCGAGGAAACCAGGGCGATGGTCGAGCGCTACGGCGAACAACGTCGCCTCGGTGAGATACAGGACGCCCGGGACCAGACCCGCGGTGAGCTCTCGGCATCCTCGCGGGCGGCCACGAGCGCCGCGGTGCGCTCCTTCGGCACCTCGGTGGTGAGCCTGGGCACCGACCTCGGACAGGTCGTCAGTGCCGCACTGCGCGAACATCGCGACGACGCCATCTACGAAACGCTCACCCGGATCGACCACACCGTGCAGCAGATGATCCGGCAGGCGCAGTCCTATGTGATCGTCTCCGGCGGTCTGCCCGGCCGCCGGTGGCCGCAGCAGTCGCTCACCGATGTGGCGGGCGGCGCGACCGGACGGGTCAGGGAATTCCTGCGGGTGCGCGCGGCCCAATCGGACCGGATCGTGATCAGCCGCGCGGTCGAACCGCTCGTGCACACCATGGCGACCCTGCTCGACAACGCGCTGCGCTACTCACCGCCGTCGTCGTTCGTCGAGATCGGTTTCCAGGAGGGCCATCACGGCGTCACCGTGATCATCGACGACGCGGGCATGCGGATGAGTCCCGAGCAGCTCGAGGACGCGCGCCTGGTGCTCAGCGGCGAACGCCCGGTCGACATCCACGATCTCGGCCCCGCGCCGAAGGTCGGCTTCCCCGGCATCGCGGCGCTGGCCCGGCGCTACGGATTCTCCGTGCACGTCGACGGGCCCAACATCTTCGGTGGCATGCGGGCCATGGTGTATGTACCGTCGGCGCTGCTGGTGAGCGGCGACGCCCCGCGGCTGCCCGAGCCCGAACTCGCCGCGCCCGCGCACATTCCCGTGCCGGTCGCCGAGATCGAATCGCCCGGCGCCGACGTTCACGAGATCACCAGCGGCGGGCTGCCCAAGCGCCGCCGCAGACCGGTTGCCCCGGATTCGGCGGGGGTAACGACAGAGTCGGGGCACGCGCGCCCCGACCTCGCCGCTGCCTGGCGCAGCGGATCCCGCAGCGGTCGTGCCGCTGCGGCCGAGCGAACCACGGAAGGAACAGCCGATGAGCACACCGGTAGCCGATAGCACCAACCGATTGGCGTGGCTGCTCGAGGATCTCGAGATCCCCGGCGTCCGCTTCGCGGTCCTGCTGTCCGAGGACGGACTGCGCATCGCCCACTCCCGTGGCGTGAGCAAAGACGACGCCGAACGGTTCGCCGCGGCGGCCTCGGGCCTGCGCTCGCTCGGTAAGGCGCTCGGCGAGTTCTGCGGAGGCCCGTCGAACGCGGTGCGCCAGAACATGACCGAGTACGACGAGGGCATGATCATGATCACCGCCGCCGGTGTGGGCGCGCTGCTCGGTGTCGCCACCACCGCCGATGTCGATGTCGCGCTGGTGGCGCATCGGATGAACGAACTGGCCTCGCGCGTGGGTCACGAGATCGGCAGCGCGCCCCGCCTAGGCGGGAGGAATTGAGCCGCGGCAGGCGCGATCCCGATCTGGTGCGGTCCTATGTGCGCACCGGCGGGCGGGTGCGTGCCGCCCATGATCTGGACCTGGTGACCCTGGTCCGTGCCGTCGAGGACGCGCGTCCCGATCACCGCCCCGACGAACGTCGCCTGCTGGCTCTCACCAGCCGCCGTGGCGCTCTGTCGATCGCCGAGCTGTCGGCCTATCTCGACCTGCCCGCCTCCGTCGTGAAGATCATCGTCTCCGATCTGCTCGACAGCGGTCACCTGCACTGCCCCACCCCGGCACAGGTGAAGCCGGAACTCGCATTGATCAAGGAGGTGCTGCATGGCCTCCGCGCCATCGCGGGATGAGGTCGACTACGTCGCGGAAACCGTGACACGGTCGGTGAAGATCCTGGTCGCAGGCAATTTCGGTGTCGGCAAGACCACCTTCGTGTGCGGGGTGTCCGAGATCAGGCCACTGCGCACGGAAGAGACGATCACCGAGGCCAGTATCGGTGTCGACGACATGGCGGGTCTGGGCAGCAAGGTGTCGACCACTGTCGCACTGGATTTCGGCCGCATCACCCTGAATCCCCAACTGGCGCTGTACCTGTTCGGTACGCCGGGCCAGGAACGATTCGCCCCGCTGTGGGAGGAACTGGCTCGTGGTGCTCTCGGCGCGCTGGTGCTCGTCGACACCCGCCGTATCGAGAAGGCCGATGACGTGCTCTCGGCGCTGGAACAGCGTGGCGTGCCGTACGCGGTGGCGGTGAACGAATTCGAAGGATTCCGGCGCTACCCGCTCGAGGAGGTGCGCGAGGCGCTCGACCTCGCGCCCGAGACTCCGGTGATCGCGCTCGACGCACGTCGCCGTGATCAGGGCCTGCGCGCACTGATCACGCTGGCGGAATACCTCTTTCGCAGACAGGAAGCAACAGCGTCATGACGGTCGATATCGCCGCCGACGAACGGGTGGCGATGTGGGCACCCGAATTCGCCGCCGACCCACAGGCGGCGTACCAGCGGATGCGGCGGCGGTTCGGCTCGGTGGTGCCGGTGGAGTTGTCGCCGGGCATCCGGGCCACGCTGGTGATCGGCTATCACACCGCCGTGCGCATCCTCAACGATCCGGAGCACTTCCCGGCCGACCCCCGCATGTGGCAGCGCGACATCCCGCTGGACTGCCCGGTGCTGCCGATGCTGCAGTTCCGCCCAGCCGCGCTGCGCACCACCGGTGCCGAGCACACCCGGTACCGGCAGGCCAATGTCGCCGGGATCGCCGGGGTGGATCTGTACGCGATGCACAGCACCGTCGAACAGTTCGCCATCCCGCTGATCAACAGCTTCTGCGCGACCGGGTCCGCGGACTTGTTGAGCCAGTACGCGTTTCCGCTGGTGTTCCAGGCGCTGAACTCGATGCTCGGGTGCACGCCCGAGATCGGGCAGCAGGTCGCCACCGGGATGGCGCAGATCTTCGAAGGTGACGACGCCGAGGCGGGCAACAACCTGCTCGCCTCCGCACTGGCCGATCTGGTGGGGTTGCGCCAGCGCGAACCCGGTGACGACGTCGCCACCCGCCTGCTCCAGCACCCGGCGGCGTTGACCGACGAGGAAATGGTGCACCAGCTGCTGGTGCTCTACGGCGCGGGCATCGAGCCGATGCTGAACCTGGTGGTCAACACCTTGCGGCTGATGCTCACCGACGACCGGTTCGCCGGAGATGTGCTCGGCGGCAGCTTGTCCACGCGCGACGCGCTCGACGAAGTGCTGTTCACCGACCCGCCGCTGGCCAACTTCTGCATGACCTACCCGCGTCAGCCGATCCTGGTCGAGGACACCTGGCTGCCCGCACACGAACCGGTCGTCATCAGCATGTCGGCCTGCAACAACGATCCGGCCATCGCCGGGCGCGATGTCGTCGACAACCGGGCGCACCTGGCCTGGAGCGCGGGGCCGCACGGCTGTCCGGCCAAACCGGTGGCGTACCTGATCGTGCAGGACGCGATCGACCAATTGCTCGACGCGCTCCCGGAATTGAGCCTCGCCGTTCCGGTCGAGGATCTGGTGTGGCGGCCCGGCCCGTTCCATCGGTCGCTCGCGGCGCTGCCCGTGAGTTTCCCGAAGACACCGCCGCTGCCGATGCCCTGAGATCAGACCGCGCGCAATGCTGGTCCGCCACACCGCTCCACGAGTTTCAGGCGATCTCGGAGGGCGCGGTCAGCGCGGCCTGCATGGCCACGCCGTCGACGTAGGTGTGCTTCGCCTTGACCGCGCCGTCCTCGACGGTGACCATGTCCGCGATATCCACATCGACGGCGCCGCCGGTGACGGAGGTGCCCGACAGCTTCCATCGCACCACCCAGAAGTCGTCGCCGACGCGCAGGTCGACCTGGGTGAAAGTCAGATCGGGGACGAGGGCGAAGGTCTCTGCGGCGGCGGTTCGGATTTCCGCGCGCCCGTGCGCGGGTGCGCCCCCGGAGTGCAGGTGGAAGACCGAATCGGGCGTGTGTAGCGCGGCGATCCGGTCGGGGTCGCGCTCGGCCCAGCAGGCGTGATAGCGCTCGAACAGATCCTTGGTGGCATCGGACATGGTCCCCAAGCCCTTCGAATATACAAACAGGATGACTGTATGTTCCCGAATCCGGTGTGGCCGGTCAAGGGGCGAACGGCCTCGGATCTGCCGCGACCCTCGTCCTGCCCTAGACTTCGACGTCGCCATGAATCCTGATCGCCGGACCCAAGCCGAACGCTCGGCCGCCACGCGTGCCGCGGTGATCCGTGCCGGGCGAGAGCTGTTCGGGCAGTTCGGGTACGGGGCGGTGAGCACGATCGCGGTCGCCGAGGCGGCCGGGGTCAGTCGCGGCGCGCTCTATCACCAGTTCGGCGAGAAGCGGGATCTGTTCGAGGCGGTGTTCGAGGATCTCGAGCGCAGCTTGGTGGAGGTGATCGCCGCCGCCGTGGCCCAGGCGCGTGCCGAGGATCCGATCGCGAGCCTGATCGTGGGCTGCCTGGCGTGGTTGCAGGCCTCGACCGCGACCGAGGTGCGCCGGATCGCGCTGCTCGACGCGCCCGCGGTGCTCGGGTGGGCCCGGTGGCGCGAGATCGAGTTGCGGCACACCATCGGCCTGGTGGAGAACGCGATGGCCGGTGCCATGGCCGCGGGCCGGATCAGGAAGCAGCCGGTGCGGCCGCTGGCGCTGGTGGTGGTCGGTGCGCTGGACGAGGCGGCGCAGTACCTGGCGCATTCGGCGGACGCGGGGGATATCGTCGCTGTCCGCGCGGTGATCGAGCAGCTCATTTCCGGCCTCGCCGTCGATCAGGGCGGGTAGTTCGCAGGCGCAGTAGGTTAGGCTTGCCTAATGACGACTGGGACTGTGAATCGACCGGCCATGGTCTACGCGCCGCTGACGGTTCGTCGCGCGGTACGGCTGACGCCGCGGATGGTGCGGGTGACCCTCGGGTGTCCGGACCCGGCCGCCCTCATCGACGCCGGGCCCGACCAGTACACGAAGCTCTTCTTCCCGCTCCCGGGCAGGCCGCGTCCCGTCGTGCCGCCGCCACTGGACGACTCGGGCAGTGTGATGAGTTGGTACCAGCGCTATCTCGCGATGCCCGACGAGATCCGCCCGCCGATGCGGACCTACACGGTCCGGGCGCAGCGGCCCGAACTCGGCGAGCTCGACATCGATTTCGCCCTGCACGCCGAGCACGCGGGTCCCGCCTCGGACTGGGCGTCGACCGCGGTGCCGGGCGACGAGATCGGCCTGCTCTGCCCGCCGCACGCGCTCTACACCCCGCCCGCCGACCCCGAGTGGCAGCTGCTCGTCGGTGACGAGACCGCGGTTCCGGCGATCGGCGCGATCATCGAACGCCTCGCCGTGGGAGCGCGAGCGCGAGCGTTCATCGAGGTCGAAGGCCCGGCTGACGAGCAGGGCTTCGAGACCCGCGGCGACGTACTGATCGAGTGGGTGCATCGCGGTGATCGCCCGCACGGCGACGCGGTGGTCGCCGCGGTCCGTGCGGCCGAGCTCCCCGCGGGCGTGCCCTACGCGTGGATCTCCGGTGAGGCCGAGTTGGTGAAGCTCACCCGGCGCAATCTGGTCCGCGACCGTGGTGTCGACAAGCGCGCGATCACCTTCACCGGCTACTGGCGTCAGGGGCGTAGTGAGGAGGACAACGGCCGCGAGAAGGTGCGCCGTGCTGCCGCCGGTGAGCCACTGGTCCTCGACGAGGACTGACGCGCATCGTCCCGCCGCCCATCTGTGATGCCACTAATAGTTATTGCACTAACTATTAGTGGTGTAATAGTGTGTGGGCTGAGAAAGGTGGTGGACGATGCAGGAGCTCGACGACCCGCTGCGGCTCGACCGGCAGGTGTGCTTCGCCCTGGCGGTGGCCAATCGATCCGTGCTGGCGGTCTACCGGCCGCTGCTCGAACCGCTCGGCCTGACGCATCCGCAATATCTGGTGATGCTGGCCCTCTGGGGTGAGGCGCCGATGTCGGTGAAGGCCGTCGCCGAGGCGATCCAGCTCGACTCCGCGACCTTGTCACCGCTGCTCAAGCGACTCGAATCCGCCGGTCTCATCACCCGCCGCCGCGATCCGCACGACGAGCGCACGCTGCACATCGACCTCACCGAGGTGGGCCGTGACCTGCGTGAACAAGCCGAGCAGATCCCGCCCGCCGTCGTGGCACGCCTCGGCGTGAGCCTGGCGGACCTGGAAGAACTGCGCGATGTCCTCGGCCGGGTGAACGCGGCCGCGCGACGCGCATCCGATGTGAGGGAGCAGCAGTGAGCAACTCGACCCCGAATCTCTGGCAGCGCGTTCGCTACATCACCGGCGGAACCCTGCCGCCCTCGATGTCGGACTGGGTGCTCGCCGACCTCACCGGCCCCGGCGCGACCCGCCGATACCTGATGCGCTTCCTGCTGCCGGTGCTGCCGGTGCTGTGCCTGTTCTTGCTGGTGCCGGGCCCGCTGTGGATAGGGCTGTCGATGATGGCGTTGCTGTACCTGCCGCTGGTCTACTTCACTGTGGCGTTGGTTTACGTGTACCGGCGGCACCGCCTGGTCAGCCATGGCTTCGATCCCGAGTTGGCGAACGAGGCCGAACGCCGTCGGACCGAGGCCGAGCGCGTTGCCTACGAGAGTCGCCACCACCGCGGCTGAGCGGAGCCGCGACGGATCGAGGACGCGCGGACCGAACGGGGGAGTCAGCCCGCACGCAGAGTGGGCCCGACGAATCGTTCGACCAGGTGACGTTCCGCCGTGGCGTCGGGCAGCGGCCAGGTGAGCAGCGACAACACGACGCGCACGACCCAGCCCGCGGCCTCGTCGTCGGGGGCGATCCGGGTCAGCGCGGTCGCGATGTGACCGAGTTCCGGTGCGCCGGCGAGGAATTCGTCGGTGTCGGGAGAGCGGTGCCGGATCAGCCACTGGCGCAGCACCGGGTCGGCGCGGATCGCGGCGACGGCGGCCAGGATCGCCTCGACGGGTCGTCGGCGGGGCGGGACCGAGTCGACGACCGCCTCCACGCGTGCGACGACGGAGCCCGCGGCCCGGACCATCACGGCGCGTATCAGTCGTGGTTTGCCGCCGACACAGCGATACAGCGTCGCGCGCGAGCACCCCGCGGCCGCGGCGATGTCGTCGGCGGTGACGTTGTCTATGCCGCGTTCGAGGAACAGCGCGAGGGCGGCGCGTTCGATGCGGTCGACCGCGATGGTGCGTCGGTCACCGCCGGCCAGCCAGTCGACTTGGTCGCTCACCGGGGAACCTCCACTCGTGTCTGTCTCAGGGTGAGACGTTCGATGGAATCTGTCTAGCCGAATCCTGCCAGGCTGAAGGTTGTTTTCGACGAAGTACGCGGGCGGATTGTGGGGCAACGCGGTCGCTGGGCTGTCTCATCTCGAGACAGTTGTTGACCGCATGCCTCTGCGCGGTACACGGTGAGCGCCGACAGCCCGACCAGGAAAGGCGGCAGCCGTGACCACGGACCTCGAAGCGATCGACCTGTTCGATGCGACGGTGCTCGACGACCCCTACCGGATGTATCGCGCCCTGCGCGAACAAGCGCCGGTCTACCGGGTACCCGGCACCGATTTCTTCCTCGTCGCCTCGTGGGCCGAGGTCACCGAAGCGACCCGGCGCCCCGCGGAGTTCTCCTCGCATCTGACCGGCGTGCTCGTCGCCCAGCCGGGCGCGGCGCCGATGACCTTCGACCTCGACGCGACCGGGCGAGCGGTCCACGTGCTCGCCACCGCCGACAGCGACGTCCATGCCGTCCACCGCGGCATCGTCGGACCGGCTCTGGCCAAACGGGTGCGCACGCTCGGCCTGTTCGTCACCGCACTGACCGAACGGCTGTGGGCGGAAGAACTCGACGGCGATCGGATCGACTGGGCCACCGGGGTCGCCGATCGTTTGCCGCTGGCGCTGATCGCCGAACTCGTCGGTCTGCCGGGGACCGATGTCGCGAAACTGCTCTCGCTGGCCTACGACTCCACCGAGATGCTGGGCGGTATCGTTGCCGAGGGCCGGATGACCGAGCTGATCACCTCCGCGGCCGAGCTCGCCCACTACGCGTACCTCGCGATCGGCAATGCGAAAGACCGAGTGGCCGATCGAGATTCGCCGCGAACCCTGCTCGAGGTGCTCGTCGCCGCGGTGGATGCGGGCACGATCGACGAGCAGCAGGCGGTACTGATCCTGGTGCAGCTGATCGGTGCGGGAGGGGAGTCGACCGCGGGTCTGATCGCCTCGGCGGCGCGACTGCTCGCCGCCGACCTCACTCTGCAGACCCGTCTGCGTGAACGCCCCGAGCTCGTCCCCGCGTTCCTCGACGAGGCACTGCGCCTGGAGTCACCCTTTCGTGGCCACCACCGCCACGTCATGGTCGATACTCAGCTCGGCGGTGTCGACCTGCCCGCGGGCAGCCACCTGCTGTTGCTGTGGGGTGCCGCCAATCGCGATCCCGCCGTCTACCCGGATCCCGATATCGTCGATCTGGACCGGCGGCGCGGCCGTGCCCACGCGGCGTTCGGTGCGGGTGCCCATTTCTGCATCGGGTCCGCCTTGGCTCGGCTGGAAGCGACCGCCGCGATCACCCTGCTGCTCGAACGCACCGAACGGTTCGAGCTGATCGAGCAGGAGCCGCCACGCTGGGTGCCCAGCCTGTTCGCCCGTCGCCACGCGACTCTTCCGCTGCGCATCACCCAGCGCTGAACACGGGTTCGGCGGGGACGAGGCCGGGTCGTCGGCACGGTGTGGCACGGTGTCGGGGTGCGTCCCCGTCTGTTCCTGCCCGCCTGCCTGCTCGCGGCGACAGCGCTGTTCGCCGGCTGCGCGTCCACCACCACGGACGCGAACCCGGTGACGTCGACCGCGACGGCCGTTTCCTCGGAGAGTGCCGTGCCGCCGACTTCGCCCGCCGTGAACCACACGGTTGTCCTCGATCCCGGTCACAACGGTGGCAATGCCACCCATCTCACCCAGATCAACGCACCGGTCCCCGATGGGCGCGGCGGCACGAAGGCCTGCAACACCACCGGGACCTCGGCCGCCAGTGGCTACACCGAGCACGAGTTCACCTGGGACGTCACCCTGCGAGTGCGCGACCTGCTCGCCGCCCGCGGTGTTCGGGTGATCCTCACGCGCGCCGACGACACCGGTGTCGGACCGTGTGTCGATGAGCGCGCCTCGATCGCGAACGAGTCGGGCGCCGACGCGGTGGTCTCGATCCATGCCGACGGCAATACCGGTGCGGACGCGCACGGATTTCACATCGCCTACGCCGAACCTGCGCTGAATCCGGTACAGGCCGAGGCGGGGACGCGTCTGGCGAGGGCGTTGCGTGATGCGATGATCGCCGGTGGCGCGGTGCCCTCGACCTATGTGGGATCGGCGGGACTGGATCCACGGGCGGATCTGGCCGGGCTCAACCTGGCCGAGCGACCGAGCGCACTGGTCGAATGCGGGAACATGCGCTCGGCGACCGACGCCGCGCTCATCGAGACCCCCGAGGGCCGGGCTCGCTACGCCGAACTCGTCACCGCCGGAATCCTCGCGTTCCTCGGCTGATTCGGGCGCCCGTCCGCCTATTTCGGAGGAGTCGCGCAAAGTTCGCCAGGCTCCCTGCTGTGGGTACTCGCCCTCGAACAGTAAGACAGCTTGTTGCCGACATGGCTACCTATCTACAACCGATGGCAAATCTGTACACCCCACACAGCAGCGAGATTAACCAGCCGTTTGCTTCGGGTGGATACCGGTTGGTTCCAAACGTGGATATTCGCCGTATTCGCACAGTTGGGAAATGATCCGCGAATACCGGTCGGTAGCAGTATTTTTCGCTACCGGGACGGTTGACGGATGATCTTCGTCACCCTAATCTTCGGAATCACAGTTCGATATCGAAGTGTTCAGTGTCATCGCTCGAAATGTTTCCCGGACGGCAAGCCGGCCCCTGCCGTCCTCCGCGTGCGTTTCCAAGGAGTACTGATAGTGAGAAGTCGAATCCTGTTCTTCGCCGGAGCAATGGCATTGGCGCCCATCGCCACCGCGGTGGTGCCCGCCGGGAGTGCCACCGCGCACGGTTGGATCACCGGACCCGCGAGCAGGCAAGAGCAATGCGCCCGTGGCCTCGTGCCCTGCGGCGCGGTGAAATACGAACCGCAGAGCGTGGAGGGACCGAAGGGGCTCACCACCTGTAGTGCGAACAAATACCCTGAGCTCGACGACGACAGCCTCGGCTGGGTGCCGCAGAAAGTCTCCGGCAGTGCGAGTTTCACATGGAAGAATACCGCGAATCATCGCACGCTGAATTGGGAATACTTCATCGGCAACACCAGAATTGCCGTGTTCGACGGCCGGAACGAACAGCCGTCCATGGAGGTGACCCATACCGTCGATGTGTCGAGTTATTCCGGCCGTCAGAAATTGCGCGCGGTCTGGAATATCGGTGATACCGCAGCGGCCTTCTACAGTTGCGTCGATCTCGAGGTGAGCGGCGGGGCCGGCACACGGCCGCCGACGACCACCCCGAAACCCACCACTTCCCCGCCTTCCACCAGCACCCCGGCCCCGACCACCACACCGCCCCCGACGACCACGAAACCCCCGGCCACAACCACGAAACCGCCGGTGACGACCACTCCCGGGCACGAGCATCCGACAACCACGGCCACCCCCGGCGGATCGCCCTGGCGTCAGGGCGCCACCTATGGCATCGGCGACAAAGTCACCTACCAGGGCGCCACCTATAGCTGCAGGCAGGCGCACACCGTGCACGACCCGAATTGGACGCCACCGAACACTCCCGCACTCTGGTCGCGGCTGTAGCCGGCGCGACGAGGTCGGCGAAACGGTTCGTGTGTTCTCCCACCATCGGTCCCGCGATGGGGTGAGGATGGGGACCGACTCGCCGGCCTCGCGTTCGGTCGGCCCCGCAGCACAAGGACGTGAGAAATATGAGTGACAGGAAATTCGCCATCACCGTTGCTGCCCTCGGGACGGCGATGCTGGCCACGACCCTCGGTGCACCCACCGCCTCGGCCGGAGTTTCGCAATTGACGGTGAAACCCAACCTCAGCGTCGGCTCGGCAACCGACTACGGCACCGGATGCACCCACCAATTGCTGGCCAGGCTCAGCGTCGGCATCATTCCTGTCGCCTTCTACGACAACGGCGCGCTGCTGGCCGTGGTCGCGCCGACCGACGGCGTCGCCATGTTCAACTGGGTGCCGTCCTACACCGGCGCCCACACGATGACCGCCGTCCAGGACGGCATCGCCAGCAGCGCGAATGTGACGGTCGGCCGGGGCTTCCGCTTCGGGGAATCCTGCGTGGTCACCGGCGGCTGACCCCATGACAACACTGTGGCCCGGTTCGTACGAACCGGGCCACAGTCGTCGTTTCGCTACTTTGACGCGAGCTTCTTGTCGTCACCCTTCTTGCTCGCGGCCTTCTTGGCGGGTTTCTTGGCCGGCTTCTTCGCTGCGGGCGCGGGTGCGGAACCATTGGTGTCGGGCTTACCGCCCGCGTTCATCGCCGTGACGACCAGATCGTCGTCGGCGGTGTCGACCTTCACCGTGCCGCCGGGATCGAGCCCGCCGTCGAGGAGCAGCCGCGAGACCCGGTTGTCGAGCTCTTTCTGCACCGTGCGGCGCAACGGTCGCGCACCGAATTCGGGCTGGAAACCGCGCTCGCTCAACCAGTCCACCGCGGACTGACTGATCTCGAGTTCGATGTCCTGGGCGGCGAGCATGCGCCGGGTGCGATCCAGGATCAGTTCGACGATCTGTTCCAGCTGCTCCTTGTCCAGGCGATGGAACACGATCTGCTCGTCGATCCGGTTGAGGAACTCGGGCCGGAAGTGCTGGCGCAGTAGCTCTTCGAGCTGCGGCACGATGGAGTCGAGGTCGCCGGGTGGCGCCTCGAGGATCAGGTGCGACCCGATGTTGGACGTCATGATCACGATCGTGTTCTTGAAATCGACTGTGCGGCCCTTGGAATCGGTGACGCGCCCGTCGTCGAGCAATTGCAGCAGCACGTTGAACACATCGGGGTGGGCCTTCTCGACCTCGTCGAACAGGATCACCGAATACGGCTGACGCCGCACCTTGTCGGTGAGCTGGGCGGCATCGTCGTAGCCGACGTATCCGGGCGGGGCGCCGACCAGCCGCGAGACCGTGTGCTTCTCCTGGAACTCGCTCATGTCGAATCGGATCAGGCGATCCTCGTCGCCGAAGACCGCTTCCGCGAGGGCCTTGGCGAGCTCGGTCTTGCCGACACCGGTGGGGCCGAGGAACAGGAACGACCCGATCGGCCGGTTCGGGTCCTTGAGTCCGGCCCTCGCTCGGCGCACCGCCTCGGCGATCGCCACGATGGCCTCGTTCTGCCCGATCACCCGCTTGTGCAGGACGTCCTCGAGCTGGAGCAGGCGCTGCTTCTCCTCGGCGGTCAGATCGGCCACCGGAATACCGGTGCGCTGGGAGATCACCTCGGCGATGTCGACGACATCGACGATCGGCTCCGACGACGTCGCACCGGACTCCTCCAGCTCCTCCTCGGCGGCGGCGATGTCGGCCTTGAGAGCCGTGGCCTTCTCGTAGTCCTCGTTGTCGACCGCGGCGTCCTTCTCCCGGTACAGCCGCGCGATCGCCTCGTCCCTGGCCTTCACCGCCGGGTCGGGGGTGCCCGAACGCAGCCGGACCCGGGCGCCCGCCTGGTCGATCAGATCGATCGCCTTGTCGGGCATGAACCGGTCGGTGATGTAGCGATCCGACAGCTGCGCGGCCGCGACCAGCGACTCGTCGGAGTAGCGCACCTGATGGTGCTCCTCGTACACATCGGCCAGGCCGCGCAGGATCTCGATGGTGTCCTCCACCGAGGGCTCCGAGACCATCACCGGCTGGAACCGGCGTTCCAGCGCGGCGTCCTTCTCGATGTATTTGCGGTACTCATCGATGGTGGTCGCGCCGACGACGTGCAGATCGCCGCGGGCCAGCGCGGGCTTGAGCAGGTTGCCCGCGTCCATCGAGCCCTCACCACCGCCGCCGGCGCCGACGATGGTGTGCAGCTCGTCGATGAAGATGATCAGCTCGTCCTTGTGCGCGCGGACCTCGTCGAGGATCTTGGTCAGCCGCTCCTCGAATTCGCCGCGGTACTTGCTCCCGGCCACGAGCGAGCCGACATCGAGCGCGATGACGCGGCGGTCGGCGAGGGTGACCGGCACGTCCCCGTTGACGATGCGCTGGGCCAGCCCCTCCACGATCGCGGTCTTGCCGACCCCGGGATCACCGATCAGCACCGGGTTGTTCTTGCGCCGCCGCGACAGGATCTCGATGGTCTGCTCGATCTCCTCCGCGCGGCCGACAACCGGGTCGATCAGGCCCTCGCGGGCCTCGGCGGTGAGATCACGGCCGTACTCGTCCAGCGTGGGCGTGTCCGATTCCGGCTGCTGCCGCTTCGACGGCGCGGTCGCCATCGGGGTTCCCGGCGCGGGGACGCCGCCGCTCTGGGTGGCCGCGATCCCGGCGACCAGCGCCTGCGCGGCGACGCTGTCGGGGAGTGCGGCGATGCCGAGCAAGATGTGCTCCGGGCCGATGTAGCTGCTGCCGGCCTGGGCCGCCTGGCGCTGGGCGGCGCGCAGCGCGACCTTGGTGGCAGGGCTGAGCGTGATCTCGGCGAGGTCGTCTTCGCTGGGCCTGCCGGTGTCGAGGTAGTCCTCCATCTGCTCGGCGACCTGGTCGGGATCCAGGCTGAGCTCGGCGACGATGCTGCGCCCGGGTTCTGCTTCGGTGGCCGCGTACAGCAGGTGTTCGGGAGTGATTTCGGGGTTGCCCCATTCCTGGGCCGCCTCGCGAGCGGTACCGACCAGCAACTTCGCGTTGTCGGTCATCAACTTGCCCAGATCGATGCGTTGTACCGGTGGCTTCGAGGACATTCCGGAACCGAAGAATCGCTGGAAGATGTCGTCGAAAGGGTCCCGAGAACTCGGCCAATTTGCTGTCATGCCCACACCTCTTCGCTCGTCGCGCCGTGTGTCACGGCGACTCATGCAGATCGGGTCGGTACTGCCAGCAATACTTCGGCATCCTCGAAGGGTGTGCAAGGGATTGGACAGTTTCACATCGGCGATGTCGGCAGGTGTGGCGCACAAACCAAAATCCGGCCGAAACGCTCCCGAACCACCGGTTTTGTCTGATTCTTGATGACAGGGCGCCGCAGCCGGGTAGCGTGGCGACCCGCGAGGTGGTATCGGCCGCAGCGCCCATTTTTGCCCGCCGACCAGCTGGGTCGAACAGGCCGACGGGAAGTAGAGCACGGAGTTTGGTCAACGACGTCATCGATGTCAGCGCGGATTTCACGATCGCGCGTCAAGCGTTGTGGGATGTACTGCTCGATCCCCAGAGCTACCCACGCATGTTCACCGGGATCGGCAGTTGCGAACCGGTGGAACGTCCCGACGGCGCGGTCCACTGGCAGGTGCGGGTCGGGTCGGCGAGCGGCGGTATCCGCACGCACGAGTTCATTCTCGTGATCGGCCGCTGGTACGAGAGTTTCGAACTGCGCAGCCCGGTCCTCGGCAGTTTCGCCGCGATCCGCTTGCGTGGCGATCAGCAGCGCACGCGCCTCGATATCACCCTGTTCGCGACCGCGCGGATCCATCCCTTGCTCGAGCAGGGCGGCAACTCGCTGGTCACCGACTGGGTGAAGGCGGGGCTGCGCCGTACCGCCGACTCGATCGCGGGCACCCGTTCCTCGGTGGTGGTCAACGCCGAACGCTCGATGGTGCGCCGCAATGCCGGCGTGGCGCGCAGCATCGCGGCCACCGGCCTGATGCGGCCCGAGCCGATGTCGATCGTGAGACAGCTTCGCTCCCTGTCGAAATGGGGCTTCAACCTGGCCGGTGGGTACGCGGCGGGCGCGGCGTACGAACCCGATCGGCTCGCGCTGATCGATGCGGGCGGTCATCGCACTTTCGCCGAGGTCGACGCCAGATCCACCGCGCTGGCCGCCGCGATGCACTCGATCGGTCTGCGCAAGGGCGACGCCATCGGCCTGCTGGCGCGCAATCACGCGGGCATGGTCGAAACCATGGTCGCCGCGGGCAAACTCGGCGTCGACGTGGCGCTGCTCAACGCGGGATTGTCGGGGCGGCGGATCGAGGAGATCGTGCAGCGGCACCGGCTGAGCGCCGTCTTCGTCGACGGTGCGCTGGAAACGCTGATCCGCTACCTGCACAGCGAGGTACCGCGCTACACCACCGACGACTGTCCGCCCGACCCCGACCGCACCACGATCGACGACCTGATCACCCAGGCGCACACCGACTTCCCGGTGCCTGCCCATCCCGGCAGGCTGATCGTGCTCACCTCCGGCACCAGCGGTTCGCCCAAGGGCGCGCGCCGCCCGCACGCCAAGGGGTTCGGCACCATCGCCGCGCTGCTCTCGCGGATCCCGCTGCGGGTGGAGGAGGTCATGCTCATTCCCGCGCCGCTGTTCCACACCTGGGGTCTGGCCGGGTTGCAGCTGAGCACCGCGTTGCGCGCCACCGTGGTGTTGTCGGACGGTTTCGATGCGATAAATTGCTTGCGCGCGGTCGCCGAACACCGGATCACCACATTGATCGTGGTTCCGACGATGGTGGAACGCCTGCTCGAGGTTCCCGACGAGGTCCGTGCGGGCTTGGACCTGTCGAGCCTGCGATTCGTGGTCAGCTGTGGTGCGCCGCTGGCCGGCGCCACCGTGTTGCGATTCCTGGACAGCTACGGCGACGTGCTCTACAACGTGTACGGCTCGACCGAGGTCTCGTGGGCCAGCGTCGCCACCCCCGACGACCTGCGGGTTTCACCCACGACAGCGGGTCGTCCGCCGCTGGGTACCCGGGTCGCGGTGCTCGGTCCCGACCTGCGGCCGGTACCGGTCGGCTCCACCGGCCACATCTTCGTCGCCAACCACATGCTCTTCGACGGTTACGTGAACTCCGCGCCGCCGGAGGAGGCAGACGGCATGCTCGACACCGGCGACCTCGGCTATCTCGACGCCGCGGGACGGCTGTTCGTGGCGGGCCGCGACGACGAGATGATCATCTCCGGTGGCGAGAACGTCTTCCCGCGACCGGTCGAGGAGGCACTCGCCCACCTGCCGCAGATCAGCGAAGTCGCCGTGGTCGGCGTCCCCGACCGGGAGTTCGGTCAGCGGCTGGCCGCGTTCGTGGTGAAACGCGAAGGGGCGGGACTGGATTCGGACATGGTGCGGACCTATATCCGTAACCGGCTGAGTCGATTCTCGGTCCCGCGTGATGTCACGTTCCTGAGCGCGCTGCCGCGCGGGGAGACCGGCAAGATCCTCAAGCGGGTGCTCGTACCCGGGTCAGCGCTGAGCGAGTAGCAAGCCCACCGCACGCTCGATCGTCGCTGATGCCTGCTCGCCCGACAGTCCGCGCCGGTCCTGCAGGTGGTGGCGCGTCGGCCAGGCCAGGGCGCCGTCGACCAGATCGAGCAGCTCGTCGTCGAGTTCGCCGTCGGAGCGCGACAGTTCGGGTGCGAACAGCGCGGCCAGTACGGCGCGGATGCGTTCGTCGGTGCGCCGCATCCGTGCGTCGATCGCGTCGATCGATCGAGATTCCTGCAGACCGGGCAGCCGGGGCACGCGCTGCAGGTCGAAGATCGCGGCGCTCTGCGCGACCGCGACTGTGATCCGCTCGGCCAGGGCAGGTGAGGGGTCCGCGACGACCAGGCACCCCTCGACCATCTCGGACTGGCGCTCCGTCGCGGCCACCAGCAACGCTTCGCGGTCGGGAAAGTGCACGAAGACACTGCGTTCGGAGGTGCCCGCTCTGGCGGCGATCTCGCGCGCGGTCGGTGCGAAATCGCCCGCGGTCACCGCGGCGAGCAGTCCGTCGATGATCGCTTCGCGCGTTTTCGCGGGATCGCGCCGCCGCCGCCGCGGCGCGCGCGCCTGCCCCGCGCCCGCCGCGGCGTCCTGCTCCGATCTCATCGACCCATCACAGCACAGTTCGCTGTCGGCCTACTTGCTCGGCTCCGGCGCGGTCCGGTTCATCACCGAGTGCTTGCGCGAATAGGCGAAGTACACGATCAGCCCGACGACCAGCCAGCCGAGGAAGCGCACCCAGGTCTCCCACGGCAGCGACCAGATCAGGTAGGCCGAGAACCCGATCCCGACCAGCGGGATCACCGGCATCAGCGGCAGCCGGAACGAACGCGGAGCGTCGGGCCTGGTGCGCCGCAACACGATCACCGAGACGCACACCACGATGAAGGCCATCAGGATGCCGATATTGGTGAGCTCGGCGACGGTGTTGATCGGCAACACGCCGGCCAGGATCGCCGCGCCGAAGCCGACGATCCAGGTGACCCTGGTCGGGACCTTGCGGGTGGGGTGGGTCTTGGCGAACCAGATCGGCAACAGCCCGTCGCGGCTCATCGCGAACCACACCCGGGTGACGCCGAGCATGAAGGTGAGCACCACGGTGATGATGCCGACGATCGCGCCGACCGCGATGATGTTGGCGACGCCCGGCATCCCGACCGATTCGAACGCGGTGGAGAAACCGCTGGTCGGGCTGATCTCGGTGTACTTCTGCATACCGGTGAGCACGAGCGTGGCCAGCACGTAGAGCACCATCGCGATCGCCAGGGAGTAGATGATCGCCTTGGGCAGGTGCTTGCGCCCGTCGATGGATTCCTCGGCGGCGGTGCTCATCGCGTCATAGCCGAACACGGCGAAGAACACCGTCGCCGCACCCGTCCACACCGCGCCGGTGCCGAACGGGAAGTACGGCTCGTAGTTGGCGCTGTCGATATGGAACACCCCGAGCACCACGATGAGCACGACCAGGGCGACCTTGATGCCGACCGCGACTGTCTCGAACCGGCCCACACTGCCGATGCCTCGCGAGAGCACCCACGCGGTGCCGAGACAGAACAGCACCGCGAACAGGTCGATCACCCGGCCGTCCCCGGTATCGGGCGCGCCGAGCATCCACTCCGGCAGGGTCAGCCCGATCTGATCGAGCAGGAACCCGAAATAGCCCGACACACCGATCGCGACCACCGCCGCCACCGCGATGTACTCGAGCAGCAGATCCCAGCCGATGAACCAGCCGGCGAGCTCACCGAGGGAAACGTAGCCGTAGGTGTAGGCCGAGCCCGCTTTCGGGACCATGCCCGCGAATTCGGCGTAGCACAGCGCTGCCGCGGCGCTGGCGACACCGGCGATCAGGAACGAGATCAGCACTGCCGGACCGGTGACCGAGTGCGCGACCGAGCCCGCCAGCGTGAAGATGCCCGCGCCGATGATGCCGCCGACGCCGATCGCGGTGAGCTGCCAGAGCCCGAGTGATTTGGCCAGGCGCTCGTCACTGGGGATCTCGTCGTCGACCTCGATCAATGGTTTGCGGCGCAACATCTGGGTGCGCAGCTCTGCGAAAGACATTCGCGTTTCCTTCCATCGGCGCACACCGCCGCGTCACGGTGGGCTCATCCGAGTACACCGCCACGCGCAACCACGGGCGTCGAGAGTGAATAATGTTCAGCGGCGATGATCGTTCGACCGAGCCGGTCATCTTCCGCGCGTGCCGACCAACGCGCGCAGGAAGAACCCGAGGTTGGCGGGCCTTTCGGCCAGCCTGCGCATGAAGTACCCGTACCACTGGTCACCGTAGGGGACGTATACGCGAACATGGTTGCCCGCGGCGGCGAGTCGCTGCTGTTCCTCGGCGCGAATGCCGTACAGCATCTGGTATTCGTACTCCTCGGTCTTGCGCTGTGCCGACTGCACACCCACCCCGGCCGCGGTGATCACGGCCGGGTCGTGCGAGGCGATCATCGGATAGCCCGCGCCTGCGGTGAGCACGCCGAGGCACCGCATGTACGACGCGTCGACCTCGGCCTTGTCGCGGAAGGCGACCGATTCGGGTTCGTCATAGGCGCCCTTGCACAGCCTGATTCGCGAGCCCGGGCCCGCCATCGCGCGGCAGTCGTCCTCGGTGCGGCGCAGATACGCCTGCAGCACCGTGCCCAGCCACGGGTAGTCGGCGCGCAGTTCGCGCACGATCGACAGCGTCGAATCGGTGGTGGTGTGGTCTTCGGCATCGACGGTGACCCAGATTCCCGCGGCCTCGGCGGCGGCGCAGATCTGGCGGGCGTGCTCGCGGGCGATGGCGTGACCACCGCTCGGCACGGCCTGCCCGAGCGCGGACAGCTTCACCGAAACCTCCAGTGGCCGAACAGCTCCCGTGGCCACCTCGGACTGGGGGAGTGCGCCGAGCGCGGCGATCAAGGTCCGGTACTGCGCGACGGTCGCCTCGGCGCCCCCCAGGTCGGTGGTGTCCTCGCCCAGGTAGTCGATGCTGACGAAACGCCCTGAGCGCAACAGTGATTCGGTGGCCCGCACCGCCTCCTCGGTGCTGGTGCCCGCGACGAAGCGGGCCACCACCGCCCGGCTGATCGGCAGTCGGGTGATGGTGCGCTCCAGTCGGGGTGAACGCGCGGCGGCGAGCATGGTCGAACGCAGCAGAGCAGACATCAGCCCACCTCCGGTGCCTGGTGGGGGTAGCGATGCTCGGTGGGCGCAACGAAGGTTTCCTTGATCGTGCGCGCGGAGGTCCAGCGCAGCAGGTTCTGCGGGGAACCGGCCTTGTCGTTGGTGCCGGACGCGCGTCCACCGCCGAAGGGCTGCTGGCCCACGACCGCCCCGGACGGTTTGTCGTTGATGTAGAAGTTGCCCGCGGCGAAGGTGAGCCGGTCGGTCGCGGCGGTGATCGCGGTGCGGTCCTGTGCGATGACCGAGCCGGTGAGCCCGTAGCGGCTGCCGCTGTCGACGAGGTCCATCGCGTCGGCGAAGGCCGTCGGGGTGCTGTCGTCGTAGACGTGCACCGCCAGGATCGGGCCGAAGTACTCGGTGCCGAAGACCTCGTCGGTGGGATCGTCACCGACCACGATGGTCGGGTCGACGAACCAGCCGACACTGTCATCGCTGTGTCCGCCCGCCACCACGGTCAGGCCCGGTGTGGCCTTGGCGCGCTCGAGCGCGGCGGTGTTGCGGTCGAAGGCGTGTCGATCGATCAGCGCCCCACCGAAATTGGTGAAATCGGTGACATCGCCGTAGCGCAGGTTCGATGTCCGTTCGATCAGGTCTTCCGACATCGTCGCCCATACCGAACGCGGGATGAAGGCTCGCGAAGCGGCCGAGCACTTCTGGCCCTGATAGTCGAACGCGCCGCGCAGCAGCGCGGTGGTGAGTACCGCCGGATCGGCCGACGGGTGCGCGAGCACGAAATCCTTGCCGCCGGTCTCCCCGACCAGCCGCGGATAGGTGCGGTAGCCGTCCAAACGCTGTGCCACCTCGCGCCACAGGTGCTGGAAGGTGGCCGTCGACCCGGTGAAGTGCACGCCTGCCAGTCGTGAGTCGGCCAGCACGACATCGGAGATCACCGGACCCGCCCCGTTGACCAGGTTGATCACTCCGGGCGGCAGTCCGGCCGCCTCGAGCAGTCGCATCGTCAGATAGGCCGCCACGGACTGGCTCCTGGCCGGCTTCCACACCACGGTGTTGCCCATCAGGGCGGGCGCGGTGGGGAGATTGCCCGCGATCGCGCTGAAGTTGAACGGTGTCACCGCGTAGACGAACCCCTCGAGCGAGCGGTACTGCATCCGATTCCACACCCCGGGTGCGGAGATCGGCTGCCCGGCCAGGATCTCGCGGGCGAACGAGACATTGAACCGCCAGAAGTCGATCAGCTCGCACGGTGCGTCGATCTCGGCCTGGTAGGCGGACTTGGACTGCCCGAGCATCGTCGCGGCCGCGATCTTCTCCCGCCACGGCCCGGAGAGCAGGTCGGCCGCACGCAGGAAGATCGCGGCTCGATCGTCGAACGGCATCGCCTGCCAGGCGGGCGCCGCGGCACAGGCGGCCTCGACCGCGGCGGCGGTTTCGGCGGTGCTCGCGTCGCGCAGGGTGCCCAGGACGGCGGCGTGACGATGCGGTTGGACCACGTCGTAGGAAGGGCCGTCGCCGGGCAGATGGCGACCGCCGATCACGTGGCTGATCTCGGTGGGGGAGGCGGACAACTCGGCGAGCGCGGTCTGGAGGCGGCGGCGTTCCGGGCTGCCCGGAGCGAAGGTGCCGACAGGTTCGTTGACCGGTGGTGGGGTGGTCGCGATGGCGTCCATGAGTGCGGCTCCTGCGTCGTGGGGGAGAGCGGGATGTGACGTAGTCAACACCGATCGGCAGCAGTCATAATCATCTGATCGGATGAATATCCGAGCCCGTCTTTGTCCGATCAACCAAACCGGAGGTACCCGATGCCCGACGGGTCCACCACGCTGCGCGGGCTGCTCGCCGCGCTCGACCATGCCGTCGCGACCCTCGTCGACGCGCCTGCGGGCGAGGAGGTCACGGTGCGAACGGTCGCGTTGGCCGAGCCTGCTGACCTGCCCGAACACCTCGACGCCGAGGGCGCCCTGCCCGAGGTGTACTTGCTGGTCGGCGTCGACGCCGACGCGACCGAGCGGTGGTTGCGCGAAGTCGGCGACCGTGACCCCGCGCAGCGGCCGCGCGTGCTCATGACCAAGAGCGCCAACGACTCACCCGCGGTGCGCGCCGCCGCCCACACCGCGGGCGTCGCGCTGGTGCACGTGCACCGGCAGGCGCGCTGGGACCAGGTGTTCTCCCTGATCCGGCGGATGCTTGCCCGTTCGCCCGGTCAGCGCGCCGCATCCGACGAGCACGACCTGCTCGCCCCCGACACCGACCTGTTCGGGCTGGCTCAGGTGCTGGCCAGGGAAACCGGCGGCATGGTCTCGATCGAAGACCCCCAATCGCACGTCCTGGCCTACTCGGCCTCGGACGCCTCGGCCGATCAGCTGCGCATCCAGTCAATCCTCGGACGGGAGGGCCCGAGCGACTACCTGCGGATCCTGCGGGAATGGGGCGTGTTCGACCGGGTGCGGCGCGGTGACGAGGTCGTCGATGTGCCCGAACATCCCGAGCTCGACATCCGCCGCAGACTTGTCGTCGGCATCCGGCGAGGCGCCGACGGCGCGCAAGCCAGAATGCTCGGGACCATCTGGTTGCAGCAGGGTGCGGGGCCGCTGCGACCCGACGCGGCGCAGGTGTTGCGCGGCGCGTCGGCGGTGGCGGCCCGGATCATCGCGCGACGACTGGACGCGCCGTCGACCGAGGCGCTGCTCGTGCGCCGGTTGTTCGGCGCGCACGGTGACGGCGTCGACGTGCCCTCGGTGGCCGCCGCATTGAACCTGCCGGCGACCGGTCCCGCCGCGGTGATCGGCTTCGCGCCGATCGGCCCGGCCGCGGGACTGGCCGCGTCGAGCGGTTTGATCCGGTTGCACGCCAGCGCTTTCCGCGACGATTCGGTGACCGAGTCGATCGGCGAGCGCGTCTATGTGCTGTTGCCCGCCTACCATTCCGAGCGCGGCGTCGGTTCGTGGGTGCGCAAGCTGGTGACCCAGCTCGAGCAGACGCGCGAACTGATCGTGCGGGCCGCGATCGCCGCACCGGTCGCCGGGCTCACCGCGGTCGCGAGTGCGCGCGCCGAGGTCGACCGGGTGCTGGACAGCCCGGTCGCCGACCCCACGGGTGGCCGGGTCGCCACGCTGGCCGATGCCAGGACCGCGGTACTGCTGGCCGAGATCATGGAGCTGATCCGCGAGCGCCCGCGCCTGCACGATCCGCGCCTGGCCGACCTCGATGCCTACGATCGAACTCACGCCGCTGACCTGCGGGTATCGGTTCAGGCCTATCTGCGGGCGCACGGTGAGGTCCGTGCCGCGGCGGCCACGTTGCGCGTGCATCCGAACACGCTGCGCTACCGGCTGCGGCGGGTGGAGGCCATCCTCGGCATCGATATGACCGACCCCGAGGACCGGTTGCTGCTCGATATTCAGCTGGCCGCGCTGCCCGGTACGGCGATTGCTCAGAAATAACACAGATATTGCAGTTAGTCTGCAATAGTCGTTCGGGTCGGACGGTCGTGGAACGAAGGAGTAACGGTGAGCAGTGCACACAGGGGCCGGGGCGAGCTGTCGCGGCGCGGGATGCTGGGTGTCGGAGTCGGCGCGGCTGCCGCGGTAGCGGTCGGCGCGACCGTCACCGGATGTGGTGACCGACCCGCCGGAGTCACCCCGTCGAGCACCCAGACCGACCCGACCGAGGCCATCCTGGAGGCCAACCGCGCGCTGGTCGACACCTTGCCCTTCGGCGATACCGCCGACTTCGCCGACGCCGACCGCGGCTGGATCGCTTCCCTCGAGCCGGGCACGGTGACCGATCCGTCGGGGAAAGTGGTGTGGGACACCGACTCCTACGACTTCCTCGCCGGTTCCTGTCCGCACTCGGTGAACCCGAGCCTGTGGCGGCAGTCCCAGCTCACCGTCAAACAGGGCCTCTACGAGATCGCGCCGGGCTTCTACCAGATCCGTGGCCTCGACCTGTCGAACATGACGTTGATCGAAGGCGAGACCGGCGTGGTCGTCATCGATCCGCTGGTCTCGGCGGAGACGGCGGCGGCCGGGCTCGCGCTCTATCGCAAGCATCGCGGTGACCGGCCGGTCACCGGCCTGATCTACTCCCACTCCCATGTCGATCACTTCGGCGGCAGCTACGGCGTCATCACCCCGCAGGACGTCGCCGCCGGTCGCTGTCCGGTGATCGCGCCCTCGGGATTCATGGAGCACGCCGTCGCTGAGAACATCTACACCGGTACGGCGATGGCCCGCCGCGCCGCCTACATGTACGGCGCCGCCCTGCCGCGCGGTCCGAAAGGCCAGGTGGGAGCCGGTCTCGGACAGACCAATTCGGTCGGCACGATCGGCCTGATCCCACCCACCGTCCATGTCACCCGCGCCGACCAGGAAGAGACGGTCGACGGCGTGCGGATGGTCTTCCAGCTGACGCCGGGCACCGAGGCGCCGTCGGAGATGAACTTCTACTTCCCCGATCGCCGCATCCTGTGCATGGCCGAGAACGCCACCCACACCATGCACAACATCGTCACCCTGCGCGGCGCGCTGGTGCGCGACCCGCATGTCTGGTCGAAATACCTCACCGATTCGATCAACCGCTACGGTCGCCGGTCCGATCTGGTGTTCTCCTCGCACCACTGGCCCGTCTGGGGTACCGATCGGATCGTGGAGTTCCTGTCGCTGCAGCGCGACATGTACGGCTACCTCAACGATCAGACGCTGCGACTGCTGAACCAGGGCTACGTCGGCGCCGAGATCGCCGAAATGCTGCGGATGCCGCCCGCGCTGACAACGTCGTGGTCCACGCACGGCTACTACGGCTCGGTGAGCCACAACGTCAAGGCCGTGTACCAGCGGTACATGGGCTGGTTCGACGGCAACCCGGCGCACCTGTGGGAACACCCGCCGGTGGAGAACGCGCGCCGCCACGTCGACGCGATGGGCGGCGCCGACGCGGCCCTGCGCACGGCGCAGAAGGCCTACGACGCCGCCGACTACCGCTGGGTCGTCCAAGTCGTGAACTACGTGATCTTCGCCGACCCCACCAACAAGACGGCAAAAGACTTGCAGGCCAGTGCCTTCGAACAGCTCGCCTACGGCGCGGAGAACGCCACCTGGCGCAACTTCTATCTCAGTGGCGCCCACGAACTGCGCAACGGTTCCTTCGGCACGCCGACCACGGCCAACTCCGCGGCGATGGCCGCCGCGCTGAGCGTGGAGCAGGTGTTCGACGCGGTGTCGCTGCGGATCGACGGACCAAAGGCCTGGGATGTCCGGATGAGCACCGACTGGCGGATCAGCAACGAGGACAACCGCGTTCACCGCGTCGAACTGCGCAACGGCGTACTCGTGCACTACGACCGATTCCCCGGTGACGCGCTGCCCGCACCCGACGCGACGATCACTCTCACCCGTCAGACCCTGATCGCCACCCTGGTCGGTGGCGCCGACCTGCGCAAGGGCGTCGCGAGCGGTGACATCGCCCTCGACGGCGATGCCACCGCACTGGCGAAGCTGCCCGGTCTGATCGACAAGCCGGACCCGAACTTCGCCATCGTCACGCCGTGACGAGGTCAGGACCCGGTGGGTACCTCGCCGACCGCCTTGGCCGGATCGATCACGCCGAACACCTCGCCCTGGGGCGCCTGCAGAATGCCCATCCGGCCGAACGGGCTGTCGTCGGGGCCCATGATCACCGAGGCTCCCAGTGCGGTGGCCTCGGCCAGCGAGCCGTCGGCGTCGTCGACCTGGATCCAGGTGAGCCAGTAGGGCGGGGTACTCAGCGCTGAGGCGTCCATCATGCCGCCGATCTCGTGGCTGTCACCGGGCAGCGCGAAGGTGGAGTAGGTGAAGGTTTCCCCGTCGCCGATCTCGTTGTACTGCCAGCCGAATACCTTGTCGTAGAACTCGTGTGCCTGGTCGTAGGCGGGAGTGTGCAGTTCGTTCCAGCAATAGGCGCCGTGCTGGTTGAACACGCCGGCACCGTGGTGTGCCTTGGCTTCCCACACACCGAAGACCCCGCCTGCCGGGTCGGCGGCGATGAACATCCGCCCGACGTCGAGAACATCGAACGGCGGCATGAACACCTGTCCGCCCGACTTGCTCACCCGCTCGGCGATTTCGTCGGCGCGTTCAGCCGCGAAGTAGGTGGTCCACACCGACGGCATCTCGCTCATGCCCTCGGGTTTCGGGCCGATGCCCGCCGCCGGTCGGCCGTCGAGTGTGGCCATGAGATAGCCGCCGGCTTCGGCGGGACCGTCCTGGACCTCCCAACCGAACAGCGTGCGGTAGAAATCGCGGGCGGCGGTGGTGTCGTCCACCTGACAGTCGATCCAGCAGGGAGTCCCCTGCGGCCAAGCTTCGTCGCGTGTCGGCATTGTCGAACGTCCTCCTCGGCGATGGATGAAGGCCGGTCCCAACCGCACCGGCATGGGTCGAGTCAACCACCGGCCACCGACATGAACGCGGAGCCACAACCGCGCTGAACTGGAACAACGTGTGTTCACAGCGACAGTCCGAGCGGGCCGACGATCACCCGGCGAACTCGTTACCCCTGTTACAGTTTCCGCGCCGATCGTGCGGTGGCTTGGTCAACGTCGGAAACGAACCGGTCGGGAGCGACTCATGGTGGTTAGAGGTTCGGAACGCGGGTTGGTCCGGATTCTGGTGACGATCCTCGCGGTGGTCGTCGTGCTCGGCTGCGGCGGTGGTCTCGCCGGTGGACAGCCGCCGGACGCGCCGTCCGCGCGGTGGACCGCCCAGCACGACGGCCCGGGGGCCTACCCCGAGGTGCGGGTGGAGCGCGGCGTCCAGATCGCGATGAGCGACGGCGTGGTGCTCAAAGCCGACGTCTATCGCCCGGCCGACGCCGCGGGCGTGATCGAGCAGAAGCCGCTTCCGGTGATCGTCAGCCTGACGCCGTACTCGAAACTCATGACCGGGCTGATCGAATCGGCCGCCGCGATCCCGGGCCTGCAGTCCACCGCCGTCGATATCGTGCGCAGGCTGAACCTGTCCACCACCCCGATCAGCGGTTTCGGCGACCTCATGCAGGCACTGGACGGCGGCATGATCCAGACCATGCTCGGCGTCGACCGCAAACTGGTCAGCGCCGGCTATACCGTGATCGTCGCCGATGTGCGGGGAACCGGTCTGTCGCAGGGCAAATGGGACACCCTCGGTGCGCGCGAACAACTCGACACCCGCGAGGTGATCGACTGGGCGGCCACGCAGCCGTGGTCGAACGGGCGCATCGGGATGAGTGGTGGCTCCTACTCGGGGATCAACCAGTTGCGCGCCGCCGAGAACGCCCCGCCCGCGTTGCAGGCGATCTTCCCGGTCGAACCCGGCAGCGACCTCATGCGGGACGTGGTCGCCCCCGGCGGCGGCGTCGGCACCACGTTCCTGCCGATGTGGCTGAACTCGGTCAACCAGCTCAAGCTCGTACCCGACGTGGCCTCGATGGTCGACGGCAGTTTCGACTGGACCTGGTTCAAGGATCGCCTCGCCGACCCGACCACCAATTTCGACCTGCTCGCCCAGTCGCTGCTCACCCCGTCGCTGTCGAACATGCCGCCCGCGCTCGACGGCGCGCTCGACGACACCTCGGCGTTCCGCGAGGCGATCATGGGCCACCCGGAGAACGTCACGGTGCCCACCTTCGTCTACGGCGGCTGGCACGACATCTTCGCCAACAGCGCGACCAAGCTCTACGAACAGATCCCGCTGCCCGCCGGGCGCAAGCAACTCGTCGTCGGCGACACCTATCACGCCAATCCCGGTGCGGGGACCGGTGTTCCCGGCGCGCCCCCGCGCCTGGACGTTCTGCAGCGGGCCTGGTTCGACAAATGGCTCAAGGACATCGACAGCGGCATCGAGGGATTCGGGCCGGTCACGGTGAAACAGCAAGGTGGCAGCTGGGTGACGCTGCGCGAGTTCCCGCAGCCCGGCGTCACGCATCGCCGCGTCTACCTCTCGGCCGCCCCCAGCGGCAGCACCGAGGAGAGTCTGCACGACGGATCGCTCAGCGCCACCGGGCCTACCGCTACCGAAACACTCACCGTCGCACCGGGTTTGAATCAGGTCTGCTCGCGCGACGCGGCTCAGGGCTCGGCGGGTATGGCGGCCGCGTTCGACACCTGCGCGAAGGACTCCCGCATCGCCGAACGCAACGGCCTCACCTTCACCAGCGCCCCGCTGACCGAACAGACGGTGATCTCGGGCCCGATCAATGTGCGGCTCAACACGATCCACGATGCCACCGACGGATTCTGGAACGTCACCGTCAACGACGTGGCACCCGACGGGACCTCGACGGTGCTCACCACCGGCCAGCTCACCTCGTCGATGCGGGCCGTCGACGAACGGCGCAGCGCGCGCTCGATCAACGGAGACTTCACCGCGCCCTTCAACCCCCTCACCGTCGACCGGTTGCTGCCGGTGGTCCCCGGCGCACCCACCGACATCGATGTGGCCGTCATCCCGACCCAGGCGGTGCTGGCGCCGGGACACCGGCTGCGCATCGACGTCTTCGCGGGCAACGCGCCCAAGGCATTGCCGTTCCGACCGATGCTGAACGCCAGCGGTCTCGAGCCCCAGCACGTTCGTCTCGACCCCGCGGCGCCGAGCTTCGTCAACCTGCCCACCGACCGTCCGATTCCCTGATCGACGCTGGGGGAGTCGTCGCCCCATTACCCTCGGTCGGGCAGGATGCGTGGGCGTGCTGTGGAGACGAGGAGGTCGCTGTGGTCGAACCTGTCATCGTGGTGATGGGCGTGTCGGGGTGCGGGAAGACGACCGTCGGCGCGCTGACCGCCGACCGGCTCGAAGTCCCGTACGCCGAAGGTGACGACTTCCATCCGCCGGCCAACATCGAGAAGATGGCCGCGGGCATCCCGCTCACCGACGAGGACCGGCTGCCCTGGCTCGACACCGTCGCGGACTGGCTCGCCGAGCACCAGGCGGCCGGCGGGGTCGCGACCTGCTCGGCGTTGCGGCGGGCCTACCGCGACCGCCTGCGCGAGAAGGCGCCGCAGACCTACTTCGTTCACCTGGCCGCCACCCGCGAGGAACTGCTCCGCCGGATGACCGGCCGACTCGGTCACTTCATGCCGACGATCCTGCTGGACTCCCAGCTCGACACCCTCGAACCGCTGCAACCCGACGAAGCGGGTGTCACCCTCAACGCGCTGCAGCCGCCGAGTGCGCTCGTCACCGAGGCCGTCGACTACTGGATCGCCGATCACCGCTGAAGCAGCGGGTGCAGCTCCTCGACCGGGGCCAGCATCAGCATCGCGCCCACGACCAGCGCCGCCAGGCAGACAGCGCTGAAGAACAGCACCCACAGCACCGCGGGCAGATGGGTCAACCGGGCCAGCTGGTCCGCATCGGAGTCCGTCCGCCCCGGTTGCCTGCGACGGCTGCGTTGCAGTTCGAAGACGGGCCGCACCCCGGCGGCGAGCAGGAACCACGCCGCGAGATACGCGAACGCGGCCTGCAGCAGATCGCTGCCGAACCACGACACCCCGAACACCAGTGCGCCGAGCACGAACACGGTGAGCAGCCCGTACACATTGCGCACCTTGATCAGCACCGCGGCCAGCATCACCAGCGTCGCCCACAGCATCACCGTGACCCGGCCCGTTCCCAGCAGTGCCGCGTAGCCGAGCCCGAGCAGCGCCGGCGCCGGATACCCGGCGGCCGCGGTGAGAATCATGCCGGGACCACTCGGTTTGCCGCTCGACACGGTCAGCCCCGACGTGTCGGTGTGCAGGGTGATCGCGTGCAGCCTGCGCCCGGTGAGCAGCGCGACCAACGCGTGCCCACCCTCGTGCGCCACGGTCACCGCGGCGCGGGTCAGCCGCCACAGCGGTCGGTAGCCGACCAGAATCAACGCCACCGCGGCGGTGGCGAGCACCAACCACCAGGCGGGCGCGGGCTGGGGTGCGAGGAGACGATCGAGCAGCGAGCTGGCAGATCCGGTGTTCACCGCCGCACTTTAACCGTCCTCGGGCTCCTGCGTCGCCGACCGGGCAACCGGACTGCCGCTGAACTGCCTGCGGTGCCGTCCATTCCGCCACCGGGCCCGTGGCGACCCACAGCGTGGTAGCAATGGGCATGCAGATGCGCCCTCACCGCTGGACTCCGCCACGCCCCACCGCTCGTGCTCGGCAGACCAAGAGCGATCCGCCGATGCCGCCGACCCGGCTGTTGCCGCTGCCGGGCAACGGCCCGGAGGATGTGGTGGTGCTGCCCGACGGCCGGATCGTCACCGGGACCGACGACGGCGCGATCTGGCGCGTCGATCCCGCCAGTGGTGAGGTCGAGCGGATCGCCGACGCCGGTGGCAGGCCGCTGGGCATGCACGTCGAGGCCGACGGCGCACTACTGATCTGCGTCGCGGGCCGGGGCATCCTCCGGCTGGCCGAGGCGGGCGCGGAACTCGAGGTCGTCGTCGCCGAGCTCGACGGTGTTCCGATCGCGTTCCCCAGCAACGTGATTCGCGACGACGATGGCACGATCTATTTCTCGATCTCGTCGCGGCGGTGGCCGTTCGAGGAGTGGATGACCGACATTCTGGAACATTCCGGCAGCGGAGCGCTGGTCCGCCGCGATCCGGACGGACACCTGGAGGTGCTCGTCGACGGTCTCCAGTTCGCCAACGGCGTGGTACTGGCCCCCGACCGATCCTGTCTGCTGGTCGCCGAGACCGGCGCCTACCGGATCACGCGCTACTGGCTGACCGGTCCGCGCGCGGGCACCACGGACCACGTCGCCGAGAACCTGCCCGGTTCACCCGACAACATGCTGGTCGGCAGCGACGGACTGGTCTGGGTCGGCATCGTCTCCCCACGTAACCCATTGCTGGACAGGCTCTTCCCGCTTCCGGGGATCCTGAGGCGCTTGGTCGACGCGCTGCCGGATCGCCTGACGCCCGCGCCCGTTCGTTCGGTCTGGGTGCTCGCGTTCGATTTCGACGGCACCCTCGTGCACGATCTGCAGCGCGACGGCGGCGACTACGCGCTGGTCACCGCGGTGGCCGAACACAACGGCACCCTCTACCTCGGCAGCCTGTCCGAGCCGGCGATCGCGGTCACCTCGGTCCCGGCGACCTGACCTCAGCGCCGCACGGTGGACGGCACCGGATGGTCCGGCTCGAGCGCGGGCAGCCCGTCGATGCTGGTGGCGTTGTCGCCGGCGATGCGGCGGGCGAAATCGGCATCGGTGCGGCGGGTATGGGCCTCGTCGAGGATCGAGCGTTCCTCGACGAGGTCGAGTTTCGGCACCGACCAGCCACACGAGTCGGCGATCCGGTCGACCGAGATCACCACCGCCGAACGGATTCCGGTGTGGCCGGTGCCGAAATGTTCACGCAGCGTGTCGAATTCGTCGGAGTCGGGGCGAACCACCCGGCCCGCGCCGAAGAGTCGCAGGATGCGGGTGGTGCGGGTGAACGAACAGAACATCACGGTGATCCGGCCGTTGTCGCGCAGGTGGGCGATCGTTTCCGAGCCGCTGCCGAACAGATCGAGATAGGCGACGGTGTGGTCGTCGAGCACGGCGAAGGTGTCGCGATAGCCCTTGGGGGAGACATTCACGTGGCCGCCGGCCGACGGCGCGGTGCCGATGAAGAACATCGGCTGTTCGGTGATGAATGCCCGCAACTTGTCGTCGATCCGATCGAACACCTTGCCCATGACGCACTCTCTTCGTCCCACCAGTCGGTGGGCTCCCCGCGTCCACTGTATCGACCGGCCGGACCGAGGCCGCCGTTCGGTTCACGGTGAGGGTTACCGCAGACGGCCGCGGCGCCTTGGCCGACGATATCCCTATGACGCAGACCGCACCGAGCCCCACCCACCCCGTACAGCAGCGTTACGCGGACCCGGCCACCGAGATTCCGGCCCAGTGGAATCCGGTGCTCGAAGTGCTGCACGCGCACAAGTCGGTGCGCCGCTATCTCCCGGATCCCGTATCGCCGGACACGATTCGGCTGCTGGTCTCGGCCGCGCAGTCGGCGGCGACCTCGTCGAACCTGCAGGTGTGGAGCGTCATCGAGGTCCGTGATCCGGCGCGCCGGGCCAGGTTGGCCGCGATCGCGGGCGGTCAGGCGCATATCGAGCAGGCGCCCGTGCTGTTGGTCTGGACTGCCGACTTCGCCCGGTTGCGTCAGCTCGCCGACGATCACGGCGCGCCGCTGGAGGGTGCCGACTATCTCGAATCCAGCTACGTCGGCTTCGTCGACGCCGCGCTCGCCGCACAGAACGCGGTGGTCGCCGCCGAATCTCTCGGCTTGGGCACCGTCTACATCGGCGCGTTGCGCAACGACCCGGAAGCGGTGGCCGCCGAGCTGAATCTGCCCGACCACGTCTTCGCGGTCTTCGGCCTGGTTGTCGGCCACCCGGACCCGGCGGAGGGCACCAGGGTCAAGCCGCGCCTACCGCAGACGGCGGTGCTGCATCACGAGACCTACGACCTTCCGGTCCAGCGCGAGCCGGTCGCCGAGTACGAACAGCGGATCGGCGAGATCTACACCGATCAGGGCCTGCCGTTCTCGTGGACCGAGCGCACCCTCGCCCGGCTGGCCTCGGCGGCCTCCCTCAACGGCCGCCACCGGTTGCGGGAGTCCTTGGCCGCCAGGGGATTCCGACTGCGCTGAGCGAAGCGCTCAGCCGTCGATCGCCTTCTTGGTCAGGTCGAGCGAGCGGATGCGGGCGTCGAGGTCGTAGACGAGGGTGTTGAGCATGAGCTCGTCGGGAGAGGTGGCGTCGAGCAGTTGTGCGGCTTGGGCGCGGACCGTCTCCGGCGAGCCCTGCAGCTGCGCGGCCCGGCGCTGCGCCGCGAAGTGGCGTTCGGCGTCGGTGCCGGGGAAGCCCGCGGCCTGCTCCGGGGTGGCCAGTGCCTGGGGGCGGCCCGAGCGCAGGTTGGCGAAGGCGAGATCGCGGGGTGCGGCGAGGCGGTCTGCCTCGGCATCGGTGTCGGCGCAGATCGCGGAGGCGGCCACGATCGTGTACGGCTCGCTCAGGGTCTGCGACGGCCGGAAGTTGTCGCGGTAGAGCGTCAGCGCGGCGACGGTGTTGTCGGGGGCGATGTGATGGGCGAACGCGAACGGCAGACCCAGCACCGCGGCGACCTGCGCGCTGTAGCCGCTCGAGCCGAGCAGCCACACCTGCGGTTCCGCGTCGAGGCCGGGGCTTGCCACGATCCCGCTCGGATCGGCGCCACGGAAGAAGCCGATCAGCGCGGTGAGTTCCTGAGGAAACGCGTCACCACCGAGTCCTTCGGCACTGCGGCGCAGTGCGCGCGCGGTGACCGGATCGGTGCCGGGGGCGCGGCCGATCCCGAGATCGATCCGTCCGGGATGCAGCGACTCGAGTGTGCCGAACTGTTCGGCGACCACCAGCGGCGGATGGTTCGGCAACATCACCCCGCCCGAACCGACCCTGATCCGCGAGGTGGACGCGGCCAGATGCGCCAGCACCACCGCCGGCGCCGCACTGGCGATGCCGGGCATGTTGTGGTGCTCGGCCACCCAGAATCGGCGAAAGCCCTGCTCTTCGGCGTGCTGTGCGAAGCGGGTCGTCGCGTGCAACGCGTCACCGGCCGTCGCATCCGATTGCACCGGTGCCAGATCCAGAACCGACAGCGTGACGGCGCTCATGAGCCTCCTCGAGTTGTGTACTACCCCTATGGAGGCCAACCCGCGCCGGACTGCCGGTATTTCCGCGCACCGGTGGTGGTGACACCGGCCACGGTTGCGGGGCGGTAGCGTGCACGACTGATCGACGCGACGGAAGGACTGCTCCATGTCAGCCGATGGCTCCGGCCTATCCACCGACGCCCCCGTGGCGTCCGCCCCTACGGCCGAATCGGAGGGATACGAGCGCGGCCTGAACCCGCGCACCATCCAGATGATCGCCATCGGCGGTGCGATCGGCACCGGGCTGTTCTACGGCTCCGGCGCGGCGATCGAGCAAGCGGGTCCGTCGCTGATCCTGGCCTATCTCGCCGCCGGGCTCGCGATCTTCGTCATCATGCGCGCGCTCGGTGAGCTGCTGACCTACCGCCCGGTGTCGGGCAGTTTCGCCGAATACGCGCACGAGTTCCTCGGCCGGTTCGCCGGGTTCGCGACCGGCTGGTCGTACTGGGCGGTGTGGGTGTCGACCTGCATGGCCGAGATCACGGTGGCCGGCCACTACGTCCAGTACTGGTTCGATATCCCGCAGTGGGTGACCGCGCTGGTCGTGCTCGCGGTGCTGTTCACCGCGAACTTGATCTCGGTGCGAGTCTTCGGTGAGGGCGAGTTCTGGTTCTCGGCCATCAAGGTGACCGCGATCCTGGCGATGATCTTGATCGGCATCGGTGTGCTGGTGTTCGGCTTCGGCCACGCCGCCGATCCCACGGTGACCAACCTGTGGGCCGACGGCGGCATGTTCCCGCACGGTTTCGGTCAGACCCTGCTCGTGTTGCAGATCGTCGTGTTCGCCTACGTCGGTGTCGAACTGGTCGGCGTGACAGCGGGAGAAGCTCGCGACCCCGAGACCACGCTGCGCAAGGCGATCAACACCCTGCCGTTCCGGATCGGTCTGTTCTACGTCGGTGCGCTCGTGGTGATCATGTCGGTGGCGAGCTGGCGCAGTTTCCACGCCGGGCGCAGCCCGTTCGTCGAGGTCTTCGAACAGATCGGCATCCCCGCCGCCGCGGGCATCATCAACTTCGTGCTGCTCACCGCGGCACTCTCATCGTGCAATTCGGGCATCTACTCCACCGGCCGGATGCTGCGCAGCCTCGCGTTGCGTGACGAAGCGCCCGCGAAGTTCGCGATCTTGAGCAAGCAGTCGGTGCCGTTCACCGGCATCTGCGCCTCGGCGGGTGCGATGGTCATCGGGGTGGTCGTCAACGCGATCTCGCCGGACAAGGCCTTCGCCTACATCACCTCGGTGAGTACCGTCGGGATCATCGTCGTGTGGAGCGTGATCCTGGTGTGCCACATCAAGTATCGCGCCAAGGTTCGGGCGGGCGAGCTGCCCGGCAGCGACTACCGGCTGCCCGGCGCTCCCGTCACCACGTGGGCCGCGCTGAGTTTCCTCGGGTTGGTCGTGGTGCTGTTGCTGTGGACCGATGGCGGGCGCACCGCGCTGGTCGTCGGTGCGGTCTGGGCGGCACTGGTCTGCGCGGGCTACTACGCCTTCGGCCGCCGCGACGCAGTACACACCGGATAGCTCCGTTTGCTGGAAAGCCGCTGGCAGAGAGCCATTTTCTGTCGTACCCCCTCGGTATCGTCGAAGTGTCACACAACCAGCCCGGACGCGAGTGTGGCCGGGCGGTGCGAGAACGGGGGCACACGAGATGAGTGACGAGAACCGCGGCGATCTGCGGCCGCCACGCCAGCACGGAACCACCTGGCGGGAATCGGAATACCGGATACTGGCCGACGATCTGCGCGCGGGCGCCGATCTGGCCCGCACGGCGATCACGGTCGGGCGTACCGAATCGGCGGTGCGCGCCGCGCTGCGCAACTTCGTACCGCCGGAGGAACGGGTACCGACCGCCGAACGGGAGCGCTGGATCCGCACACGCCTTGTCGCCGAACCGGAATGGGACTGGTGGGCGGTGGTGATCGACCATCACCGCCGCTCCCGCAGCGGTCTGTGGTTCACCCGCCACGAGCACTGCGCCCGCATCGGCTGGCGCAGGCGCACCCCCATGCCCGCGCTGGCCCAGGAACTGGCCACCTCGGAACTGTCGGTCGCCGAGCTGCTGCGTGCGCTGGGGCTGGTCGAGAGCATCGAGGAAGCCGCCGACCGACTCGGCGCCACCCCGGGCCTCGCCCTGGCCAAACGGGTCACCGCCCGCCGCGACGAAGCCGTGGGCGCCCGCTGGATCCTGGTCGTCGACGGCGCCGCGGGCACCACCCGGCCCCGCAACGCGCCGGTCCGGCGCCAGCTGTCCCTGCACGAGACCCGCGCCGACGCCGAAGCCGAACGCGACCGAATCCTGTCCTGGCACACCCGAATCGGCCCCGAAGATCCCGGCTCACCCGTCTGGTGGACCATCGCCGAACGCGGCCTCGGCGCAACGGTCGGCCACACCCGTTGCGGCACGCACGATCCCACCGCGACCGGTGGCCGAATCCGCGCCGAAGCCCTGACGGTCGGCGACATCATCCGCGTCCCGGTCCCCGACGGCGGCTTCCTCCAGGACCGCATCACCGCGCTCACCCAACCCGCCGCGGGCGCGTCGATCGTCGTGGACTTGGCACCGGTCGCCAACTCCCGCGTCCGTCGCGTCGTCGAATTCGCCTCCGATGAAATCGTCGACGTGGTGCGCAGATCGGAGGAACGCTCGGCATAGCGGGCGCGACAGCCGAGTCCGGTCATGGCGGCGGCGAACCTCGGCACGGTGAAACCCGCGGTCCGGCGCGGGTTCATTCGTGTCCGTGATCGGCGCTCACCGGGGTGAATTCGGGCCCAGGACCGTGCGGATCACCTCCGTGCGCAGCGGTAGATCGAACTCGCCGTCGGCGGTCTCCGGTGTCGCACGCAGGTAGTCGAGGATCCGGCCGAGCACTTCGGCTCGTTCTTGCGCGGAGACGACCACGGTGTGTGAATTGGTGCCGATGGACGCGGTCAGTGATTCGGCGGTCCGCCGCTGGCTGTGCGCGAACTCGGCGTACTCGAACGGCGCGAACAGTGGGTGCGCGGGCAGCGCGTCATCGGACGACGACGGTGGAAACGACGCGGACGAGCGCGAGACCTCCTGCAGTCCCGCGACCCACTCGACCTTGTTGTCGTCGTTGTTCCAGAATGCGGCGAACACCCCCTCCGCGCGCAGCACCCGCGCGATCTCGGGAAACGCCCGCGCTTGATCGAACCAGTGGAACGCCTGCCCGGCGAGCACCGCGTCCACCGATCCATCGGCCAGCGGAATCGCTTCCGCCGTACCGGAAAGCGCCGTCACTGCGGGAAAGTGACGAACGAGTTCGGCCCGCATCGCCTCATCGGGTTCCACCGCGATCACCTCGACCCCCGCGGCGAGCAAACCGCCGGTGAGCTTGCCTGTCCCCGCTCCCAAATCCAGCACAACAACCCCCGCCTTTTTCGCGACCGCCTCCAGCGCCCACCGAATCCCCGCCTCCGGATAGTCCGGCCGATGCTCGGCGTAGACGGCTGCCTGCGCGCCGAACGAGCCGGCCCGTCGCTTCCGCCGCTGGACCTGGTCCGCCGTCCGATCCGCAGAGTTGCCGATTCCCACCATGGCACAAAGCTACCGACTGCCGTCGCGCCGCGAAATGGTTCGTGTGGGTGGTGAATTGTATTGGGGTACAGAGAGAATAGTTGCCATGGATTGGACCAATGTGGCGGTTGCCTCGATCACGGTTGTCGGCACGCTCGGGGGCGGCGTCGTGACCCAGGTCTTCGCGATTCGCAGCAAGCGAATCGATGCGAAGGTACAGCGCGACAATCGAGCGGAGGAACTGCGGGAGCTCACCCGGAAAGAGGCCACCGACGAGAAGCGGGCGGTCTACGCGGATCTCAACACCACGGCGCATTCCTGCCGAACGGCGATCCGGCACTATCTCGACGAGAAAAGCGGCGGGCGTACCCCTGATCTCGCCAAGTTCGAGACTGCGCGGGAGGCGTTGCGCGACAGCTATTCCCGTGCGCAGATGGTGGTGTCGGATCGAGCACTCGATTTTGCGTCGGAGGTCAATCGCTGCCTCGACATCGCCCATCGCACAGCGCTCCAGTTGGACGAGAACGACGCCGTGGAGGTCGCGGCACTCTATCGCTTCCTGGACGAGTCAGTGGGCTTCGGTGTCCGCCTGCTGCGTCGAGCGATCCGCGAGGACCTCGGGATCGAACCCGGGGCCGATGCCGATCTCGGCGGCCGTCTCGTCTCTCTCAGGGAAATGCGCCACGAGTTCGTCGGGAGGCAACGGCCCGACGTGCCCGCCCAACAGCTCGACCACCTCGGTTGAGGTTCGCCGACCGACGCTGGTCACGATACCCAGACCACCTCGATGCCTGCGGATACGCGCGGCCGCGGCACATCGAGGGCGAGGTCGTGGCCGACATCGCGCGGTGATCACGGCGCGCTGACCGTCGCGGAGACGTGGCCGCGGCCCGGCATGGTCGCGGCGGCGACGAGCATGACGACAGCCATGGCCAGCATCGCGAGGAAGACCAGGTGGATGCCGTGGGCGAGTTCGCCGGGTGCGGGGTGGTCGGGGTTGTGGATGCCGGCGTTGACGATGGCGCCGAACACCGCGACGCCCAGTGCGCTGCCGAGAGAACGGGCGAACATGTTGGCGGAGGTGACCACGCCGCGTTCGTGCCATTCGGCGCTGGCCTGAGCGGCGATGAGGGTGGGGGAGGCGACCAGGCCCATCCCGCAGCCGATGAGGAAGCAGGAGGCCGCGATCTGCCACGGGCTCGACTGCGGGTCGACGAGCAGCGTGGTCGCGCAGCCGAGCGCGGCGATCGTGCTGCCGACGACGCCGCTGATGCGGAATCCCCAGCGCAGGTACAGCCTGCCGGACAGGGTCGCGGCGAGCGGCCAGCCGAGCGTGAGCCCACCCACGGTGAGCCCGGCCACCAGGGCGGTGGTCCCGAGCACGCCCTGGGCGAAAGTCGGCACGTACGAGGTCAATCCGAGGATGACGGCGCCGACCAGCAAGGAGACCGTGCAGCTCGCGATCACCACGCGCCGGGTGAAGATCCACAGCGGCAGAATCGGGTTGGCCGTCCGCAGCTCGACCACCACGAACAGCGCCAGCACCGTCATGCTGCCCACGAACAAGGTGAGCGAGGCCGGTGAGGTCCACTCCCAGGCCTGACCACCTTCGAGCAGGGCGAGGATCAGGGCGCCCGCACCGACGGTGAGCAGGATCGCGCCGAGGTAGTCGATGCGCTGGGTGCGGCGCACCGCCGATTCGGTGAAGTGGCGCACCAACATCCAGGCCGCGACCGCGCACAGCGGAAGGTTGATCAGGAAGATCCACCGCCAGCTCAGATGGTCGGCGAACAAGCCGCCCAGCAGCGGGCCGAGCACGGCCGAACTCGCCCACACCCCGGCCAGATACCCCTGGACCTTGGCGCGTTCGGCCAGTGTGTACAGATCACCGGCGATCACCATCGTCATCGGCTGGATCGCGCCCGCTCCGATGCCCTGGATCGCCCGGAAGGCGATGAGCGCCACCATGCTCGTGGCCAGCCCGCACAGCAGCGACCCCACCGCGAACGCCGCGATCCCGAACAGGATCACCGGCTTGCGCCCGACCATGTCGGCGAGTTTGCCGTAGATCGGCACCGTGACGGCCTGCGCGAGAAGGTAGATGGAGAACAGCCACGGGAACATCGCGAACCCGCCGAGAGTGTCGGTGATGGTGAGCACCGCTGTGGCGATGATGGTCGAGTCGAGGGCCACCAGCCCGGTGGAGAGCATGAGCGAGGCCAGGATCGGACCTCGTTCGGAACGCAGACCGACAGCCGGGCTCACGGTATCGGTAGCCACCGAGGTCCTTTCGTTGCATCGACTAACCACTCGGTTCAAGGTATCCGGGGCGCAACCGTTTCCGCGCGGCATTTTCCGAGGGTGTGACGCGATCGGTGTGGGGCGGGTCTTCAGTCGGCGGCGAACCTCGCGGCGATGTCGGCCGCGGTGACCTTGGCCAGTTCCACGAAGAACGGCACCCGCTCGTCGATCATCAGCGTCGCGGGTCCGCGCATGCCCAGAGCGAAGCGGCAGCGACCCTGGCTGTCGAGGATCGGCAGGCCGATGGTCCGGAATCCTGGGTCGAGTTCGCGATCGTTGAACGCATAGCCGCGTTCGCGCGTGGTGATCAGTTCCGCGCGCAGTTCCTCGGGGCTCGACACCGAACGCTCGGTACCCTCTTCGTAAGGCAGCGAACGCAATTCGTCATCGCTGGCATCCGACCATGCCAGCAGCGCTTTGCCGAGTGCGCTGGCGTGCAGCGGAAGTCGCACACCCTGGAGCTTGTGCCCGTCGCTCTCGCGCCATCGGCTGGTGCCCAGCAGGACCGCGTGGATGCCGTGGCGGGTGGCCACCGACCCGGTCGCTCCGGTGGTGGCGGCCAGTTGCTCGAGGTAGGGCTCGGCGAGGTAGATCCGGTGTTGGCGATAGGCGATCTGACCGTATTCGGCCAGTGCTCCGCCCATGCGGTAGCGACTGGACTCGGCGTCCTTCTCCAGGAACCCGGCCTGCACGAGCGCACCGAGCAGACGGTGGGTGGTGCTGATCGCCAGGCCCTGGGCACGGGCGACTTCCGAGACTCCACGCTCCTCGCCGCCGCGGAAGCAGTCGAGTACCGAGAGGGCCCTGGTCACGGTCTGCACGCTGGAGGTCTCCACAGAGCCGACGGTAACACAGGTGTTCGAGCGCTCGACCGCCCAAATTTCCGCTATGTGGAAAACGTGGGTCCGGGAACCCCGGTCACTTGCCATAGAACGACAAGTCCACCGCTGTCAAGCTTTCCGATCCGTGGAAAGGCATACCTCGTTCGAGACCACACCCGCTCCTACGCTGCGAAGGCATCAACCCCCAGCCCCGAACAGGAGCCCCGATGTCCCGCAGGCTGCCGGCCTTCTCGCGGATCGCCCTCGCGATCGTCCCCGTCGTAGCCCTCGTCGCGGCGTGTGGCTCCGGCTCCACGCCGGAACAGGGGGCGCAAGCCTCGTTCGTTCTCAAGGTCACCGATCCGGGCAACAGTGGCCCGCTCGCCGTCGGCAAACGCGACGGCACCTTCGACGCCGCACTCGCCCCGCTGGGCGCCAAGATCGAATGGGTCAGCACCACGCCGGGTTTCAGCTCCATGCTGAAGCTGTTCAACACCAGTGAACTCGATGTCTCCGGCGCCGCGTTCAGCCCCGTCGTCGGCGCGCTGTCCAAGGATGTCGGCGTGAAGATCGTCGCCGTGGCCGACCCGGCGGGTCAGGATCAGAGCGGCATCGTGGTGACCCCGGACTCGGGCGTGACCACCGTGGCAGGCCTGGTGGGCAAGCGGATCGCGGTGAATCCCGCGGGCAAGGGCGAGTACATCACGCTCAAAGCGCTCGCCCAGGCGGGCATTCCGGCCGACAAGGTGACCCGGGTGCCCCTGCAGCAGAAGGACGCCGCTTCGGCCTTCGCGACCGGCAAGGTCGACGCGTGGGCGTCGTTCCTGGTGCCCTACCAGGAGGCCAAGGCCGCGGGCGCCAAGGAGATCGCCACCGAGAAGTCCGTCGGCTCCAAGGACAACACCGTGGTGGTGTTCCGCACCGAAGTTCTCGACAAGCGACCCGATATCGCCGCGAAGTACCTGGAAGTACTGCAGGGACTCACCGCGAAGCAGAAGGCGGCGCCCGCCGACTTCGAGAACGTCTTCGAGAAGTCCGGCCCGCGTGCGCTGACCGGTGACCGGCTCGCCGACGCGGTCCGGGTCGGCGGTGAGGTCACCGTGCCCCGACTGCCCGCCGAATCCGATGCCATCGACCTGGCCGACGTGGTGAACACCTTCGCCGACAACGGCGTCATCTCCCGCCGGATCACCGCCGCCGACATCTTCTACGACCTGAAATCCAAGCTCACCCCGGACCAGCTCGCCGCGCTGAAGGGCAAGTGAGATGAGCACCCTCGCCTTGGCCCCGCCCCGGGCGCGCGTCGCCCGGCAGCGGCCGCGATGGTTGTCACTCGGCCTGCGCGCTGTTCTACCCGCCGCGATCGTGCTGGTCTGGTGGGTGGGTTCGGCGAGCGGCGCGATCTCGCCGCGGGTGATCGCGGGCCCCGGCGCGGTCTGGTCGGCGTTCGTCGAACTGTTCGACAGCGGCCAGCTGGTGGATTTCGCGCTCGCCTCGTTCGGGCGCGCGGCCGCCGGGGTCGCGATCGGCGTCGGGGTCGGGTTGGTGCTCGGCCTGCTGTCGGGGTTGTCCAGCCTCGGGGAGGAACTGGTCGACTCGACCATGCAGATCGTGCGGGCGGTGCCGTTTCTGGCGCTGGTTCCGCTGTTCATCGCCTGGTTCGGGATCGACGAGCTGTACAAGATCCTGCTCATCGCGGTGGCGACGACGGCGCCGATGTATGCCTACACCTATCTCGGTGTGCGCAATGTCGACCGCAAGATGGTCGAGGCGGCACGCAGTTTCGGGCTCACCGGCGCCCGGCTGGTGGTCGAGGTGATCGTGCCCGCCGCGCTGCCCGGGATCCTGATGGCGCTGCGGGTGTGCCTGTCGATCAGCATCACCGCGCTCATCGCCGCCGAGCAGGTCGGCACCCAGCAGGGCGTCGGCTACCTGGTGACCCTCGCTCAGGAATACAACCGCACCGACTACATGGTGCTGTGCGTCGTGCTCTACGCGCTGCTCGGTCTGGTGTTCGACGCACTCGTGCGGCTCGCGGAGCGCTACGCGATGCCCTGGCGGAAGCAGGTGGCGATCCGATGACGACGACAACAGCAGCGCCGGTCCCCGTCGAGACCGAAGCTCCGGCCCCGGTAGCGGTATCGATCACCGGTCTGCGTAAGGCGTTCGGCGAGAAGACAGTTCTCGACGGAGTCGACCTGACCATCCGCCGCGGCGAGTTCGTGGTGCTGCTCGGCCCGAGCGGCACCGGCAAGACCACTCTGCTGCGTCTGCTCACCGGGCTCGAAACCCCCGATGCCGGTGAGGTATTGGTGCCTGCCCGACGCACGACGGTCTATCAGGAACCCCGGCTGATCCCGTCGAAGCGGGTACTGGCCAACGTCATCGTCGGCCTGCGGCGCGGCAAGCCGCAACGCGAAGCCGGTCTGCGCGCACTGAACGAAGTCCACCTCGACGGCAAAGCCGGTCAGTGGCCCGCCACCCTGTCCGGTGGTGAAGCCCAGCGCGCCGCACTCGCCAGGGCGCTGGTGCGCGAACCGGAGCTGCTGCTGCTCGACGAACCGTTCGCGGCACTGGACGCCCTCACCCGGCTCCAGATGCAGGACCTGGTCGGCGATCTCGTCGCCCGGCACCGGCCCGCCGTCCTCATGGTCACCCACGACGTCGACGAGGCGATCCGCCTCGCCGATCGGGTGATCATCCTCGACCACGGCCGTTTCGCCGTCGACGAGGTCATCGATCTACCCCACCCGCGTGATCACGCGGCACCCGAAACCCTCGGGTACCGCACGCAATTCCTCGCCCAGCTCGGCGTCGGACCACACACCAGGAGCCTGCCATGACCGAAACCCTGTGGTACACCCGCTGCCCCGTGCCGACCGCGAGCGGTCTCGCGCACAGCCTCGGCTGGCTCGGCGAGACCGCCGCCAGCGCCGGCCTCGAGTTCGGCGTTCTCCAGGACGCGGGCCCCGAGCTCGCCGGCCACCACTTCTCCCACGACCTGTCGGGCCTGATCCGGGAGGGCGGCAATGTGCCCGCCCTGGCCGCTCGCGCGCAGGGTTCGCCCACCCGCCTGATCGGGCTCACCTGGATCGACGAGTCCCAGGCGATCCTGGTCGGCCCCGAATCGCCGGTCGCCGACGCGGCCGGCCTGGCCGGTCTGCGCGTCGGTGTGCCCGCGTGGGCGCAGGATCAGGCGCGCAGCTTCCCGCGTGCGATGGCACTGCACGGCTTCGCCAACGCGCTGCGCCCCGCCGGGCTGACCCTGGCCGATGTCCGGGTCGTCGAGCTCGATGTCGAGCGGGACCCGCAGGTGCGCACCGCGATCCAGAGCGCACGGCGCTCGACGACGTGGGGTGTGGAGGAACTCCTCGACGGCAAGGTCGACGCCATCTACGTCAAGGGCGCCCGCGCCCAGGAAGTAGCCAAGGAGAACGGGCTGCGCGTCGCGGTCGATCTCGACGCCTCGGCCACCAAGCACCTGCGGGTCAACAACGGCACTCCGCGCCCGATCACCGTGCACGCGGACCTGCTGGAATCCCTGCCCGAGGTCGTCGTCGGCTTCCTCGCGCAGAGCCTGCGCGCCGCCGATTGGGCCGCCGGTGATCTCGACGGGGTCCGCGCGGTGTTGCAGCGCGAAACGCTGTCCGGTCCCGACGGCGTCGCCGCGGCCTACGGTGACGAGTTCCATCGCGGCCTGCATCCCTCGCTCACCGCCGAACGCGTCGAACTACTCGGCGTGCAGAAGCAGTTCCTCTACACCCACGGCTTCCTGGCCGCCGATTTCGATCTCGAATCCTGGGTCGCCCCTGAGCCGTTGGCTCGCGCGCGGGAACTCGTCGCCGCCGAGCGGGTGCCCGCATGACCGAGTTCGTGTGGCGGCTGCCCAGCCGCGGCGACGGTCGGCGCGCCGATCCAGGTCTGCGCGGTCGCGGAGGCCTCGGCCTGCCGACACCTCCGCTCGAGACCACCGACGTGCGTCCGGGTCGCTTCGGTCCGTTCGACGATCTCGCCCAGATCGTCGACGCCGCCGAACTGAACGGGTTCGATGGTGTGCTCGCGCCTTACGACCCGCTCGGCGAGGAGTCCTGGATCGTGGCGGCCGCCGCCCTGCGCGCCACCCGCTATACCCGGGTGACGGTCGAATTCCAGCCCGCTTTCGGCACACCGGTGTACGCGGCCAAGGTGTCGGCGACCCTGCAGCGGCACTCGGCGGGCCGATTGAACTGGCGGCTGGCTGTCGACACCGACGCCGCCGAGGCCCGCTCGCGCGGCGATCGCGTCACCGGCGACGAACGCTACGACCGCGCCGCGGAATTCCTCACCGTCGCGCGTGGGGTCTGGAACGAGAACGAGATCAGCGCAGCGGGATTCGCGGGCACCGGCTTCGACTACGCGGGCCGGTACTACGACGTCATCGACGGGGGATTCCGCGGCATCCTGTCCGGTCTGCCGTTCCCGACCGTCCACCTGAGCGGCACGTCACCCGCCGCGCTGGCCTTGTCGGCCGCGCACGGCGATGTCCATCTCTTCGCCGAGCGGGCCGACGGAATCGCCTCCGCCGTCACCGAACTGGGGGAGCGGGCCGCCGCGGCGCGACGCCGGGTACGGGTCGGTCTGGAGCTGCCGATCATCGCCAGGGAGACCGAGGACGAAGCCTGGGCCAGGGTCCACCGCCAGTGGGACGAGCTCGACCGCCCCGATACCGCCGCCGACCACGCGCTGGGTGATGGACGCTGGGCGGGCTTCGACGCCTTCGGCTACGACCGGAGCATCGGCCTGGTCGGCAGTTACGAGCAGGTGGCACACCAACTCTCGGCCTACGAGAGCGCCGGAGTGCGGACCTTCGTGCTGTCCGGCCACCCGAACATCGAGGAAATCCACCGCGCGGGCGAACACCTGCTGTTCCTCGCCGACCCGGCAGGCCGCACCCTCCCCACCGCGCAGGAGCTCACCGCATGACCATCGACGTCTACTGGCGCATCGGCATGGAAGGCGACCACGCTTCCCTGCGCACCCCGCGCCGCTACAACCGGGGCAACGCGGGCGGCTACGGGCCCGGAAATATCGCACCGGCCATCCGCGACGGCGCACTCGATCAGTACAGCTATCTCGACCATGTCGCCGCGGTCGCCAAGGCCTCGGAATCGGCGGGCTTCCTCGGCGGGCTGCTGCCCTCGTTCCCGGTGACCGACGACCCGTGGGCCGTGGCCGCCGCACTCGCCGCCGAGACCACCACCTACCGCTTCATGGTGGCGTTCCAGCCCGGCTTCCTCCATCCCGTGCAGGCGGCCAGGATGTCGGCGAGTCTGCAACGCGCCACCGGCGGGCGACTCGTCTACAACATCATCAGCGGTGGCGGCGGACCGGCCCAATTGTGGTGGGGCGACAAGGTTTCCCATGACGACCGCTACGCGCGAACGAGCGAATTCCTCGACGTGCTGCGCGGGGTCTGGGACGGCGAATCCTTCGACCACGACGGCCGTTTCTTCGGCACCGAGGGCGCCGCACTGCCACCGGGTCTGGCCGGACAGCCTTTCCCCGAGGTGTACTTCTCCGGCTCCTCGGGTGCCGCCGTCGCCGCGGCGGGGCGCCACGCCGACTACTACCTGTCCTGGCTCGAGCCCTACGCCGACCTGCGCGCCAAGTTCGACGGTGTCCGCCGCAACGCCGAAACCACCGGCCGCACGCCCAAGTTCGCGGTCCGCATCGACATCGTCGCCCGCCACACCGAGGAAGCGGCCTGGGCCGAGATCGAGAAGGGCTGGGCCTTCGTCGACCGCGACGCCGCCAACCGCGCCGCTCAGGGCGACTCCGTCGGGGCGGCCCGGATCAAGGGCTGGGTGCCCGAAACCATCACCGGATACCGCGATCTGGAAGTCCAGCCCAACGTCTGGTGCGGATTCAGCCTGATCCGCGGCGGCCCGGCCTTCGGCCTGGTCGGCAGCTACGAGCAGGTCGCCCAGCGGCTCGACGAACTGATCGACCTCGGCGTCGACGCCTTCATCCTCGCGGGCAACCCGCACCTGGAAGAGGCCTACCGGGTCGGCGAGGAAGTACTGCCACTGCTGGGCCGTTCCCGGCTCACCACCCCGTCCACCGACACCGTCCTCGCGACGGCCCGATAACGCAGGAGCAACCTTGACCACCACCGAAACCCGTCTGCCGGAGGCCGTCACCGCCTTCGTCGATGCGGTCACCCGCGACGCCGACACCGCGTTCCGGGTATTCCGGGAGACCGGCACCGTCACCGGCAACGGCACCGTCAACTTCGTCGAGCGCGTACCCGGCGAGGAGATCGCCGTCGCTCTCAACGAGCCCGGCCCGTGGGCCGACGACCGGACCGTCGCGCCCGTCGTCGCCACCTTCGACGGAGAAGTGCTGTCCGGCAAGGGATCCGCCGGATTCGTCACCGGTTACGCGAAGGTGTTCCGCGCGCACCCCGAGATCACCTCCGTCGTCCACATCCACACCCCATGGCTCGGCGGCTGGGCACAGACCCACCGCACCCTGCCGATTCGCTACGCCGCCTCGCAGCGACTCACCTTGTCGCGCGAGATCCCGCCGCACATCGACCGCACGGTCGGTGCGGGCGACTTCATTCTCGGCCGCCTCGAGGTCGACCCGCACCTGGTCGCGATCTTCGAGGCCAACGGTGGCGCGAACGTGATCGGTCGCGCCGGTCTGCTGGAACTGGCGAAGTTCGTCGTGCTGCTCGAGGAGGGCGCGCAGTATCAGGCGATCGCCGAAACCCTCGGCGGCTCGGTCGAATTCGATCCGTCGAATCTCGCGGTGCAGTGGCAGCGCAGCGGTCTGGCCGACGAGGCCCGCCGTCTCGGCCTGATCGGAGACGCGCGATGAGTGGTATCAGGGTCGGCTACTTCCCGCACAACAATTCGCTGTTCGTCCTGCGTCATCGCGGGATCCTGGAACGGTCGCTGCCCGAGGTCGAATGGGTCGATCTGCGTGCGCTGCCGCAGCCCGCGCGAGTCGATCCCACCACCGCGCTGCCGAGCGAACACTCGGACTGGTTGTTCACCGAGGGCGGCTACGACATCATCGGCACCGGGTTCACCCCGCCGATCACCGCGCTCGCCAACCAGCGTGACATCGTCTATCTCGGTATCTCGGGCCCGCGTGTGGAGAACGGCAGGCTGGTCGCGACCGCGGCGAGCGGCATCACCTCCGCCGCGGATCTGAAAGGCAAGCGGGTCGGGATCGCGCACGGCTCGTGGCAGACCACCCTGTTGCTGTTCGCCCTCGACCAGGCCGGTCTCAGCTGGGCCGACGTCGAACCGGTCGATGTCGACGTGCGCGGGGGCGGCGCCGCGCTGCTGGCCGGTGACCTCGACGCCTGGGTCGGTACCTACCCCGGTCTTCAAGACGTGGAGGCGGCCACCGAGCTCACCACGCTGGTCGACACCGCCTCGGTCTTCAGCCACCCGTCGCTGTGGTTCACCCGTCGCGACCTGGCCGAAAGCAACCGCGCCGCAGTGGAAGCGGTGCTGGCCGCACTCCAGGAGTCCGACGCCTGGATCGCCGCGAACCCCCGCGAGGCGGCCCAGTACTTCGTCGACGACGCACAGGCACGTGGCATCCCCGCCGACCTGGATGCCTGGGAAGCAGCCCTGCGCGGCCGTCCCTTCGGCGTGCATCCGGTGAGCGAGGATTTCCTCGACGAACAGCAACGCGCCGCCGACCTCCTCGCGGCCAACGGGCTGCTCCCGCGCACGGTCGAGGTGCGGTCGGCCGTGCTGCCGTGGATCGGTGAGGTGATCAGCGACCGGTCCGCTGTCACCGTCTGAGCCCGGAACGCTCGGGTGATCGAACCGATCACCCGAGCATCGCGTTCAGTCGCGCCGCGACCCCGTGACCCACACCGGCCCGGTGAGCAGCCAGATCACGGTGATCACACCGAGGCTGCCGAACACCCCCATCAACTGTTCGCGCTGGGCGGCATCGGCGACGGTGTAGCTCAACGCCAGGGTGAGCGCGCCGGCGATAGCCGCCGCACCGAGCCAGCGGGAGAAATCGGCCCATTCCTTGCGGGTGCGTTCCGGCCCGTACTTCGGGATCTTCACCGGGACCGGTCCACCGGCGAAGCGGTGGGCGAATCGCTCGTCGGCCCACCGGATCATCCGGCCACCGAACATCACCGTGCAGCCCAGATAGATCCCGGCGACACGATGGGCGAAGGTCACCTCGCCACCACGGTGGAGGTCGATCGCCACCGCGACCACCAGCACCACATCCAGGACCGGCACCAGAGCCAGCGCCACGGTGCTCGCACGCGGCACCCGGATCACATAGCGCAGCAGCAATCCGCCGACCACCAGCACCCAGAAACCGACTTCGCACGCGGCGATCGTCAGCAGTACGGGGTTGCTCAGTTCGTTCATTCCCCCACTGTGCCGGGCACGTCGGTCCACCGTCGTCCCGCTTGTGGTCCGCCGCCGGTCCGTCTTTCGGGGGACCCGGCCCGTGCGGACGATGTGCTGAAATGGGGCATGCCCACGTCCCGCACGCTCCTGAGCCGGCTCGCGGACGTTTTCGACAGCTCGACCGCGGCCGCCGTCGGGGTGTTCCTGGTGGGCTTGCTGTTGTGGGCAGCGGGTGGCTGGGCGGTCGTGGTCGACCACGACCTGTATCCACCACCGGCGAAAATGGCGCTGCTGTGCGCGGCGTTCGCGATCCAGCTGACCGCGCAGCGCAGGCCCGCGCTCGCCTTCGGCCTGATGGTCGCGCTGCTGGCCGGCGACTTCGTGTTGGGTCCGTCGCTGCCGCTGTGGATCGCGCTGACCGACGTGATCTTCCTGGCGGTCAGCACCGGATCGGATCGGCTGGGCGCGGTGGTCGGCTGGTTCTCGGTGACGGTGACCCTGGGCGGGTCGCTGCTGGCGCTCACCGTGTTCGGCGTCAGAGCGGCCTTCTACACCGGCTTGATCGGCGTCGCGCTCACGTGGTCGCCGCTCGGTTACGCCCGCGCGGTGCGGGCCTCGCGCCGCACGGTCGACGCCGAACGGGCCGCGGCCCGCGCCGAACTCGCCGCCCGCGACGCCGAACGGTCCGCGGCGATCGGCGAGGAGCGCCGGCGCTTGGCCCGTGACCTGCACGACGCGGTGGCAGGCCACGTTTCCGCCGTCGCGATCCTCGCCGAAGTCGCCCTCAAGGACCCCGCCAACACCGCGGTGCTGGCGACGATCCGCTCGAGTAGTCTGGCCGCGGTCGAGGAGATGCGCACGACCATCGAACTGCTCACCGCGCCCGACGACACCGCCGTGACCACGCGACTGGCCTCCCTCGACGGCTTGATCGACGCGGCCGAGGCGGCCGGCGGCTCGGTGACATTGCGCCGGCCCGCCGACCTCGAACTGTCCACCGCGGTCGAGGCCGTCCTCACCCGGATCCTGAGCGAGACTCTCGCCAACGCGACCAAACACGCCCCCGGCGCACCCCTGGATATCGAATTGCACCGCGATGCGACACGATTGGTGGTGACCGCGATGAATCCGATCCCACCCGGCATTCCGGTAGGGCAGGGAAACGGACTGCGCAACATGATGTTTCGCGCGGAATCAGTCGAGGGCACCATCACCGCGGGCGCACAGGACGGCACCTGGCGGGTGTGCGCGCGAATTCCCCTGGGAGACAAGTGACAGTCACAGTGCTGGTGGCCGACGACCACGCCACCATCCGCGCGGGTCTGCGGATGCTGCTCGAAGTGTCCGGTGAGGTGCGGGTGATCGGTGAAGCGGCCGACGGCGCCGCCGCGGTCCGCCAAGCCAAGGCCCTGAGCCCCGATGTGGTGCTGATGGACGTGCGGATGCCGCGCGTCGACGGGCTGGAGGCGACCGCCGCCGTCGTCGCGCAGACCAGCGCGAAAGTACTGGTCCTCACCACCTTCGCCCTCGATGAATACGTCCTCGGCGCGCTCTCGGCCGGTGCGAGCGGATTCCTGCTCAAGTCCGTCGGTGGCGACGACCTGGTCAGTGCCGTACTGGCGGTGGCCGAAGGAGACGCGGTCCTCGACCCGAAGGTGACGCGCGCGGTGATCGCGGCGCTGCCTCGCGCGGCCGATGTCGCGCCACCGCCCGATCTGTCCGCGCTCACCGACCGTGAACGACAGGTACTCGCCGGTCTGGGCGCCGGTCTGTCCAATATCCAGATCGGTACCCGCCTGCGCATCGGCGAGGCCACGGTGAAAACGCACGTTTCCCGGGTGCTGAGCAAGCTCGGTGTGCAGTCGCGCGTGCAGGCGGCGGTGATCGCATCGCAGTCCGGTCTCGATCTGCCCTGATCGCGATCGGGTCTCAAACCGACGATGTCCCGGTACCGCGTCGGGTACCGGGACATCGGGTCGGAACAGGGCTCAGCGTGCAGGTTGCGGGTCGGACTGTTCCGGACGGATCCGGCGTGATTCAAACCAATAGGTCAGGGAAACGGTGGCGTAAGAAGCCAGGACCACTGCTGCGGTTACCAGAAGAAACGCGACGAACAAGGGAATCAGGAAAGCCATGGTGCCCTCCTCGCGGTACGGTAGTCGTGCGATGAAGGTGGTGGTCAGCGCCTCGTCGCGCCGAATCTGAACGAGCCCCGCACGTTCGATAGTAGGGGCACGGCGCGACGCGGGCACGGATCCGCGGCTGTGACTGCGGTCATGGTTTGCGCGGAGTGTCGCCCACGTCACCGAACCGCCCATGAGGTTGAATGTTCAACATATCTGGGTTCTACCGCGTCACGAGTTCTCGACATCGGCTTCACCACGAACAACCGACGAAGGAGCACCGATCGTGAGCATGATCCTGGCCGCAGTGCATGACACCTATAACGTCGTTGTCGCCCAGGTGGGCAATCCCACGCCGGAAGCGCCGCCGATGGCCGACAAGGTGATGCAGTTGGGCCGGTATTTCACCTGGATGATCCTGTTGTCCGGCGTCACCGCCATCACCTACGGCGGCGGCCGCTTCGCCTGGGAGAAGTGGAACGGCGGCGGCCTGCAATCGCCGAAGATGATCGCCAGCGCCATGGCGGGCGGCGCGGTCGCCACCAGCGCGGGCACGATCATGAACGCGGTCATCGGGGCCTGATCATCGGCCCCGCTACTGTCGGGGTTGTGCGTATCTTTCTCGCGGGCGCCACGGGCGTCATCGGATCACGGTTGCTGCCACTGCTGGTCGGCGCCGGTCACGACGTGGCCGGCCTGACCCGTTCCCCGAGTAAAGCGGCGGCGGTCCGCGCCACCGGAGCCACCGCGGTGGTCCACGACGTCTACGACGCCGACGGCCTCACCACCGCGGTGCTCGACTTCACCCCTGACCTGGTCATGCACCAGCTCACCGACCTCCCCGACGAGGTGGCGCTCCTGGCCGGCTCCGGCGAGGCGAACTCCCGCATCCGTACCGAGGGCACCGCGAATCTGCTCGCGGCCGCCGCGGCGGCCGGAGCGAAACGCTTTCTCGCCCAGAGCATCGCCTGGACGCTGCCGGCGGGCCGTGGTGACGCCATCGCGACCCACGAATCCGCCGTCCTCGCCGCGGGCGGCGTCGTTCTGCGTTACGGCCAGTTCTACGGTCCCGGAACGTACTACGAGTCCACCCCACCGGCGCACCCGCGCATCCACGTCGACACCGCCGCCGCGCGCACGCTCGAGCTGCTCGAAGCGCCGACCGGCATCGTGGTCGTGGTCGATCCGGAGTAGAGGCGCCGCCCCGAATAGGGAACAGTGAGGGGATGGCTGTTGACGTAGACACCCTGCACGACGACGACGATCTGCACGCCGCGGGCGCGCTGTTCCGGGCGGCGATGGTGGGATTGCCGCCGCTGCCACCAGATCGTGACCATCTGTCCGAACCGGGCCGCACGCTGGGCGCTCGCATCGATGGTCGGCTGGTCGGCACCGCGGAGTCCTACACCAGCTGGCTGGTCGTTCCCGGTGGCGCGCGCGTCTCACACGCCGCGGTCACCCATGTCGGCGTGCTGCCCACGCACACCCGGCGCGGAGTGCTCACCGCCCTGCTGCGCCGACAGCTCGACGACATCGCCGAGCGGGGCGAAGTGGTGGCGACCCTGCGCGCGTCCGAGGGCTCGATCTACGAGCGTTTCGGGTACGGCGTGGCGAGTTCGTTCGCGCGCCTGGACCTGCACCGAGGTCGAGCCCGCCTGCGTGACACGGTCCCGCCGTCCGGTCCGGTGCGGTTCGTCGAACCGGCCGACGCGTGGAAGCTGTTCCCACAGATCTACGCGACCGCCGCGATCGCCTGGACCGGCGCGATCGATCGGCCCGGCTACTGGTGGAAGGGCAAGGAACGTGCCGCGGCCGAACCGCTGTACACCGTGACGCACGGGCCGGCCGGTGCCGAGGACGGGTTCGCGCGCTATCACCCGGTCGACACCGCGAACTGGTTCACCAGCCGCGAACGCACGATCGTCGTCGACGATCTCGTCGCGACCACCCCGCAGGCCTACCTCGGTGTGATCCGGCACCTGCTCTCGGTCGATCTCGTCGACAAGGTGAGTTTCGCGTTCGCGCCGGTGGACGCGCCGCTGCGGCATCTGTTCACCGATGAACGCGCGGTCGGCGTCGCGGGGGTGCACGACGAAACCTGGCTGCGCCTGGTCGATGTCCCCACCGCACTCGCCCGCCGGACCTATCGCGACGCGCCGCCGGTGATCGTCGAGGTCGAGGACGCGATCCGCACCGCCAACACCGGCCGGTACCGGATCGGCGCCGAGCAGGTGCTCAGAGTCGATGACCCCGCCGATGTCACCGTCGACGTCGCGACCCTCGGCGCGATCTACCTCGGCGGGTCGACCTGGCGCCAGCTCGCCCTCGCCGGTCGTGTCGTCGAGCACCGTGCGGGTGCTGTCGACGCCGCCGACGACCTTTTCGCCACTCCCGCACTGCCTTTCAGCGGCACCTTCTTCTGATCGAGGGCGTGTGCCCGGATCAGGGTCGGAAGAGCCGAGCGGCGGGCGGCAGTGGACGCAGGGTGTCGGAGATCTGGGCGACCAGCTGCCACGGGCGATCGAGGTCGGTGATCGCTTTGCCATTGGTCAGAACAGCGCCCGACAGGCCACGATCGGGGTCGGCCCAGCCGTACTGGGTGGTGAGACCGCTGCGGCCGAAGTGCGACCCGGTGTCGCGGCCGAACTTGGACCGGCGGGCGCCGAGTTCGAATCCGGCGCGGCTGACGCGACCGGCCACTCCGAGCATGCGATCGGCGGGGGCGATCGCGTCGCGCAGGGTGCCGGTCCCGATGATCCTCGTTCCGTCCAATTCGCCACCACGCGCAAGGATTTCGTAGAAGCGGGAGAGTTCGTAGGCGGTGGTGACCAGGTTGCCGGAGGGGAGTTCGGCGGCCAGGAATGCGTCGTTGGTGGCCTTCGAGGCCTTGTCCAGATGCCCACCCAGGGCCTTGTTCGCCAGGAATCGGGCGAGGCGGGGTTGGGGCGGGCCGGTCTTGACGCTCGGTACGACCTTGCCGACATCGGCGGGATCGACACCGAAGTTGTTCCAGCGGAAGCCGAGTGGGGTCAGCACCTGCTCGGCGAGGTGCTCGCGCATCCGCTTGCCGGTGGCGCGCTGGACGAGCAGGCGCTGGATCAATCCGCTGGTCAGTGCGTGGTAGACGCGAAAACGTCCGGGTGCCCAGCTCGGCACCAGGTCGGTGAGAGCAGCGAGGGCCAGATCCTCGTCGAGCACCGCCGCGGTTCCGCTGTGTGGTGCGGTGATGAACGGAATACCCGCCGAATGCGACAGCACATCGCCGACGGTGATCACGCCCTTGCGGTGGGCCGCGAACTCGGGAACATAGTCGGCCACCCGGTCTTGCAGACCGAACGCGCCCTGTTCGATGAGCATGAACATCAGCGTGGCGGCGACGCCCTTCGCGGTGGAGAACCCGCAGAACAGGGTCTCCGGTGTTGCCAGGATCTTCTCGGCATCCGGTCCGTCGCTCGGTGCGTTGCCCCAACCGTGACCGATCGTCCGGTTCAGCACGATCCCGCCGTTGCGGCGCAGACACACCTGGATGGCGGGCGTCGTGCCCATCGCGTACCACCTGCGCACCGACGCCCAGATCGCCTCGACGTCGGCCCGCGAGGACCCGACGTCGGCCGGATCGTCCTCGTGGCCGATCGTCGTCACCGCGTCCAGGTTGTCGGTGACCCTCACCAGGGTGGTAGGAAGTGCGCTCATCGGGCCAGCCTACCGACGGTGAGCTGTGATAATCCTGAGCGCGCTGTCGGGTGAACGGTGGCACAGCGACGTCGCCGGGTCCGCGAAACCCGGCGTGCGACGACCGGGATCATCGGTCTCGGCCGCCCGGTCACCGAGGTACTCCTCGGCGGTCGACCGCTGCGCGCCGGACCCGCCGCCACCCGCCCGCAGCAGCGACGAGCGTGGCGCATTCGCGCTGCGGCACCGCCCCGGCGAGTTGCTGATCATGCCCTGGCCTCGGTCAGTTCCGCGTCGGCGCGAACAGCGTCGACCGGGGTGCGACCCGCGGCGGTCACCGCGCGGCGGGCGTAGGCGCGGACGTCGGCGTCGGGATCGGTGATCGCCGACTCGAGCGCGTCGAGGGCGGTGGCACTCCCCGGCCAGGTGGACAGGGCCAGTACCGCCGCCTTGCGCACATCGAGGTGACGGTCGGTGAGCGCCTCGCTCAACGGCACCACGCCCGTCTCCGGGGTCGAACCCGCCAGCCCGCGCGCCGCACCGACACGCACCTGCCAGGCGGAATGCCGCAGTGCCGCAGTGAGTTCGGCGACATCAACCTCCGTGGTACCCAGTGCGGCGTAGGCGGTGAGGGCGGCAGCGCGGACCAGTGGATCGGGATCGCCCGCCAGCACGCGGATCACCTCCACGCCGCCGCTCCCGATCGAGGCGAGTCCGTGTGCGACCGCGATGCGGACCTCACGGTTGACATCGCCCGCGATCGTGGACACCGCATCGGCGTCGTCGAGCGAGACCAGTGCGCGCACCGCCTCGATCCTGACGCGATGATCGGTATCGCCCAGTGCGGCACGGTATTCCGAGGCAGACCCGGCCCGCAACGCCCGCAGCAGATCGACGACGGTCGCGCGGACGAGGGGATCGGGGGAGCCGAGATACTCACTCAGCGCACCGGCTCCCGCCAGCACCTCTACCAGTTCCCGCAGACTCTCGGTGGCCGCCCGGCGCACCGAAGCGGCCTCGTCGCCCAGCGCCCGGATCAGCTCATCGCCGAATCCGTCCGGGGTGTTCTCGGTGAGCACCGACAGCGCGGCCACCCGCACCACCGGATCGGGGTCGGTGAGGTAGCTCGAAAGATCCTCGACCACCGGGGAATCCAGCGCGAGCAGAGTGACCAGTCGAGGCGAGGACGGCGACACCGGCGCCGCCTCACTCCGGACCGGGGCTTCGCGCTGCGGCGCTCGCGTTCCCACCAGCTCGGGCTGGGCGATCACCTCGACGATCGGCTCGGCCGACGGCACATCATCGAGACCGGGCACCGGCACCAGATACGGCGCCACCGATCGCTTGACGAATTCCATCTCGCCGTCGACGGTCTTGCGCAGGTTCAAATGGAAGTTCCACGACTCGTCGTCGCGATCGGGCAGATCCGCGCGGTCGTGATAGAGGCCCCAGCGCGACTCTGTCCGCGTGAGGGAACTGCGCGAGGCCATCTCGGCGCAATCGCGAATGAACTGCACTTCGACGGCACGCATGAGTTCGTGGGGTGTCTGCGCGCCGATCCCGTCGACTTCGGCGCGCATCCGCTCGAAGGTCTCGACGGCGATCGACAGCTTGGCGGCCGTTTTCGGCGGCGCAACATAGTCGTTCACGAACCGGCGCAGCTTGTACTCGACCTGCGGCTGCGGCGGGCCTTCGGGCTGACGCAACGGCCGGTAGATCAATTCGTGTGCTTCGGCGAGCTGATCCTCGGGCAGTTCGGCAGGGGTATCGAGTTCGGCCAGGGTGGAGGCCGCGTGCGCGCCGGCCAGATCGCCGTAGACGAACGCACCGATCATGTAGTTGTGTGGCACGCAGGCCAGATCGCCCGCCGCGTACAGGCCCGGCACGGTGGTTCGCGCGTTCTCGTCCACCCACACGCCCGACGCGGAATGTCCACCGCACAAACCGATCTCGGAGATGTGCATCTCGATATCGTGGGTGCGGTAGTCGTGGCCCCGGTTGGCGTGGAAAGTCCCGCGAGTCGGCCGCTCGGTGGTGTGCAGAATCGATTCGAGCGTCGACAGCGTCTCGTCGGGCAGGTGCGAGACCTTGAGATAGATGGGCCCGCGCGCGGATTCGATCTCCTGCTTCACTTCGGCCATCATCTGCCCCGACCAGTAGTCGGAGTCGACGAAGCGTTCCCCCTCGGCGTTGACCTGGTACCCGCCGAACGGGTTGGCCACATACGCGCAGGCGGGACCGTTGTAGTCCTTGATCAGCGGGTTGATCTGGAAGCACTCGATACCCGAGAGTTCAGCGCCGGCGTGGTAGGCCATCGAGTAGCCGTCACCGGCGTTGGTGGGGTTCTCGTAGGTGCCGTAGAGGTAGCCCGACGCGGGCAGGCCGAGCCGACCGCAGGGGCCCGTCGCCAGAATGACCGCTTTCGCGGCCACCTCGACGAATTCGCCGGTGCGCGTGTTCAACGCGGCCGCGCCCACCGCGCGCCCGCCGGCGGTGAGCACCCGCACCGGCATCAGCCGATTCTCGATGCGGATCTTCTCGCGCATCGTGCGTTGGCGCAGTACGCGATAGAGCGCCTTCTTGACGTCCTTGCCCTCGGGCATCGGCAGCACATACGACCCCGACCGATGCACTCGGCGCACCGCGTACTCGCCGTACTCGTCCTTCTCGAACTTCACCCCGTACCGCTCGAGGCGCTGCACCATCGCGAAACCCCTTGTCGCCGTTTGATACACGGTGCGCTGGTCGACGATGCCGTCGTTGGCGCGGGTGATCTCGGCGACGTAGTCCTCCGGCTCGGCCTTGCCTGGGATGACGGCGTTGTTCACACCGTCCATGCCCATGGCCAGTGCGCCCGAATGGCGTACATGCGCCTTCTCGAGCAGCAGCACGTTCGCGCCGGACTCGGCGGCGGTGAGCGCGGCCATGGTGCCCGCGGTGCCGCCGCCGATGACGAGCACATCGCAGTCGAGGCGAACGCGGTCGGACAGTTCGGGAATGTTCACAGAGTCTCCAGGATTCGGGCCCGCAGGGCGCTCCGGTCCACCGGTTCGCGCGGGTCGGGTACCTCGACGACCGCGCGCAGCGAACCCGCGCCGAGTACGGCGATCCGGTCGCCGAGCAGCAGGGCTTCGTCGAGGTCGTGGGTGACGAAAACGATCGTGGTCGGGTGTGCGCGCCAGGTCTCGACCAGCAGACGCTGCATCTCCGCACGGGTCTGACTGTCGAGCGCGCCGAACGGCTCGTCCATGAGCACCGCGCGCGGCGAGCCCGCCAGGCTGCGGGCGAGCTGAACCCGTTGGCGCATCCCGCCGGACAGATCGCGCGGCAGATAGTCGGCGTAGCCGCTGAGCCCGACCTCGTCGAGCCAGCGCAGCGACCGTGCCGCACGGTCGCTGCGGGACACGCCCCGAAGGCGCAGCGCCAGATCGATATTGGCGCGCGCGGTGCGCCACGGCAGCAGCGCGTCGTCCTGGAACACCAGCGCGCGATCGGCCGACGGACCGGTGACAGCGTCCGCATCGGCGCGGATGACCCCGGCAGCGGGCTTGCGCAGCCCGGCGATCGCGCGCAACAGGGTCGACTTGCCGCAGCCGGATTTGCCGACCAGGACGAGGATCTCCCCGGCCGCGACCGTCAGATCGAGGTCGTGCACCACGGTTTTGCGGCCGTAGCTGATCCGCACGGACTCGAGGTCCAATCGCATGCCGACCGAGACGGCGGGCGCGGCGGTGGTCGTGGTCATGAGGCAACCTCTCGCGGCAGCCAGCGGGTCACCCGGCGGCCTGCCAGTTCGACGATTCCGGAGGTGAGGAAACCGAGCACACCGATGGTGATCATCCCGACGAACACGGCCGGGTAGTCGACGATGGTGTAGGACTGCCAGGTGCGATAGCCGATGCCGAGCCGCCCGGAGATCATCTCCGCCGAGATCAGGCAGATCCAGGCCACCCCCATTCCCACCGACAACCCGCTGAACACCCCGGGCAGGATGCCGGGCACGACGACCCTGGTCAGCACCTCGCGCCGCGACGCGCCGAGCGTGCGGATCGCGTCCTCCCAGATGGTCGGCAGCGCCCGCGTGGCATGCCTGGTGCTCACCAGCACGGGGAACAGCGACGCGGTGAACGTGATGAACACGATGCCGGACTCGTCGCTGGGGAACAGCAGGATCGCCACCGGCACCAGCGCGATCGCCGGAATCGGCCGGATCAGCTCGGCCAGCGATCCGAAGACATCCGCGAGCAGTCGCGACCGGCCGAGCCCGATGCCGGCCAGCACACCGACGACCGCGGCCAGACCGAATCCGGTGACGATCCGGATCAGCGACTGCGCCACATCGAGGTAGTACTGCCCGGTCCCGAGGTGTTCGCCGAACTCGGCCACGATCTCGGTCACCGTCGGCAAGGTGTCGAACCGGAGGCCCGCGCGGACATCGCCCGCGGTGAGCAACTGCCACAGGCCGATCGCCGCCGCCACCGAGGCGACCCGGATCGTCCGCGACACCCAGACCGATCTGACGGGCGCGATGTCGTCGTGCAGGGCGGCGGCATCGGCGGGCTCGCCGCCCGCGACGCCAGGTCTGCTGCCCGCGGCATTCGCCGCACCGGCAGTGGCAGTGCGCAATTCGGTCGCGTCGGCAGTCCGTCCGACCTGCCCGGAGACCGTGCTCATCCGCGGACTTCCGTCACGGCCTGCGCATAGGAGACCGGTGCGGCGGCGGGATGGGTGGCGCGGTAGCGGTCGGCCGCTGCCTGCGTGGTGAACGGCAGGTACTGCGCGCTCTCGCGCAACCAGATGGCCTTGTCCGCGAACCAGCGAGTACCCAGTTCGGCATCGGGAACATAGACCGCGCGAATCGTCTTGCCCTGCGCCTTCGCTGCCTGCACCGCCCGCAACAAGCACACAGGGTTCGCGGCGGGTTGGGGCTTGTCCGCGCCGTCGACCCAGATCTCGCCGGCCAGTGCCGGATCACTCACCGGCGCAGCGCAGATCGGATCGGTGCCGGTCACCTTGCTCGGATTGACCCCCGACGCGAGTTCGGTGTCGTAGGTCGTACGACCGGTCTCGGCGAAGGCTTTGCGCAACGGTCCGTCCTGCACGAAGGCGTCGATGTCGAGATCGGCGAAGTCGCCGATCGACTTCAGGTAGTTCACGTCATCCTTGAACGCCGCGATCAGGTTCGCCTTGAGCGTGGTGTCGAAACTGGTACCGCCAGGGCCGTTGTAGAGGTACACGACCTCCTGTGGCAGGCCGGAACCCTTCGCGACGAGATCCGCTGCCTCGAACGGCTTCTCGTTCAGGAACGCGGTCGCATCCAACTGCGCGGCGAGGAACGCCTGCAATACCTCCGGATGATCGGCCGCGTACGCACGGCGAGCGACCACGCCGTGGAAAGTCGGCACGTTCAGCTCCGCACCGTCATAGAGCAGCTTGGCCTTGTTCTGCTGCACGAGCAGACCCGGCCACGCCACGAACTGCGAAAGCGCGCCCACCTGATGCGATTCCAGCGCGGTCGCCCCGACCTGTGGCTGCTGGTTGAGTACTTCCACACCCTTGGCCGGGTCGATCCCGGCCCGGCTCAGCGCCTGCACCAGGGTGCCGTGGCCCGCCGAACCCACACTGGCCGAGATCTTCTGCCCGGCCAGATCGGTCAGCGAACGAGCGGGTGAGTCGTTGGGCACCACCACCATGTTCAGCGCGCCCTTGGGGTTGTAGCCGGTGATCGACACCAGCTCGGTCCGTGCGCGTTCGTTGGCCTGCGTACGAGATCCGTTGATCAGCAACGGGTAGTCGCCCATCGAGCCGATATCGATCTTCTCCGCCACCATCTGGGCGGTGATCGGTGCTCCGGTGTCGTAGTCCTGCCACTCCACCTGGTATTTCGCGCCACCACCATCGGTGATCTTCTGTAGCCGCTGCTCCAGGTAACCCTGCGCTTTCAGCAGCGTGCCCGCGGTGACGGTGTTGATGGTCTTGGACTGGTAGCCGATGACGACCTTGACGGTGCCCGCCGGTGCGGCGTCGGAACTTTCGAGCGAGCAGCCTGCCGCGGTGAGCGCGAGAGCCAAAGCGACAGGGGCGAATCGAGTGATCTTCATGCGTGGGATTCCCGGTTTCAGCGGAGCAGATAGGGCATGTTGACGGTGACGGCGCCGGTGGGGCAGCGGGCCGCGCACGGCCCGCAGTACCAGCACTCGTCGACGTGCATGTAGGCCTTGCCCGAATCATCGTGAATGGCAAGGGAATCGAGCGGACACATGTCCACGCAGAGGGTGCAGCCGGTGATGCACAGTGATTCGTCGATCGTCACCGGGACGTCGGCGCGCTGGGGGACCAGTGCCATTACAGGACCTTCCATTCGGGGGTGCTGCGGGTGAGGCTGCCGCGCATCGTGATGCGGTCACCGCGCATGCGGATGTATTCGAGGTCGACGGGGCGGCCGTCGTCGAGGTGGGTGAGGCGTTCGAGCATCAGCAGCGGCGCACCGGCCGGGGTATCCAGAGTGGTCGCGGTGTGCGGGTCGGCCGCGACAGCTTCCAGCGCGAGGTCGGCGGCGCCCAGCGACCGGCCGGTGACCTGTTCGAGGAGCACGAACACGTCGGTGGTCTCGAGATCGTGGGCGAGCACTTCAGCGCCCACATCGGGCGCGAGATAGGTGAGGTCGAGGCTCAGCGGCAGATCGGCGAGAAACCGCAGGCGTTCGATGTAGACGACCTTGTCGCCCGGCGCCAGCTCGAGCCGGCGCGCGACGGCCGGGGGAGCAGTGATGGTGGTGGCGGCCCTGACCTCGTTGCGGACGGTGCCGTGCCCTTTGAGCGTCTCCTGTAGTCCGAGCAGGGCATCGAGGCCGTGGTCGAACTTGCGGGCGGCGACCCGGGTGCCGAGCTTCGGGGCGCGATCGATGAGTCCCTCGTCGCGTAGCAGCGCCAGCGCTTCGCGCACGGTATTGCGGGAGGTGCCGTGCTCGGCGGCGAGCTCCTGCTCGCCGGGCACCGTACCCGTCACCGCGCCCGCCAGGATCTGGTGGCGCAGGATATCGGCGACCCGGCGCGCCCGATCGGCGCGCTGACCGCGGATCGGGGTGGGCTCCGTAGCCCCTGTTTTCTCGCTGACCTGCATGAACAGCGACGATAGCGGCGATTACGCGGCGCTCCGCGCGCCGCGATCGCGGGGGGAATTCAGCGGATGTTTCTACGCCGGGTGGCGGCTCACACGACCTGCGGGTATCCGCGGAGAAACCGCTATTGCGCCACCTCGGACCGTACGGCCGACATTGCGATCACGTCGATCGCAATGTCGGCGCGCAGTCACGGCTGGCCGGGATTGAGCACGATGAACAGACCCTTCGCCTCGGCGCACAACCGCTCGCCGTCGTGCAGCGTCGCCCGCAGGTACACCTTGCGGCCCTCGATGCGTTCGGTCCACGCGCGCACCGTCAGCTCGCGATTGAGGGGCGTGATCGAGCGGTAGTCCAAGGTGAGCGAGGCCGTGCGGGTCACCGACCTGGTGGACAGCGCGGCGGTCATGCCGATGATGTCGTCGAAGGCGAGGGCGATGTGGCCACCGTGGGCGGCGTTGTTGCCGCCCAGGTGGAAGGTGCGGAAGGTGACCTTCGCGGTGACACCGTCGCGGTCTCCGCTGACCACCGTGTACGGCGGCAGCGTGATGTTGCCCCGCGCAGGCAGGTCGGTCCGGGTCCAGCTGGGCGAGGACCACTCGTCCACCACGGCCTCGTCGAGGCGGGCGTTGAGCTGTTCGAGAGTGGCGATGGCCTCTTTGGCGAGCTCGTCGGAGGGGTTGACCAGCCGCGCCCGGTCCATCAGCGCGCGGACCTGATCGATCAGCTCGCCGTAGTGCGGTCCACCCACCGTGTTGTCGGTGCCGCGGTTCTTGCGTGCCTGGATCAGCTCGGCAACCGGCCGGAATCCGCCTTCGTGATGCTTCTCGTCCGGGAGCGAGTTGCCGACCTGTGTATCGTCCATATGCAACACGTTATCGCTGCCGAGCTGGATGTTCGCGCCGGGGATCGGTGTCGGGTCAACTAGGCTGGATCCCGATCACCGAGCAGGTCCTACGTACCGGAGCGTCGGCGCACCAACTGGTGGTGCCCCTCCGGGTGAGCGGCGAAAGGCTGAACGCATGGGTATCGCGGCGGTTGTGTTCGATATGGACGGCGTGCTGATCGATTCCGAGCCGATCTGGGAACAGGTCAGGCACGAGTACGTGGTCCTCAAAGGTGGCCGGTGGCAACCGGATTCGCAGAAGAAGATGATGGGGATGAACACCGTCGAGTGGTCGTCGTACCTGGCCGACGAGCTGGGCGTGGCCGAACCGGCCGACGAGGTGGCTGCCGCCGTCATCGACCTGATGGCCGACAAGTACGCCCACCACGTCCCGCTGCTGCCCGGCGCGGTCGACGCGGTGCGGCGGTGCGCGGGTTCCTGGAAACTCGGCCTGGCCAGCTCGTCACCGGCCACCTTGATCGATCTGGTGCTCGCGAAGTCCGGATTGCTCGACTATTTCACCGTGGTGCTGTCCACCGAGGAGGTCGGACGCGGCAAACCCGCACCCGACGTCTACCTCACCGTCGCGCAGCGACTCGGCGTGGAGCCGAACGACTGTACCGCTGTGGAGGATTCGACCAATGGTCTGCGCTCCGCCCACAACGCCGGGATGCGCCTGATCGCGGCGCCGCGCCCGGAGTTCCCGCCGCTGCCCGACGCCCTCGCCCTGGCCGACACCGTCATCGACGATCTCGACCAGCTCACCCCCGGCGTCGTGACCGGCGCCGCCTGACTCAGAAGCTGCCGGTGACGCCGTCGATCCGCTCGCGCAGCAGGTCGGCGTGGCCGTTGTGGCGGGCGTATTCCTCGATCATGTGCAGATACACCCAGCGCAACGTGTACTCGTCGCTGCGCCACGGCACGTGGAACACGTGATCGAGGGAGAGTTCGGCGACGGCGGCGTCACAGGCGGCGACCTCGGCGTGAAACGCCGCGAACACCGCCTCGGCGGGTAGCGAGGCGAGGTCGTCGAAATCGGCGTCGGGCTCGGCCTCGCAGCTGTAGACCGGTTCGACCTCCTCGCCCGCGGCGGAGGTCCGGAACCAGCCTCGCTCCACCTCGGTGAGATGCCGGACGAGGCCGAGCAGCGAGAGCGAGGACGGCTCCACCGAGCGTGCGGCGAGCTGTTCACCGTCGAGTCCACCACATTTGCCGAGCAGGGTCTGGCGATGAAAGTCCAACCAGGACTGCAACATCGGCCGCTCGTCCGCGCCGACCAGAGTTCTGGTCGGCTCTAGCTCGGGAGCTGTCCACGTCATCGGTGCGAGGCTACCCGCCGTCGTGCTGTGGCGCAGCTCGATTGTCAGTGGCCGGTGAATCGGGCCGCCGACTCGCCATCGAGTCGGCCCGGGGGAAGTTTTCGCCCGCAGAGCACGAGCAGCAGATCCTGCGCACGTCCGGACAGCACCTCGCCTTCGCCGTAGCTGAAGTCGAGATCGTTTGCGCGCAAAGCGATTCCCGCGAGGTCGACACCGAAATACTCGGCCGTGCGTGGGTTCAGCGCTGCCAGCACCATGCGCATGCGGTCGAGGGGAACCGGATCGGCGTGGCCGAGCGCGACGGTGATGTCGAGGCCGTGGATCACATCGTGGCTCAGCGCGCCCGCGAAGCCGCCGCCCGGTGGCTTCCACGGGTGCCCGGTGTTGTCGCCGATGGCGGCGACCAACTCGGCGGTGCTCAACCGGGCGGCGTCCTCGCGGGCCGCGCGGTCGGCCAAGCGATCGAAGTTGCCGCGCGCGGTGATCATGCCGAGGACGAAACGCGGTAGCGAGGTCCGGTACGGCATGCTCAGGTGTGCGGCGACCTCGCGCACCCGCCAGCCGGCGCACAGTGTCGGCGCGTCCCAGGCGGCCTCGTCCAAGCCCGCCAAGAACTCCGCCGTCTCCGCTCGCTGCCGTGCGGTCTCGGCCCTGACTTCGTTTTCGTGCACTGGTGGAGCCTCTCTGTCGACAGAAAACCTGCTGTCGATGTAGACGCTGTACGCGTCACCGATTCATCGGTCCGGCTGTTCGCGATGTTCGCCGATCCGGCACACTGGCCCGATGGGTGCCCAGCGCGACGACCAGCCCGAAGTCGTAGTCCACGTCGGTGACGGCTCGGCGCAGCCACACCCCGTCGACCCCGCCCGACCCGGCGCCGCCGCCACCGATCCGGCCCCCGAGCACCCCTTCCTCCTCCTCACACGCACCCCGGCCGACTCCATCCAGGCGCGCTACCTCGACGACGGCACCTACGAACTCGAGCACACCACCGGCGCCGAACACCGTCAGCTGTTCACCACCGATGCCCTGCTGGTCCGCGACATCGTCTGGTCCTGGATCCAACGCGACACCTGGTGGTCCGACACCGTCGCCTGGACCACCGTCGACCCCGCCATCGCCGAACTCCACGCCCTGCACTCCGAACTGTCCGGGATGCTCGACGGCATGTCTGTGCTCGACACCGTCACCGACGAACTGGACCAAGCCCTCTCCCGGGCCGACGAACTCCTCGACAACTTCGATCCCGACTTCGAAGGCTCGGATGACGCACCCTGAACTTCTCGCGGCCCGAACCCTCATCGCCCAGCTGGGACTGGACATGTCGGCCACGGTTCCCGAGACACAGAACGCGGAATACGGAGCATCCGTGGCCGAGGTCGGTCGTGGCTCGGTGAGATTTCGGGTGGGCAAGCGGACTCCGGCGAAGCCGGGTCTGTTCGTATCCGTGTGGCAGCGCGCCGAGGACGGCTCGACCGAGCCGTTCGCCGTGGAGGACGGTGTCGACCTCCTGGTGATCACCGTTCGCGAGGAATCGCGGGTCGGACAGTTCGTCTTCCCGCGGAACGCCCTCGTCGAACACGGCATCGTTTCCGTAGCCGGTCGTGGCGGCAAACGCGGGTTCCGCCTGTACCCGCCGTGGTCCGCGACCCGGAACAAGCAAGCGCAGCAGTCACAGCAGTGGCAGTCCGCCTACTTTCTCGATCTCGACAACGCCGACCGGCGGCGCGCTCGCAACCTCTACGAACCGATCCTTCCCCCCTTTGTCCCATCACACAAAGGCGATGCCCGCTGACGTGAATTACAGTGGCGCCGTGGGGTTCACCGACTACGGGCCGGGCGATGTCGTGTATTTCCCGGCAGGTCCGTTCAGCGGCATCTGCGGGGTTGTCCGGGAGGTCGACGCGCGGCGCGCGGAGCTGAGAATCGAGTTCGGGGAGGGAACCGTCCACCGTGAGGGGAATGTCCTGCGCGAGCGCCGACACAAGCTGACCGTCGGATTCGACGAGGTCGAGCTGGTCTGACCGACCGGAGGTCGTGTTGCGTCGTTAGCCCAGGGTGGGCAATGATTACGCCCAGCATGCCGAATTCCGATCCCGCTTTCGACAGCCTTCAAGGCTTATCTGTTGGTGATGCGCTGGGTGCGCAGTTCTTCGTTCCCGGTCGTTCTGTTCCTGATCTTCTCGCGGGTCGACCGCCGTCGGCGCCATGGCCATGGACCGACGACACCGAAATGGCGTGTTCGGTGTATGCGGAAATCCGTGAGCGTGGCCACGTGGATCGTGATGTCCTCGCGGGCGCGTTCGCGCAGCGGTGCGAACCGTATCGTGGCTACGGGCCGGGCACAGTTGTTGTGCTGCACGAGATTCGAGACGGGCGTCCATGGGGCGAGGCGGCGGGTGCTGTCTTCGGTGGGAGTGGATCGTGGGGAAACGGGGCCGCGATGCGAGTCGCGCCGCTCGGCGCGCATTTCGCCGGAAATCCCGATCTGGCCGCGGTGCAGGCGGCGCTGTCCGCCGAGATCACCCATCGGCACCCGGAAGCGATCGTGGGAGCGATGGCAGTGGCGGTTGCCGCCGCGCACGCTGCGCGAACACGGGGAAAGGGCTGCGCGCCAGATGAATTGCTGCGGGCCGTCGAACCATATCTGGTCGACGGGCGCACCGCGCACGGAATCCGTCGAGCTCGAGAGCTGCTCGGCCGAACCGTAGCCGAAGCGGCCTACGAACTCGGCAACGGCGCCCGGGTCAGCGCTCAGGACACGGTGCCCTTCGCCTTGTGGGCCGCCGCCACCTACCTCGTGGACTATCCGCGCGCCGTCACCGCTTGTGTGGAAGCCGGCGGCGACGTCGACACCACCGCCGCGATCGTCGGCGGGATCGTGGCTGCCCACACCGGTGCCGGGGACCGTGGCACGACCCGCGGGATCCCGCAGGAGTGGCTCGCGGCGCGCGAAGCGTTGCCCGAGTGGGCATCCGGTGTTCAGCGGGCGCGGGCGCTCCAGCGGCCGTCGTAGCGGACTTCGATCGGGTGGGCGAAGGCGGTGGAGACGTGGTCGGTGGTGATGACGTCGGTGGCGAGGCCCGCGGCGACGGTGTGGCCGTTCGCGATGAGGAGGGCGTGGGTGGTGGTGCTGGGGAGTTCCTCGAGGTGATGGGTGACCAGGATCGAGGCGACCTCGGGGTGGGTGCGATCGAGGGTGTCGATGGTGGTGAGGAGTTGCTCGCGCGCGGCCAGATCGAGGCCGGTGGACGGTTCGTCCAGGAGCAGGACATCGGGGTCGCTGATCAGGGCGCGGGCGATGAGGGTGCGGCCGCGTTCGCCCTGGGACAGGGTGGGCCAGCTGTCGTCGGCCTTGCCGGACAGGCCGAGGGTGTCGATGATCGCGTCGGCACGGGCGAGCTCCCCGGAGGTCGGTGACCAGCGCATCGGGGTATCGATGGTGCCGGTGATACCGGTGAGGACGACCTCGCGCACGGTGAGGGCATAGCGCAGCGGATGGCGCGGGTTGACGTGGCCGATCGAGCGTCGCAGCCGGGCCAGCTCCACCCGGCCGAACTGTTCGCCGAGCACCCGCACCGCGCCGGTGGTGGGGAAGGTGACCGCGCCACAGAAGCCGAGCAGCGTGCTCTTGCCCGCGCCGTTGGGGCCCAGCAGGGCCCAGTGCTCACCGGCCCGGACGGTCAGTGAGATGCCGTTGATGATCTTCTTGCCGTCGCGCCGGAAGGTCACGTCGTCGAGCTCGATCACGGGGGCGCCGGTCATGTGAAGGCCTCCTTCAGGGTGGACAGGTGGGTGCGGCTGAATTCCGCTGCGGCAGTGGGAGTTCGGTCGGCGATCGCCTGGGCGAGTTGTTCGTGCGCGCAGTGGTCGGCCTCCTCGGAGCGGACCGGGCGCAACTCGAGCATGTCGATCATGGCCAGGCGCAGCCGCGGCAGGAAGCTGTCGAACAGCTGGGTGAGCACATCGTTGTGCGCGGCCACGATCACCGCGCGATGGAAGGCCATATCGGCATCGACGTGCGCGGCGACGGTCTGGCCCTCGGCACGACGACCGGCCAGCGCACGCCGGATGGCCCGCAGATCGGCAGGCGTGCGCCGTTGTGCCGCGAGGGCGGCGGCCTCGGCCTCGATCGCGATGCGCGCCTCGATCACCGCGGCGATGGTGGCGCCGCGCAGCACGACGTCCCAGTCCTCGGACACGTCGAGCGCGGTGACGAAGACCCCGGAGCCCTGCCTGCTGTCGAGCACGCCTTTGCCCGCGAGCTCTCTGATCGCCTCGCGCAGCGTCGAGCGGCCGACCCCCAGCTGGGCGGCGAGCAGCGTCTCACCCGGTAGTCGATGACCCAGTGGCCATTCGCCCGCGCGGATCCGCGCGAGCAGTAGTTCAGCCGCTTGTGCGGCCAGCGGCTGACGTCGTACCTGCGATACCACCGGCAAACCTCTCTACTTGTCTGAGGAGTTGTGGTAGAAGTGTACCCATCATGACCTACACCGCGCTTCTTCTCGGCCGCCACGGCGGGGCCTGACCGACCGGCCGCCCCGCCGTGGGGCTCCGTCATGGCCGGTCGCCGTCGTCTCGTGGCCCGAAGTGGGCCGGGAAGCAGAGCAAGTCATGACCGAATTCCCCACCCTGACCACCCCCTCGGGCGCTGTCGCCGACGGTGCGCCCGCGTGGAATCGCCAGCGTCACTCGGCAATGCCCTCGTCTCGATATCGCGATGTCCATCGGCGCGTGGATGTTGCTGTCGGACACCGCGACTGGCCGAACGCGCGGCTGACCACCGCCCCTCTGTGGGTGCCCGTCGACCTGCGTGACGGCAATCAGGCGCTGGCCGAACCGATGGACCCGGCGTGCAAACGCCGGTTCTTCGAGCTCCTGATCGCCATGGGCTACAAGGAGATCGAGGTCGGCTACCCGTCCGCCTCACAGACCGACTTCGATTTCGTGCGCCTGCTGGCCGACGCCGCGATCGCCCCGCCGGACGTCACCGTGGTCGTGTTCACCCCGGCGCGGCGAGACCTGATCGAACGAACCGTCGAGTCGGTGCGCGGTATCGCCAACGAGGTGGTGATCCACCTGTACACCGCCACCGCGCCGGTCTGGCGGGAGGTGGTCCTCGGCAAGGATCGTGCGCAACTGCGCGAGTTGATCGTCGCCGGTGCCCGCGACGTGCTGGAGCTGGCGGGCGAGCTGCCCCACGTGCGCTTCCAGTTCTCGCCGGAGGTGTTCAACCTGACCGAACCGGATTTCGCCCTCGAGATCTGCGACGCGGTCACCGACCTGTGGCAGGCGAGCGCGCAGCGTCCGGTGACGCTGAATCTGCCTGCGACAGTGGAGGTCGCGACCCCGAACATCTACGCCGACCAGATCGAATACATGCACCGCAACCTGGCTCGCCGCGACGGCGTGATCCTGTCGGTGCACCCGCACAACGACCGGGGGACCGGTATCGCCTGCGCCGAAATGGCCGTGCTCGCGGGCGCGCAACGCGTAGAAGGCTGTGTCTTCGGCAACGGTGAACGTACCGGCAACGTCGACATCGCCACGCTGGCCCTGAATCTGCACGCCCAGGGTGTCGACCCGATGATCGACTTCTCCGACATCGACGAGATCCGCCGCACCGTCGAACACTGCACCCGCCTGCCCGTGCACGAGAGGCATCCGTACGTGGGCGATCTCGTCCACACCGCCTTCTCCGGCACCCATCAGGACGCGATCGGTAAGGGCATGGCCGAACATCGCGAGCGGGCAGCGGCCCAGGGCATCGCCGAGCGCGAATCACAGTGGCGCGTACCGTATCTGCCGATCGACCCCGCCGACCTCGGCCGCTCCTACGACGCCGTGATCCGGGTCAACTCCCAGTCGGGCAAGGGCGGTATCGCCTACCTGCTGCACGCCGAATACGGTCTGGACCTGCCACGTCGTCTGCAGATCGACCTCGCGAAGCGGGTGCAGGAACACACCGACGACACCGGCGCGGAGATCACCGCCAAGGATCTGTTCACGCTGTTCGAGCAGACCTACACCGTCTCCGATCAGCGAATCACGCTGGTGGGGTGGCAGATCGCCGACGGCGCCACCGGGATCGTCCTCGACGCGCACGGCAGTGAACGGCATTCGGTGCACCGTGAGGTGGGCCCGGTCGAGGCACTGACCGCCGCACTCGACGAGGCAGGCTATCGCATCGAGATCCTCGGCCTGACCCAGCATTCGGTGGGCGAGGGCGCCGCAGGCACCGCCGTGAGCTACGTCGAGTACCGAGCGGCGGACCGCACCGGATGGGCATTCGGTCGCGACACCTCGGTCGTCGCGGCCTCGCTGGCAGCGGTGATGAACGCCGTCAACGCGGTGGGATAGATCGATGGGGCGGTCGCCCTGTCGGCCGCCCCACCGCACCGGGCGAGTCAGTCCGCGTCGCCCTCGCACCAGTCGTCGAACGCGTCGAACTCCGGCTCGTACCGGGGTGGGATCGAGTCCTCGATGGCGTTCTCGATCGGGTCCCACCTCGCGTTGCACCATTCGGGGGCGGGTGGCCACGACTCGATGTACTCGACCAACGGCGACGACGGTGGCTCGGTGTCCTCGGCCGCCGCGACGCCCGCGGCGACCAGCGTCACTGCCGCGGCGGCACCCGCGGTGGCGATGATCCGGTACACGCTGTTCATGACATCCTCCTGTCCGCGCCGACCTGCGATGTCCAGCAATCCTAGCTCCGCGACGCGGGCCCGATCAGGCCCCGCGCGCACGTCGGTGGGGCCGTTGTTGTCAGCACCAGCCGGTCACGTACATGAGGCCGAGGCTGGTGGTGCCGAGGATCAGGCCGAGGGTGCCACCGAGGATCAGGGGGCGGATGCCCGCGGTGCGCAGGCGGGCGATGCTCAGCGAGGTGCCGATGGCGGCGAGGACGGCGGCGATCAGCCAACCGCTGACAGTGGCGAGCGGTGCGGTGAGTTCGCTGGGAACGATGCCGAGGCCCGCGATGACGGAGGCGGCCAGGAACAAGATCACAAACAGAGGGACCGCCCGGCGCAGGGAGGCCTGGGGGAGATCGGTGTCCTCGGCGATGTGGCGGCGGCCGACGTGCAGGCCGACGCAGAGCGGGATGATGGCGAGGCTGCGAACCATCTTCACGATCACGGCGAACTGGGCGGCGCCCGCGCCGAAGATGACGCCGGCGGCCAGGACGGACGACGTGTCGTTGATCGCGGTGCCCGCCCAGAGTCCGAACGCCTCCTGCGACAGGCCGAGAGCGCGGCCCAGCGGCGGATACACCAGCACGGCCGTGACATTGAAGATGAAGATGGTGCACAGGGCGTAGGCGACCCGTTGTTTGTCGGGCCGCAGGACCGCGGTGGCGGCGGCGATCGCGGACGCGCCACAGATCGTGGTGCCCACGGCGATGAGGGTCGCCGACTCCTTGTCCACCGCGAGCATCCGTCCCACGAAGAACGCCGCCACACCGCCGACGAGCAGCGTCCCGATCAGCACCACCGCCGTCTCGCGCCCCACACTCATCACCGACCCGAGCGGCAGGCCGAGCCCCAGCAGCACGATCGCCAGCCCGAGCAAGCGCTGGCGGGCAACGTCGAGCCCAGGGCCGAACGTCTCGCCCGTCACGTCCTTGCGACGCAGCACCATCCCGGCGACGGCGCCCGCGCCGAGCGCGAGCACCGGCGTGCCGATCATCGGCAGCGCCTTGCCGAACGGCGTGGCCACAGTGGCCAGGAGCGCGGCGAGGATCAGGCCGGGAGCGAGAGCGGGTGCGCGGTTCACTCCTTCACCTTCGCGGTACGCAGGAGCCCGAGGTAGAGAGCGAATTCGCAGGTGGTCATAATTTCGGCTTATGGCCCTGCTGACGGGGTGTGTGGTTTGCTGGAGACGTGCGGAAACGAACCCGGCTGACGATCGCCACCGGTGTCGGAGTGATGCTGTGGGGCGAATGGGCGAATCGACGGGCCTCCCGTCGGGGCGTCGGAGCCCCACGCTCAGGGTCGGAGGCCGTCGTGGTCCTCGGATATCGCAACACCGGTTCGCGTGCCAACGGCATGAACCGCTGGCGAGTGCGCGCCGGTCTACGATCAATCGATCCGCACGCGTCCGAGACTCGCCTCGTGCTGTGTGGAGGTGCCTGCGCGGGACCGGAGACCGAGGCGGCGATGATGGGCCGCTACGCCGTGGAAACCCGCGGTTACGAGGGCGAACTCGTTTTGGAGGAGTCGAGCCGGTCCACCTGGGAGAACATCGCCTTCGCGATCCCGTATCTGAAGGACGTCGACCGGATCAAGATCGTCTCGCTGCCGACGCATGCTGAGACTGCCCGCGCCTATCTCGCTGAACAGAGCCCGGAACTGGCCGTTCGCCTGGTCCCTGGCCGGGAATATCGGTTCGGCGAATGGATGCCACTGAAACCGGTGTTCGCCCTCTACGGTGTGGCGAAGAAGCTGCGAGGCCGATTCGGTCCCGATCACGACGGCTACGGTGCCTGATGTGGCGTCGCGCCACCCGTCACCCATAATCGGGCCATGACCCTGCCACCCGGAACCCCCGACCTGGAGGTCCTCGATCTCCTGGTGTCGGTGGCGGAACTGGGCAGTCTGGGCGCCGCCGCCCGCAGGCACGGGGTCAGTCAGCCGGCCGCGAGTATGCGGATCAGCGCACTGGAACGCCGCCTGCACGTGAAGCTGCTCGACCGCGCGCCGACCGGCTCCGAACTCACCGACGCGGGTCGCGCCGTCGTCGCCCACGCGCGCACCGTCCTGGCCGCCGTCACAGACCTCGTCGACGACGTCGCCCGCCTGCGCGCCGCGCAGGCGCCACGCCTGCGCATCGCCGCCTCCAAAACCATTGCCGACCACCGCATTCCGCACTGGCTGGCCGCACTGCGCGCCGATCACCCCGAGGTCGTGATCTCCCTCGAGGTCGAGAACTCGACCCAGGTCGCGGGCCTCGTGCGGGACGGCACCGCCGATCTGGGCTTCGTGGAAGGCCCGCATCCACCGGCCGGACTCGGCAGCCGCGTGCTGGGCGCCGACGACCTCGTCGTAGTCGTGGCGCCGAATCATCCATGGGCGCAACGGAAGACCCCGGTCACGCTGACCGAGCTGGCAGGCACCGCCCTGCTGTGGCGCGAACCGGGTTCGGGTACCCGCGACACCGTGTGGGACCTGCTCGCCACCGCGGCCCCACCCATGGGCCCGGCGGCCGAACTCGGGTCTACCGCCGCGATCGTGGCCGCCGCCCGAACCGGCATGGCACCCGCGGTCCTGAGTCGATTGATCGCCGCACCCGACCTCGTCACCGGCACCCTGGTGGAAGTCCCCTCGGCCGAGGCCGCCCGGCTGACCCGCAAATTCCGGGCCATCTGGCGCCGCAACACCCCACCGGCCGGGCCGGGCGAACTGCTCGTGGAGCGGGCCGCGCTGCTCGAGAACGCGCGCGGTTGAGCGTCACCCGAGCGCCTCGAGCACGGCAACGGCTTTCGCCGCGCCGCCGTATGCGCTGATGCCGACGGCCAACTGTTCGGCGGACGAGGCGAAGCTGCTCTCGCCGAGGATCTGAGCGGCGGTCTGTGCGATCACCTCGCTGCTCGCGTCGGGCATCAGCATCAGGCCCGCGCCGAGGGTTCGGACCTGCTCTGCGTTGAAGAACTGATCGCGGCCCATCGGGGTGCACAGCAGCGGCACGCCACGACCGAGCGCGGCCATGGTCGTTCCGAGCCCGGCGTGGGTGATCACCAGTGATGCCGAAGGAAGGATGTCGGCGTGTGGCGCGTACCGCACGACCTGGGTATCGACCCCCGCGCGCACGGTCGCCGGGTCGATCGCCGCCCCGGTCGTGACAATGGCGCGCACCGGCATCCGCGCGACCGCATCGACACAGCGCTGCAACAGATCGGCCTGACCTTGCTCGCTCGTGCTCAGCGCGACCAGAACCAGTGGCTTCGCACCGTCCCCGACATCGACCTCGTCGATCTCGCGCGACAACGCGGGCGCGTCGAGCACCGGTCCGATGCGTACCACATTGGCTGCGTCGGCAACGTCGGGCTCGAACTCCTCGGGCACCGCGACGAGCGCCTGCGCGCACGCGTCGTGGATCTCGGCGAGACTCTCGATCGCGGGCAGGCCGAGCTCCGCGCGTGCCGCGTTCGCGATCGCGATACCCGGCGTGAACATCTCGACCAGTGGTCCGCCCCGAAAGATGCTGTACGCCGTGTGGAACAGCGTCGCGGTCGGAGTGCCCGAGGCCAGCGCGACGTCGATTGCGGTGAACAGCAGACAATCGACGATCACCACATCGGCGGGCTCGCGGTCCAGCTCCCGGGCGAGGTCCCGCGCGATCGCGGAACTGAAGCACAGCTGGTCGATCATGAGTTTCACTTCGGCTTCGAAGTCGTCCGGGGTGTCCATCGCGTCCCAGCCCTCGCTCTGGGTCAAGGTGACGAAGCGGGCGCCGACATCGGCGCATCGTTGAGCGATCGTCTCGTGTCCGAGTATTCGGACATCGTGGCCGCTATCGACCAGCTCGCGGGCGATGCCGAGCGTCGGGACCAGGTTTCCCGCACCGTCCCAGGTGGTGATCAGGTAGCGAGCCATGGCGTTCCTCCTCGGGGATTGCTTGACAGCTTGTAAAGTACGGTAAGGTTGACAGCGTGTCAAGTGGCGGACGACCCCAAACCCGGACTCAGATCCTCGAGTCGGCGCGCGCGATGTTCGAGGAACACGGCTATCACGGCGCCGGCCTCGGAGCAGTCGCGAAAGAGGCGGGAGTCTCACGCCAGGCGATCTACCTGCATTTCCCCTCGAAGGTCGAGCTGTTGACGGCCCTGCATCTGCACATCTACGCCACCGATGTCGTTCCGGTTCTCGAACGGCATCCGGTCACGGACACGATGACCGCGTGGGAGGCGCTCGACGCGACAATCACCGCCGATGTCGAGGTCGCGTCCAGAGTGTGGCGGATTCACGAGGCGCTGGTGGTGGCTCGGCGCCAGTACCCGGAGGTCGAGGAGACATTGCGGGTACGCGAGGCGGATCGCTACGGCGAGTTGCTCGATCTCGGGCGGCGACTCGAGCGAGCGGGCGCACTGCCGCAGCAGGTCGATGTCGATGCGGTGGCCGACATGCTGTGGGGCCTCGTCAACACCGGAACCTACGGCAATCTCGTCAACGAACGAGGCTGGTCGCTCGACCGGTACCGGTGCTGGGTACGCGACACGATCCACCTCCATCTCGGAGCGCAGTGACCGCACAGGGGGCGGTCCGGCCAGTGCGGTGGTGGTGGGATTCGTAGTGGCGTCGGAATCATCGCAGGTCACGGCCCTCGCCAACGGCCAGGAACTGGCGTAACCACCCGGTAATTGCCCGAAACGTCCGTCGTAACGCGGCGTTCGCAGCATTTGCCGCATGACAGCCACTCCCACCTCCTCGGCGAGGCCACGGCCCCCCGATCCGGGTTCGGGCAGACGCAGCGCACCGGCCCGGCGCATCCGCGACATCCTGCGCGCACGTATCCGCAGCGGCGTCTACGGCACCCGCGCACTGCCCGCCGAAGCCCAGCTCGCCGCCGACTTCGCCACCAGCCGCAATATCGTGCGCGACGCGCTCACCCTGCTCCGCGACGAAGGCCTGATCGACCGGGTCCCCGGTGCGGGTACTTTCGTCGTCGCCGACAAGGCGGTACAGGGCCTCGACCGCCTGCGCGGCCTCGCCGAAACCTTCGAGACCAGCAGCGACCGGGTGGTGAACCAGGTCCTGCTCGCCGAGGTCGTGCCCGCCACACCACTGGTCGCCGAACGGCTCGAGCTCCAGCCCGGCGACCCGGTCGTCGCCCTGGAACGGGTGCGCTACCTCGACGGGGCGCCGCTCTCGCTCGACGCCAGCTACCTCACCGCCGATGTCGGCATCCCGCTCCTGGACAAAGACCTCACCGGGTGCGACGTGTTCGGCCTGCTCGAAGCCGAACTCGGCCTGCCGCTGGGCTCAGCCGCGGTCGCGATCGAGGCGGTCGCCGCCGATCCCACCGTCGCCGGACTGTTGCAGGTCCGTGCGGGATCTCCGCTGCTGTTCCTGGAACGGCTCACCTACACCGACTCCGGTCGGCCCGTCGATCTCGAATACATCCGCTATCGCGGCGACCGGTTCTCCCTGTCCGGGCGGCTCGACCGCATCCCGGTGACCCCGCGGCGCACCCGCGACAACCACGAAAGGGGTTGATCCCCATGCAGATTCCACCGCTGACCGACCGGCGAGAACTGGTCTGCGACGTCCTGATCGTCGGTGGCGGCACGGCGGGCACCATGGCCGCGCTCACCGCCGCCCGCCACGGCGCCAGCGTGCTGCTGCTCGAGAAGGCCCACGTCCGGCACTCCGGCGCACTCGCCATGGGCATGGACGGCGTCAACAACGCCGTGGTCCCGGGCAAGGCGAGCCCGGAGGACTACGTCGCCGACATCACCGTCGCCAACGACGGCATCGTCAACCAGCGCACCGTCTACGAAACCGCCACCCGGGGTTTCGAGATGGTCCAGCGCCTCGAGGGCTACGGCGTCAAATTCGAGAAGGACGAGCACGGCGAATACGCGGTCCGCAAAGTGCACCGCTCCGGCTCCTATGTCCTGCCGATGCCCGAGGGACGCGACGTGAAGAAGGTGCTCTACCGCACCCTGCGCGCCCGCGACGTCCGATCCAAGGTGACCATCAGCAACCGGGTGATGCCGGTGCGGGTGCTCACCGTCGACGGACGCGCGGTCGGCGCGGTCGGATTCGACACGCGCACCGGCGAATTCGTCACCATCTCGGCAGGCGCGGTGATCCTGGCAGCGGGAGCGTGTGGCCGGCTCGGCTTGCCCGCGTCGGGCTACCTCTACGGCACCTACGAGAACCCGACCAACGCCGGCGACGGTTACGCCATGGCCTATCACGCCGGTGCCGAACTCTCCGGCATCGAGTGCTTCCAGATCAACCCGCTGATCAAGGATTACAACGGTCCTGCTTGCGCGTATGTGGCCAATCCGTTCGGTGGCTACCAGGTCAACTCCGAAGGCAATCGCTTCGTCGACTGCGACTACTGGTCCGGTCAGATGATGGCCGAGGTCAAACGCGAACTCGACAGTGCCCGCGGCCCGATCTACCTGAAACTGAGCCACCTGCCCGATGCCACGATCCGCGAGATCGAAGGCATCCTGCACACCACCGAACGTCCCACCCGCGGCACCTTCCACGAAGGCCGCGGCACCGACTACCGCACCAGCGACATCGAGATGCACATCTCCGAGATCGGTTTGTGCAGTGGACATTCCGCCTCGGGAGTCTGGGTCGACGAACACGCCGCCACCACCGTGCCCGGCCTCTACGCGGCGGGCGATATGGCGCTGGTTCCGCACAACTACATGATCGGCGCCTTCGTCTACGGCGACATCGCCGGTGAGCACGCGAGCGAATTCGCCCGTGGTGCGGCACATCCAGAGCTGCCCACCGATCAGATCGAGGCCGCCCACGAGCTGATCTACCGCCCGCTGCGCAACCCCGACGGCCCACCCCAAACCCAGGTCGAGTACAAACTGCGGCGCTTCGTCAACGACTACCTCCAGCCGCCCAAAGCGCAGTCGTATCTGACGCTCGGCGTCGAGGCCTTCGAACGGATGAACACCGACATCGCCGCGATGGGCGGCCGGACGCCGCACGAACTGATGCGCTGCGCCGAGGTGACCTTCATTCGCGACTGCGCCGAAATGGCGGCCCGGGCTTCACTGCGGCGCACCGAAAGCCGTTGGGGGCTCTACCATCAGCGTGCCGACTGGCCCGGGCGCAACGATGCCGAATGGTTCTGTCATCTGAACCTGTATCGCGGTGCCACCGGTGCGATGGAGTTCCGCACCAGGCCGGTCGCCCCCTACATCGTGCCGGTGCCGGGCTTCGTCCGTCCCGACGGCGTCGCCGACGTCTCCGCACCCGAACTCGTCGGCGCGTGGGGTGCGCGATGAGTACACCCGTGCCCGGCCCGCGCGATGTCGGCGACCTCGACGTGAGGGATGTCCGATGAGCGCCCGCCTGCTGGCCCTGCTCGAACTGGCCGACGAGTGCCCCGAGCTCGACGAACTCACGCCGTTCATCACCGACCCCGACCCGGAGGTGCGCCGCACGGCGCTGTCGGTGCTCAGCGAGACCACCGACGCCTGGGCCGAGGCCGCCCCGATCTTCGCCACCGCACTCGCCGATGTCGATGTCGACGTGCGTCACGCCGCCATCGGCTTGCTCACCGAACTCCTCGAGGTCATCGTGCCCGGTCCGGAATTCGATGCGGCGCTGCGCCATTGCGTCACCGCAGCGGAGCCGGCGGTGCGCTCGGCCGCGATCGAGGCGCTGTGGCGGCACCGCAGGACCGACGCGGCGGAGCTGGCGGGGTGGCTCGCCGATCCGAATGCGGCGGTTCGCCGCACCGTCGTGGGCGGGCTCACCTCTGTCGACGCTCTCGACGAACTGAGCCTCGGCGCCGCTGACGAAGACGAGGACGTGCGCATCGCAGTGGCGAAAGGTGTCGCGGCGATCGGTGATCCACGCGGCGCGGTGACCCTGCTCGTCCTCGCCGCCGACTCCCGACCGCTTGTCCGCGCCGCCGCGCTGTCGAGTCTGGCCGGGACCGGCTGCGACGAACACGCTGCCGCGGCGGCCGCCGCATCGATGACCGACCCGGCCTGGCAGGTCCGGCAGGCGGCGGCCATCGCCCTGGCCGCCGCCGACCCCGAACTCGCCGCGGCACCGCTGCTGTCGGCGGTCTCCGATCCCAACCTCGACGTCCGCAAGGCGGCGGTGCGCGCACTGGCCGAGCGGATCGCCGAACGACGCGACATCACCACGGCGCTGCAGGCCGCGCTCGACGACCCGGACGCCGACGTCCGCGCCTTCGCCCGCATCGGCATCGCCAACTCTGGAAAGGAACTCTGATGGCCCAGGCCAATGCCCGTCTCGATGTCCCCGTCTCGGTCGACGAAGCGAAATGTATCGACGGCTGCACCCTCTGCGTGGACATGTGCCCACTCGATTCCCTTGCCATCCACCCGGATTCGGGCAAGGCCTACATGCACGTCGACGAATGCTGGTACTGCGGGCCGTGTGCCGCGCGGTGCCCGGTCGGCGCCGTCACCGTGAACATCCCGTTCCTGTTGCGTTGAGAGAGCCGACCATGAGCACCCGAATCCCCGCGCTGCTGCTCGGCATCGCCGCGGTGGCCGCCCTGGCCACCGGCTGCGGGAGCGCCGACGACGCCAAGACCGTCACCGTGAACATCGGTTACCAGTCCAAGACGATCAACACCGTCACCGCGGGCACGCTGCTGCGTGATCGCGGCACTTTCGAGGCCGAACTCGCCGAACTCAGCAAGACGACAGGGCTCACCTACAAGGTGGAGTGGAAGGACTTCGCCGCGGGCCCACCGCTGACCGCGCAGATGCTGGCGGGCCAGGTCGACATCGGGTCGATGGGAGACGCGCCGATCCTGGTCAACGGCTCCAAGACTCGCGACCACGCCGACGTGAAGTCCGAACTGATTGCCGTCACCGGCTACAACCTGCGCGGTTCGCTGAATCAGATCGTGGTACCGACGGATTCGAAGGCGGCCACGATCACCGACCTGCGTGGTGAGATCGTGTCGACCAGCGTGGGGTCGGCCGCGCACGGCATGCTCGCCACCGGGCTCTCGGCCGCCGGGATGACTCTCGACGATGTGAAGCTGCTCGGTCAGGACCCGGCCGTCGGCGCCTCGGCGCTGCAGGGGGATCAGGTGGCCGCGCTGGCCCAATTCGTGCCGTGGCCACAGAAACTCGTCTACGACGGTCAAGCCAAGCTGCTCTATGACGGTGGCAGCGCCGGCATCCCGACCTTCCACGCCGTGGTCGCGAGCGAACGCTTCGGCACCGGTAACCCCGATATCGTCACCGCGTTCCTCACCGCGGTGCGCAAGACCACCGACTACCTCAATCAGAACCCATTGGCGGCCGCACAGCGCGTCGCCGAGATCACCGGGCTGCCCGCCGAGGTCGTGTATCTCTACAACGGCCCGAACGGCCTGGTGAGCTTCGATCCGACGATCAAGCCCCAACAGGTGGACGCTCTGGGCACTCTGTTGCCGTTCTTGAAAAGCCTCGGCGCGCTGTCGGATCTGAACCTCGGCGAGTTCGTCGACGACCGTTACCTGCGCACCGTCTACGGTCCCGGCTACGACGCCGCCCGCGCGTCGGTGGCGGCTCCCGCACCACTGACCGGCACCGATGCCGCGTGCGGGGGAGCGGTGGACGGCCTTCCCACCGCTTCGGAGGTGTGGTTCGCCGACGCCACGACCACCGCGGTCGCCAAGACCCCGACCTGTCTGCTGCGACAGATCGCGGCCACCGGCAGCACTGTCCGCGCCGCCTACGTGCCCGACCGCAGCACCGGCACCCGGCTCTTCGCCGCGACCGCGACCTGGGTCAGCGAACCCACCGCGAGCCCCGACGATCGGTTGCTGCCCTTCGCGACCGGTGCCGCCGCACAGCAGTACGCCGCCGCCCATCCGGGCGTCACGGTGATCGACTACCAAGCAGCACTGAAGGCCCGCTAGATCCGTCACGTGAGACCAGGAGGCTCACCATGACCGTTTCCGCCGAACCCCGCACCGCGCCCGTCGCGAAGCCCGACATCATCACCGCACCACCGAGTTCACCCACCCGATTCATCGTGCCCCGCAAAGCACGCAGGGCCGTACTGACCGCCGTGCCACTGGCCGCGTTGCTCCTGGCCTGGTACCTGCTCACCACCAATCAGGTCGTGTTCTGGCTGCGTTTCGACAAGATCCCCACGCCCGCACAAGTATTCGACTCCTTTCGTACGCAGCTCGGTGCGGCCACCTACTACCGCGACATCTTCTCCAGCACCCGCCGCATCCTGATCGGCTTCGGCCTCGCCACGGTGTCGGGCGTGCTGATCGGCATGGCGGTCGGTCGCTCGGCCGTGGTCAGCGCACTCGTGCGGCCGGTACTCGAGGTGTTCCGGCCGATCCCCGCGATCGCACTGGTGCCCCTGGCCATCCTGCTGTTCCCGACCGGGGAACAGGGCATCGTGTTCATCACCTTCTTCGCCGCGTTCTTCCCGGTCGCGGTGAGCACCATCCACGCCATGCACGCGCTGCCCAAGGTGTGGGAGGAAGCGGCCCACACCCTCGGCGCGCGTCGACGCGACATTCTGTTCCAGATCGCCCTGCCCGGTGCGCTACCCGGCATCTTCTCGGGCCTGTCGGTGGCGATGGGCGTGGCCTGGATCTGTGTGATCAGCGCGGAGATGATCTCGGGTCAGTTCGGCATCGGGTACTTCACCTGGCAGTCCTACGGGCTCCTGGACTATCCGGGGGTGATCGTCGGGATGCTCACCATCGGGTTGCTCGGCTGGTTCACCGCCTGGCTGGTCGAACTGGCGGGGCGCCGGGTGAACCGGTGGCTGCCCAGGGCGCAGCGATGAGCGCCGGTGCCGCGGTGCGGCTGCACGGATTGCGCATCGCCTACGGCGAAAGTCTCGCCGCCGAAGTAGATCTCGACGTCGATGCCGGCCAGATCGTGGTTCTGCTCGGTCCGTCGGGTTGCGGCAAATCCACGGTGCTGCGGGCGATGGCCGGGTTGCTGCCGCCGATCGGCGGCAGCGTCACCGTCGACGGTGGGCCCAGCGCCCAGCACTGTTCGATGGTGTTCCAGGAGGACGCGCTGCTGCCGTGGCGCACCGCCCGGCGCAATGTCGAATTCGCGCTGAAACTGCGCGGAGTGTCACGGCGCAACCGGCGCGTCGAAGCCCAGGAACTGCTGAACCTGGTGGGGCTCACCGACTTCGGTGACCATCTGCCCGGTGCGCTGTCGGGCGGTATGCGTCAGCGTGTGCAGCTGGCGCGGACATTGGCCGCGCAGCCACGCGTGCTGCTGATGGACGAACCGTTCGGCGCTCTCGACGCCCAGACCCGCGCCGATATGCAGCGCCTGCTCATCTCGGTGTGGCAGCAGCGCCGGACCACGGTGTTGTTCGTGACCCACGACGTCGACGAGGCGCTGTTGCTGGCCGATCGGATCGTCCTGCTCACCCCGCGCCCCGCCCGCATCCAGCGCGTCATCGAGATCGCCGCACCACGCGCACCCGGCGCCCGATTCGAACCCGAATTCGCGCGGCTGCGTTACGAAATCCTCGCCGCCCTCGGCGAGCCCAACGACAAGGAACTACAGCCATGACCTTCGTCATCGGAGCCGCTTGCGTGGACGTCATGGATCGCGCGTGCGTGGAGGAATGCCCCGTCGACTGCATCTACACCGGCGACCGGATGGCCTACATCCACCCGACCGAGTGCGTGGATTGCGGTGCGTGCGAACCGGTCTGCCCCGTCGAGGCGATCTACCTCGACGATGACATTCCGGCCGGCCAGGAAGGTTTCGTCGCCACGAACGCGGCCTTCTTCGACACGGCGCTGCCCGGCCGCGACACCGCGCTCGGCTCGCCGGGCGGCGCGGGCGCGGTGGGCGAGCTCGGCGTGGACACGCCGTTCGTCGCGGGCTACGAGAAATGAGAACTCCACTGCGGGTGGCGATCATCGGCGCCGGGCCCGCCGGTATCTACGCCGCCGACGCGTTGATGAAGTCCGATGCCGACGTGAGCATCGACCTCTACGAGCGTATGCCCGCGCCCTTCGGCCTGATCCG